>NZ_CP136051.1:1595000-1914000 GCF_032999765.1 Imperialibacter roseus | reverse complement strand
GCTCTTTTGCTAATGAAGAGCCACCTACTTAATTGAGCAAAAGTCATAGTAGGGTTCGGATATACTTCTCATTGACTCTCCTGGCAAAAGACAGCTCGCTGACCTTGTAAGCATATTTTACCCATTTGCCTGCCTTTCTCTTTCTTAACCGTTGTGCTCCATTGTTTGTGAAGCTGTAGAAGAATATCCTATCTTCATATTTTGGAACCTACCTACATAATATGAAACAAGTTAAACTACTTCTGCTGGCCGTAATTGCCATCTCATGCACCCAGGAACCACCTGTTCTTCAGCTGATACCCCTGTTCTCAGACCATATGGTGCTACAGCAGAAAAAAGAAAACGCCATTTGGGGCATTGCCAATCCGAAGTCAGAAGTGAGGCTGGCAGGTAGTTGGGGGGAGGAAGTCAGTGCCATATCCGACGAGAATGGCAAATGGCAGGCCAAACTCCTTACACCAGAAGCAGGCGGCCCTTTCCAGCTAACCATTTCCAGAGGTGATTCGGTGATTACGCTGAATGATGTTTTCTCAGGCGAAGTTTGGGTAGCATCGGGGCAGTCCAATATGGAAATGCCACTGAAAGGCTGGACGCACAACCCCATCGACAACAGCGAAGCCGAAATAGCTGCGGCAAATTACCCGGAAATAAGGATGTTCACTGTGAAGAGAAACATTTCATTTACACCTCTTGATACTGTGTCAGGTTCCTGGAAAGTAGCTACCCCACAAAATGCTGGTGATTTTTCAGCTACCGCCTGGTTCTTTGCCAAAAAGCTCAATGCTGATACCGGCGTTCCGATTGGCATCATTCATACCAGTTGGGGAGGCACCCCCGCTCAGGCCTGGACTACGGCTGCCTACCTCGACAAGGTGCCAACTTATGAAGGCACATCGAAAACGCTGCAAGGTTATGCCGCTTATTATGACTCTGTAAAAACAGCCTACGACAAGCTGGAAAAGACAACCATTGACCTCTCGGCCAGTAATCCATTTGCGAACGTATCTTTCGACGACAGTGGATTTGAAGCACCTGACTTTAATGACAGCGCATGGAAAAGCCTCAGTGTGCCCGGTCTTTGGGAGAGCCAGTGGATGGGTAACTTTGACGGTGTGGCCTGGTTGAGGAAATCATTTCAGCTAACGGCAGAGCAAGCATCCTCCAAATCGCTGGAATTGTATCTTGGAAGTATCGACGATATGGACATTACGTATGTCAATGGCACTAAGATTGGGGCGATTGAAGAAACTGGCAAGTACCAGGAAGCAAGAGTCTATGCCATTCCAGACCGACTTTTGAAAGAAGGAACAAACGTGGTGGCTGTAAAAGTGTTTGACACAGCAGGCGGCGGCGGTATTTACAGTTCAGATGATATCGGGATCAGGCCGGTAGCTGCTGACAAATTCCTCATCAGCCTGAAAGGTGAATGGAAAGCCAAGCCCGTGGCCGAGAGCATTTTCAGTGGCAGTGTTGTTCCCATCGCTAAAGATGTGCTTGAACCGTCGGAAAAGCCAGCCATGCAGCTGACAGCCTACTCTCCCACCACCTTGTACAATGCCATGATCAATCCGCTGGTACCTTATGGCATCAAAGGAGCTATTTGGTACCAGGGCGAATCGAACGTAGGTGCGGCGGAAGTATATCGTACCCTCTTCCCTGCTATGATCAAAAACTGGAGAGATGCCTGGGGATTGGGCAATTTCCCTTTTTATTTCGTGCAAATTGCACCTTACAAATACGGCAGAAATGATGACCTGGCAGCACAGCTGAGAGATGCGCAAACAAGTACGCTTTCGTTAGAAAATACCGGGATGGCCGTCATTATGGATGTAGGCAACCCGACGGACATTCATCCTGCCAACAAGAAGGATGTTGGAGAAAGGCTCGCTTTGTTGGCCTTAGCAAAGGATTATGGCATCGGCACTGAATATTCCGGCCCGATGTATGAGTCGATGACAATTGAAGGAAATAAAGTGAGTGTTAATTTCAGCCATGCAGAGGGGCTTCAGTTTAAAGGAGAGTCCGGCTTTGTAGAGGTGGCCGGTGCCGATGGTAATTTCGTTGAAGCAAAAACGGAAGTAAAAGACAGCCAGTTGATTGCCTGGTCTGCCAAAGTTACCACTCCAGCAGCCGTTCGCTACGGCTGGTGTGAAGCTTGCGAGCCGAATTTATTCAATGGAGCAGGCCTACCTGCCGTTCCATTTAACTCTAAAACAAAGTAACGTGAAGTTGAAAAAAGAAATTTACCTACTACTGACGTTTGTACTGTTGAGCTTTGCAGGGCAAGCTGAAGATGGCTACGATTTGTGGCTGCGATACAAAACCATAGAGAACCAGGCTGTGCTGGACAATTATCGGGCACAAATCAGCGGCTATGTAGTGGAGGGCTACTCCCCTACGCTTGAAGCGATCAAAACCGAGCTCAACAACGGGCTATCGAGACTTCTCGATAAGCCAATCGCTTTTGGCAGCCCTTTCGGAAAAACGGGCTGGATCATCGCTGGCACGCCAGAAGGTTCCAGCATTGTGGCTGGGCTCAACCTGACAGAAGAGCTGAAAAGCGTGGGCCAGGAAGGCTACCTGATCTCTAACAGGAAGGTTAGAGGGATTAATGCGCTGGTCATCGCCGCCAACTCAGAAGTGGGCGTGCTCTACGGCACGTTTCACCTGCTAAGATTGATCCAGACGCATCAGCCGCTCGATAATGAGTTCACAATCACTGACTCGCCAAAAATCCAGCACCGCATCCTCAATCACTGGGATAATTTGGATCAGACTGTAGAGCGTGGCTATGCTGGGTTTTCGCTCTGGAAATGGCACCTCCTGCCGGGCTATATCGACCCCCGCTATGTGGACTACGCCCGTGCGTGCGCTTCCATTGGCATCAATGGCACAGCCATTACCAACGTCAACGCCAAAGCGGTAGTGCTCACTCCTATGTACCTCGAAAAGGTAAAGGCGCTGGCAGATGTATTCCGCCCATATGGCCTAAAAGTCTACCTCACCGCCCGTTTCAGTGCCCCCATAGAAATTGGCGGCCTCGAAACTGCTGACCCACTCGACCCTAAAGTGCGGCAGTGGTGGAAAGACAAAGTAACAGAAATTATGACTTATGTCCCCGACTTCGGCGGCTTCACGGTGAAAGCCAATTCTGAGGGGCAACCGGGACCACAGAACTACGGACGCAGCCATGCCGACGGCGCTAATATGCTGGCAGATGCAGTGGCACCTCATGGCGGCATCGTGATGTGGCGGGCATTCGTTTATAGCAATGAGCAGCCTGTCGACAGGGCCAAACAGGCCTACGACGAGTTCAAGCCACTGGACGGTACTTTCAGAAAGAATGTGATGGTGCAGGTAAAAAACGGTGCCATTGACTTTCAGCCAAGAGAGCCATTCCATCCCTTGTTTGGTGCCATGCCGAAGACACCGATTATGGCAGAGTTTCAGATCACCCAGGAATACCTTGGCCAGGCCACTAACCTCTGCTACCTCGCTCCACTTTTCAAAGAAACCCTTGATGCAGATACCTACGCCAAAGGTCCAAACCCAACTCCCTCTCAATCACTAAAAGCACCCGACCTCAGAAATCCCAGACCCACCGACCGGCCGCCTGTTCCTGCCAGCCAGGTGGAACCGGTACGAGTGGCCACGGTCGCCAAAGTGGTAGATGGCACGCTTGACGGGCAAGCAATCTCAGGCATTGCAGGCGTTACCAATATTGGCAACGACCGCAACTGGACGGGGCATCCATTCCATCAAGCCAATTGGTTTGCCTTCGGTCGCCTTGCGTGGAACCACGAGCTCAGCTCGGCCCACATTGCCAACGAGTGGCTCAAAATGACATTCACCAACGACCCAACATTCGTAGAGACCATGAGAGGAATGATGTTGACCTCAAGGGAGACTGTAGTGAATTACAGCACGCCACTTGGGTTGCACCACATCATGGGAGCAGGGCATCACTACGGGCCAGGCCCCTGGGTGAGCAAGATGTCTCGTGCCGATTGGACGTCTGTTTATTATCACAAGGCCGACTCGGCAGGCATCGGCTTCGACCGTACCGCAACCGGCAGCAATGCACTCGAGCAATATGCGCCGTTGGCAGCGAAAGTTTGGGCTGACCCAAAAACCTGCCCCGACATCGACCTGCTTTGGTTTCACCATTTGCCCTGGGACTTCAAAATGAAGTCGGGTAAAACACTGTGGGACGAAATCGCTCTTCATTATCAGCAAGGCGTTGACGAGGTGAGGCAAATGCAGCAAAAATGGAAAGAGCAGGAGGCTATCGTCGACAAAGAGCGGTGGGACCATGTGAATATGCTGCTGTCCATTCAGGAGCAGGAAGCGGTGTGGTGGAGAAATTCCTGCCTGCTGTACTTTCAGACATTCTCGAAAAGGCCTTTACCAAAAGGCGTTGAGAAAAGTGACAAAACGCTGGAGTATTATATGGACTTGAAGTTTCCTTATGCACCAGGGAGGGGGTAGACAATAAGGTGATGCCGCTGTTATCACACTGAGTCTATCGCTAGTGTCATCCTGAGCCGATCATTGACTTATTATCGAATAGCAGCTCTTGTCATCCTGAGCCGATCGTTGGGTCATTATCGGATCGTAGCTCTTGTCATCCTGAGCGGATCGTTGACTTATTATCGAATAGTAGCTCTTGTCATCCTGAGCCTGTCGAAGGGCGACAAGAGCGGTTATAGAAAACGAGTATCATGAATCAATACACTGTCTATATTCTTAAATGTGCTGACGGTAGCTACTACACAGGCGTAACGAATGATATCGACTGGCTGCTTTACGAACATAAAATTGGATACGACACCAAATCATATACATTCAAAAGACGGCCAGTCGAGTTGGTGTTTACTGAACACTTTGGCGATGTCAACAAGGCCATCGCTTTTGAGAAACAGATAAAAGGTTGGAGCAGGGCTAAAAAAGAAGCCCTTATGAAACAGGATTGGGGAGCTTTAAAAGAGCTTTCCAAAAACAGCTCTGGTAAATGATGAGAAATGGAGCTTCGACAGGACTTCGACAGGACTTCGACAGGCTCAGTCTGACATTGCGGTTAGGATTTTCTTCTTTTTTGGAGCTTGTTATTCGTTATTTTATCATCTTCACACCCTAATACATTTGAACGCTAAAATACTGTTATGGCCTACTTAATGGAACAAACGATGCGCTGGTACGGGCCCAAAGATCCGGTTAGCTTATCAGATATCAGACAAGCCGGATGCACGGGCGTGGTAACGGCCCTGCATCATGTACCAGTTGGTGACATCTGGACGGTGGAAGAAATCACCAGGCGCCGCAAGGAAGTAGAAGCAGCTGGTCTTACCTGGACAGTGATCGAAAGCCTCCCTGTGTCGGAAGACATTAAAAAGCATACAGGCGACTTCAAGCTGCATATCGAAAACTACAAAGTAAGCCTTAAGAACGTAGCCAAGTGCGGACTGAAAGTCGTCACCTACAACTTCATGCCCATCCTCGACTGGATGCGAACCGACCTGGCCTATACTATGCCCGATGGCAGCAAGGCACTGAGGTTTGAAAAGTCAGCCTTCATCGCCTTCGACCTTTGTATGCTCAAAAGGCCCAACGCCGAGAAAGATTACACGGCGGACGAAATCAGCAAAGCCAAGAAGCGTTTCAGCTCGATGTCCGAAACTGAAAAAGACATGCTTTTCAGCAATGCGCTACAGGGCTTACCAGGCAGTGAAGAAAGCTTCACCGTGCCTCAGATACTAAATGCTCTGAAAACCTACCAGGGAATTGACAGGGCCAAACTGAAACAACATCTTTTCTACTTCCTCCAGCAGGTGGTACCTGTGGCGGAAGCCGAAGGATTGAAAATGGCCATCCACCCTGATGATCCCCCATACCCTATTCTGAGCCTGCCAAGGATTGTGAGCACGGAACAAGATGCCCTGGACCTGATTGCCGCAGCTCCATCTCCTGCGAATGGGCTGTGCTTCTGCACGGGCTCCTACGGCGTTCGCCCCGACAACGACCTTCCTGGCATGGTGCAGAGGCTGGGCGACCACATCCACTTCCTGCATCTGCGTAGTACCAGACGAGACGAAGAAGGCAACTTCTTTGAAGCAGATCACCTCGATGGCGACGTAGACATGTATGCCGTGGTGAAGGAAATCGTTCAGGTGATGAAAAGGCGGAAAGTATCGATTCCTATGAGGCCGGATCATGGTCACCAGATGCTGGACGACCTGCACAAAAGAACCAACCCTGGCTACACTGGCATTGGCAGGTTAAGAGGCCTGGCTGAATTGAGGGGGTTAGAACTTGGTGTTTCCAGAAATCTGGAATAAGTTCATTTTGATCAATTAATGGAAACTGGTAACCAGGCCAGTTTCCATTTTTATACCTTCAATTCCTTCAAATCGAGCTCAAACCCTGGCAGTACCGCTCCCCCACTCACACTTTTATCAAATCCTTTAATAACTTCTGGTTCCCGGCCGGGAGAGTAAATAGTCACAGTCTCATTAAAGGGATCAATCAGCCAGCCAAGGCGGCAGCCATTGTTAATCCACTCCTTCATCTTGGCGTCGAGGTTTTTAGGATAGTCACTCTTTGACACCAGCTCTATGATGAAATCTGGCACGAGGTGAGGGAATTTTTCCAGTTCAGCTTTGGATATTGAGGCTAACCTTTCATTACTAACCCAGCCAGCGTCAGGATTACGCATAGCCCCGTTTGGGAGGTAAAAGCCGGTATCTGAATCAACAACTTCCCCCAAACTGTGCGTTGAATTCCAATTACTCAATTGGACAATAATTTTGGCATTCCTGCGCCCCGTGTTGAATCCTGTAGGTGACATAATGACAATTTGACCATCGGGCTCACGCTCAAACTTAATATTCTCGTTTTCCACACAAAAGGTGTAAAACTCCTCGTCTGTCATGGATTCAACCCATTTTCCGCCTATAGTGTACTCGCTAAGCATAAAGCCACATTTGTTTGGTTCAACTAAGTTAATCAAATTAAAGCTTTTATTAACCGATGCAGTTATGAAAACCCTCCTGCTTGTTCTCGGATTTTTTACGCTTATCGTAGCCGAAATATTGAAAGTATACCTCATCATGCCATTTCCTGGGAGTCAGCAGATGAACAGTATTGACTTCGCTTATTTCATGTTTTTTAACATTGGCTATTTTCGCTTAGCGGGGCTTTTAATGATCGCTTATCCTGCCTGGCATTTTCTCAAAACAGGCAAAAAAAGAGTCAAGTTGCTGATTGGTACTTTCATAGTTCTGTACCTGGGCGTTTTTTATGCCGTCAACTTTCGAATGCTGGCTGATAAAATATTCTACCAACCCAATACCGTTTCATTTGTGCCCGCCAGCCAAACGGGCTATGAGATGACTGATCTGGTGCTCGGCGTAGAAATCAATGGCGAGTCCAAAGCTTACCCCATAGAGAACATTGGTTACCATCATCAGGTGAGAGACACAGTTGGTGGCACGCCCGTTATTGTCACCTATTGTACCGTCTGTAGAACGGGACGCATCTTCTCTCCCGAAGTTAATGGGACTCCTGAAACATTTCGTTTAGTTGGCATGGATCACTTCAACGCCATGTTTGAAGACAGCCGCACCCGGTCATGGTGGCGACAGGTAAACGGAGAGGCCGTTGCAGGGCCACTTACAGGCACCACCCTCCCCGAGCTTCCTTCCGAACAAATGGCGCTAGGTGCCTGGCTAAATAAATACCCAGAATCACTGGTGCTTCAACCCGACACAGCCTTTCTGGAGAAGTATGAAAATTTAAAAAACTACGATGAAGGCACCTCAGAGAGCAAGTTGACCGGGAGAGATACGGCTTCGTGGGCCGATAAGTCCTGGGTTATTGGCGTGACGCTGGATGAGAAAGCAAAGGCTTATGACTGGAATGAATTGATTAAAACCAGACTGATCAACGACACCATTTCCTCCACGAGCCTGCTTATTGCCCTGGAGCCTGACAGTCTTTCGTTTCACGCCTGGGAACGTGACACATTGGTATTTTCGCTCAGCGACACTACGAACTTTATAGTAGACAAAAACACTGGTTCAGAATGGAATTGGAAGGGTGAGTGTGTGCGTGGCATGCTTTCTGGTGCTCAACTGAAATGGGTTCTGGCTTATCAGGAGTTCTGGCATTCCTGGAAAACTTTTCATCATCGAACCCGAACCTATCGTTATCGAAAACCAGGACAAGCGCATTTAAAACAAATTAGATAAATTATTTTCAAAGCTGTTTTTCCACCCCATCCCTAAAGGGTGAGCCTGACCGGCCGTAACAGCTTTGAAATTCTTCTTTTCCGCCAATCGGCGGATTAGGGTAAAAAAGAAGAATTTCAAAGTTGAATAGTTTTAAATGCGTTTGCTCTGTATCCATAACCTTCAGTGCGCACAAAACAGAAATTCTTTTTAACAACCTGTAATTATCGTATTAGTTAGTCGTCATTTTATCGAATGACCCGGGAGGAATTTAAATCAGCTATTGTACCACTGCAGCAGCCCTTCTACAGGCTTGCCAGGTGGCTTATGAACAACGATGAAGATGCCGAGGACATTTCCCAGGAAATCATTCTGCGGCTATGGAAAATGCGTGACCGAGTCTCCGACTACAACAACATAAAAGCTTTTGGGTTGAAGATGACCCGCAATTTGTGCCTGGATCACTTGAAAAAAAAGGGCCGCAATTCGGTGGAGTTTCAGGCGTCTCACGACAACGGACATTCTACTGATGAAAATAGAATTGAGGCCTCCGATCATCTGAATCTTGTAAGACAACTTATCCGGCAGCTACCTGAGAGCCAGCAGCTTGTGCTGCAGCTAAGGGGTGTGGAAGAGTTGGAAATTGACGAAATTGCCGAAGTAGCCGACATGACTCCCAACAATGTGCGTGTGGTGCTTTCCAGGGCAAGGAAAAAACTGAAAGAGCAGTATGAAAAATACCAATAAAACCGACCAAAAAGAATTGCTCGAAAAATTCTACAACGGCGAAACTTCGCTGGATGAAGAAAAGTTGCTGGAAACTGGCGATAATCAGTTAAATCCTGAAAAGGATTTATTTAGGTTCTTTGAGTCCGAAAGAAAAGTGGCGCCTCCCTCCTTTCCTCTGGAAAAGCTGGAGGGAAGGCACTCCTTTCTTTTTGCAGCCAAAATTGCAGCTTCACTGGCCCTGCTTGTTTTGTTCGGCTACGTGTTTTTCAACTATTTTTCGAAAGACGCTGAACCTGTTCGGTGGGTAGAGGTCAAAACTGAAACTGATCAAAAAATAATCAACCTCAGCGACGGCAGCATTGTCACACTAAACAAAAGCGGCAGTCTGAAATATCAGGAAGGTTTTGCAGACCGATTAGTCTACCTAGAAGGGGAAGCCTTTTTTGACGTGAAAAGGGATGAAGCCAGTCCCTTCAAGGTGTTTACCGGTAAGGCAACAACGGAGGTGTTGGGCACGTCCTTTTACCTCAGATGGCTCCCCGGCTCAGCCAAAGTCGAACTGGAAGTGAGCGAAGGGAAAGTCGCTTTTTCATCGCATGACCGGAATTTGAATGAGCGGGTCTTTGTGGTGGCAGGAGAAAGGGCAGTATATGATGAGCAGTCAAATACCATTCGGCGTTTTGAGTCGTTTGACCCCAACCTGATTGCCTGGAAGACCAGGCAGCTCCAGTTCGAAGATGCACCTTTGAAGAAGCTTTTGGAGGATTCAGAAGGATACTTTGATGTTGAGTTTGCCTTCGAAGAGGCGGTCATCTCCAATTGCCGGTTTAGCGGTACATTTGACCACCCAACCCTGGAACAGCTGCTGGATGCTTTAAAATACGTACTCAATATTAGCTACGAAATGCAAAACGGTAAAGTGATTCTTAAAGGCAGTGGTTGCTAAAAGGCTTATAGACTGGGCCCTGATTTTTCTCGCTCTGATGCTGTTTCAATTCAGAGCCATGGGGCAGTCTGTCTCAATCGATTCCGCTCTTACGCACATCAGCAAGCGGTTTCAGGTAAATTTCCTCTATAGCAAAAACTTCTTGCCCACTCGCCAAATAGGCAACGTAGAAACAGCAGCCTCCCTCACAGAAGCACTGGACAAGCTGAGCATTGAAACATCCCTGGAATACACAATAAGTGGCAGCACCGTGCTGCTCAGGCCAAAATCAGAGGACAAGACGAAAGCTGTGACAGCGGGCAAACCTAAGACGCAACCTGCTCCGAATCCTTATGATTGGCCATTTGGCTACAAAGACCTCAACTTCAGAAAAAAGAGCATCCCCTCCCACTCGCTGTTTGACAAGCAAAAATATACAACACTTCGGTTACACCCCGATTTCTTTCCAATCGAAAAACAAGCTGAGTCCGATGAAAGCATGCCCGACGTAAGAAGGCCCGTTCAACTGACTCCGGTTTATGCTGACGAACCAATGCCCTACGCTTTTATGGGACAACCGGAAGCTTCCAAAGACTCAACTAATACGCTGCTGGCTAGTGCTGAGCCGTCGCAGCTTGTGGAAAGCCAGGCACTTTTTAAATACCGGCTTTTCAACGTATCGCTGGCCCCGGGCCTTGGTACCAACGGCCTCAATCCGGGAAATTCTTACAACGGTATTTCCGTCAACCTTACTGTCGACTATTCCGCTGGCAGCAACATTTTTGGGTTGGCCGGATTCTCCAACTTCAGCAAGCGCAATACCTATGGCTTTCAACTGGCTGGCGTACTAAATGTGGTAGGCGGCGACATGCAGCAGCAAAAACGCTATACCAGGGCAGAGCTCGAAGCGCTTAAATCCCCGTTTCTTGGTATACAAGCAGCAGGACTTGCTAACCTGGTTACCGGCTCGGTCACTGGCTTCCAGGCATCGTCTCTCATCAACATGGCGGGCAGCGGCGTTGTTGGCTGGCAGCTGAGTGGTGTGGCGAATATGACGGCCAATAATCTCCACGGGCTGCAGACGGCCGGCTTTTTCAATTACACAGGTCGCTTTGTCACCGGCGTGCAGCTGGCAGCTGTGAACTACGCCCGGGGAGACCTCTTTGGAGCGCAGATTGGCGTGGTGAACAGAAACAAAAGCATGAACGGTCCCAATTCCGTCGATTCCGAAACCCATGGGCTACAATTTGGTACTGTCAATTTCTCAAACAGAATGGGCGGCTACCAAATCGGTTTGTTCAACAAGGCTCAAAAATCCAATGGCTTGCAATTTGCCCTCGTCAATGTGTCGAAGGAATCAGCTGGCCATCAATTTGGATTGGTCAACGTTTTTGGAGAAAATAGAGGGTGGGCCTTTGGACTGGTCAATGTTGGTCCCCGCATTACAGGTCGTGTTTGGGCCAACGAAACGTTTCAGGCTAACGCTGGAATCGCCACTGGCTCTGAGAGAATAGCCAACACGGTTTTCTATAGCCGCAACTTTTTTATTCCCGGCAACCAATCGATCTGGCCAAAGCAAGCCTGGGGCTATGGTGTGAGCAAAGGCTTATTGTTCAACCCACACGACTTTCAAAAATTGGCATTCAAAGACTACAGGATCAATGTATCGTGGGTCAATTTTGATGGAGTGGACAAGCAGCCGTTCAATCTGATGCTTAATCCCCATCTGGTATATGGAAGAAAAATGGATTGGTCGATGTACTTTGTGATTGGTGCAGGCGTAAACGCCTGGTGGACGCCTAACTTCAATAGCTACAAACTCTCCTACCTGGAAGTGGCCACCATCAGCGAGCCTAACTACGTGTGGAAATTCTGGCCCAGCTTGACCATGAGTTTGGAGTTCATGGATTAGTAAAAAGCCCCCGGGCTCTGACGAACCGGGAGGCTTACCTGATTTATACTGGTACTGGCACCATCCCCATTCCTTCTTCCGGAGTTGGCCTCTTCTCCACCACAATGCTTGGAGGCAGTAATTTATAAAGTACCGGCGTCACAATTCGTGACAGGATCGTTGAGCTGATCAATCCGCCAATAAGTACAATAGCGAGCGGCGAGTACAAAGGATTCCCTTCCAAAGCCAGGGGAGTCAAACCACCAATGGCCGTAAGTGAGGTGAGCACAATAGGCACAAACCTTACCTCGCCTGCCTCCCGAATGGCCTTATTGAGTTCCATACCTTCCCTTCTTAGCTGATTGGTGAAGTCAACAAGTAGGATTGAGTTTTTCACTTCTATGCCCACAAGGGCAATCAAGCCTACTGTGGCTGTAAAAGAGAAAGTATAGCCTGTTATCAACAGCATGAGTATTGCTCCTATAATTCCCAAAGGAATGACCGACAGCACAATCAGTGAACTTTTGAAGGTACCAAACTCCAGCACCAGAATGCCCATAAAGCCGAAGGCTGTGATAAGAATAATGGTACCGAGTCCTCCAAAGCTTTCCTCTTTGCTCTCCTGCTCACCTGCGGCTTTGTAGGTGTAGCCCTGAGGAAAATCAAACTGATCCATATCGGCAACTACCTCCTGGGTTACGGCTTCCACCAGGTAGTTACTTTCCACAAAAGCTGTCACCGTGGCAAACCGCTCCTTATCATAGTGTTTCACCAGGTTGGTGCTCGTTTCAAACTCCAGCGAAGCCAGCTGACTGAGGGGCACCGATGCTCCTTTGTAGCTATTCACATACACCCTGTCAAATACTGACATGTCAGTAATGCTGCCTTTCGGCACGGTCACCAACAAATTATATTCCTTGCCGTTATCGTCCGTAAAGTCACCAACGGTAAGGCCAGCTACCGCCATGCGAATAGCCTTATCTACCTCAGCAAGTGGCACGCCAAGCATGCCCGCCTTGTCCTTGTTGATACGGAATCGCAGGTCAGTTTTCAAAGTGGCCAGCGGGTTGTTCACATAAATGGTTCCCGGAGTATCCTTCAATATTTTCTCCACCTGTAGCGTCAGGCTCCTTAAAGTATCCAGGTTTTCTCCAAACACTCTGATGGCAATGGGCGCTTCAATTGGGGGACCTTGCTCGAAGTCCTTCACTTCAATTTTAGCATTGGGGTAATATAGAAAGCGTTCACGCAATCCATCGATGGTCTTAATTTTCTCTTCTGGCCTGATATCGTTTTCGAGTTGCACATAGAACTGTGCGAAATTGGAAGCTTCGGCCTTTGGCACCACGTTGTAGTAGATCATCGGATTACCCTTGCCGACGTTGGTAGTGTAGAAGGTAATAGTCGGCTCTTCCGCCAGCGCCTTTTCAACGTACCGGGCCACATTGTCAGTCTCCTGCAAGCTGGTACCCACTGGCGTTTCAATATTCACCAGAAACTGGGGCTTTTCTGAAGCCGGGAATAAGCTAAAGCCAACTGATGGCACCAAAGCCAACGCACCCAGAAAGATCAGAAAGGCAATGCCCAGGGTAGCCCATGGTCGCATGAGTGCTTTGTCCAGCAACTTTGAGTATGAGCCGCTAATCAATCTTTTCAAAGCACGGAAAAAAATGTTTCCTTCTGAAGAAGTGTGGGTTTTCAATATCCTGCTGGAAAGGAAGGGCACAATGGTGAGCGATACGAAAAGGGATGCAATCACCGTAGTAACCACTGCCATGGGCAGGTTACGGATAAAGTCGCCAGCCGCCTCAGGGAGGAAAAGTAGAGGCAAAAAGGCGAAAATCAACGTAGCCGTACATCCAACCACTGCCAGACCAATCTGTTTGGTGGCTTCAATGGCGGCCTCTTTTTTACCATATCCTTCACGAAGGTACCGTTCAATATTCTCCACTACCACGATACTGTCATCAACCAGAATCCCCAGCGCCACAATAAGACCGACAATGCTCAGCTGATTGATGGTGTAGCCCAGCGTATCGAGCATGAAAAGGCCAATGGCGAGAGAAAGAGGAATAGAAACCATCACCACTATGGCCGCTCTGTAACCAAGTGGCAGCAACGTGATTGACACTAAAAGGATAGCGATGATGAAATCTTTCACAAAACGGCTGAGTCGACGATCGACGCTGGTAGCCTGGTCAAAGTTTTGAACCAGCTCCATGTTCGATGGGAGCTCTGCCTTAAACTTATCTACCACAGGCTGGTAGACCGCCTGCACTTTGAAAATGTTTTGTCCCTCCTTCTGGGCCGCAGTCACAAGCACTGCTCTCTTGCCGTTGAGCCGGGTCAGGTGGTTTTCTTCCTCGTAGTCAAAAGCCACGTCGGCGATGTCCTTCAGGTACACCACCTTATCGGCGGCTGAGTAAACTATCGTGTTTTGCACCTCCTCCAGGCTGGTATAGCTCCCGCTGGTTTTGATATTGAACCTTCTCGTACCAGCGTTGACGCTCCCTCCGGGCATGTTTACATTTTCACTTTGAATGGCGCCGAGGACATTGTTCAATGGAATGTGAGCCGCCGCCATTTTTTCCAGGTTCAACGAGATTTTCACCGCTGTTTCGGGGAAACCCCAACCTTCCACTTTCTTCAAAGCTTTTACCTCCTCCAGCCGCTCTTTCAATTCGTCAGCCTGGGCTTCCAGCTGCCGGTAGGTAGCTGTTTCGGATACTAAAGCGATTTGCAGAATATTAACATCTGTAGGCGTAAACCTGCGAATTTCTATGCTGAATATGTCGGCCGGCAACTCCTGCTGCACCGTGTTCATCTCCCTGATTACTTCCTGGTAGGCATCGTCGGGGTCAATTTCGTACTTATAGTCGATGCGCATCACTACCAGTCCATCGTCTACATTACTGACGATTTTCTTTACGTCCTCCAGCTCGCTCATCTTCTTTTCGATGGGGTCAACCACAAGCTCTTCCATGTCCACGGGGCTCGTGCCAGGATAAACCACTACCAGTGCAAAACTGGGCGACTCAAACTCCGGGTCTTCACCTCTGGGCATGTTGAACAGGGAGTTCAGCCCTAACCCTATAACCATGGCAAAAACGATAAGGGTGAACTGGTAATTTTTTACTGAGAATTCTGATATCTTCATTTTTGTTGTTCTTTGCTCTCCCGTAAAAAATTATTGAACTACCATGATGGTTGACGCCTCATTGAGGTAGGCAGATCCAGCCGAAACTACCTGAGCAGTATGCTCCAGACCGCTGCTGATAGCCACATCCTTTTCGGTAAAATAGGCAACGCTCACAGGCTGCTTTTTAACCGTATTGCCCTTTGCAGGCACATAAACAAAAGCCTGGCTGCCGTTTCCTTCTATAATCGATTCGATCGGTATCAGGTTTACCTGATGGGTTTTTGAAGGAGAAATCACAACACTCCCCACAAGGCCATTGGCTAGTAACTGATCTTTTCCAACTTCCAGCTGAAGTTCCGCCTGATAGGTGCCATTCATTGGATCGGCCCCCTGCGCCAACCTGATGACGGAAGCTTCAACGACCTGGTCTCCCAGGTGGTCGAAATGCACAACCGCTTTGTCTCCGATGTTAAGCCTGGCCCAATCCCTGTCGGCCACACCCGCCTTTAGCACCCAGGTCGACTGGTTCCTGGCACTAAGCGAAAAGACTGGATTGCCACCACTGATCATCTCGCCTTCGTTGGCCCATTTTTTTAGCACTACGCCATCAAAGCCAGCCCTGATTTGGGAGTTAGTAAGGTTATAAGAGACAATGCTGTAGCTCTCCTTTGCATTTTCATAAACAGTGGTGATGTTTTGGAATTGCTCCAGCGTAGCCGCTGAGTCAGCCAACAGTCCTTTGAAACGCTCAAGGTCTCTGGTGGCTTTTTCAAGGCCATTTTTAGCCTGCACCACCTGAGCCTGGATTTCGGTAAGGTTTAGTGAAGCCAGAAGCTGATCCTTTTTTACCCGATCACCCACTTTTACATAGGTTCTCTGAATGATGCCTCCCGTTTTGAACGCCAGCGTGCTTTCCGTTTCAGAGGAAACCAAACCACTGGTGCGAACCGGCTTGGCCACCTTCTCTGACTTAACACTGTCGAGGCGAACCGCCACCACATTTTTGTCTATTTGCATCTCAGATGCTTTGTTCTGCGTGCAGGCAGACAGCACCCATGCAGACAGAATAATGATTGTTGGAGTAATGAAATTCTTCATGGTATTGATGATTGAGTCTCTTTCTTAAAAAAATGGATTGACTATAAGCTGCTAATTACTTTATCGACTTCATTTACGCTCTTGAGCAGGTTGTATTTGGCGATGCTGTAGCTCAGGCGGGCGTTTGTGTAGTTCAGTTGCGATTGCTGGAACTCCAGCGGCAGTACCTGGTTTTGCTGGAACCTCGACTGTGTGATTTTAAAAGCACTTTCCGAGGTTTTCAATGCGTACTCAGCACTGGAAAGGTTGTTAGCTGCCGAGCGGGCCTCCTCGTATGCCTGAATCACCTGTAGTTCTATCTGCTTTTTCAGCTGTTCTTCCTGGGTTTCGAGCGTTGTTTTCTGCAACACTGCCGACTGGTATTTTGCCTTGCGGGCTCCCCCCTTAAAAAGATCCCACTGCAGGCTGAAAATGAGCATGCTGAACTGCTGATCGCCGTTGAATTTGTAGTCAAATCCCTGGTAGCCCAAATCACCTATTACGGCCAGGTTGGGCATGATCCGGTTGGCTTCGTTCAGCTTGACGAGGTAATTAGTCGCCTCCTGGGCCTGCTGTACCTGCTGCAGTTCGTTTCGCTGCTGCAAAGCGAGCTCCGTAAGATTGCCGCTATTCTCGACTATTGCCTGAGGCAATGCAAAATCACCCGAAAATTGAGAGTCTACCTCAATCTCTGCATCAAGCTCTTTGTTAAGTAAAAAATTGAAGAAGGCCCTTGCCAAATGCTCATTTTTTCTGGCATCGTTTAGCTGGGTGTCCATTTTGCTTCTTTCCAGTTGGGCATTATACACCGCATCTTTGGTCACAAGCTGTGCATCAAAAAAGCTTTGCGTTACACGCACCTGCTCATCGAGCAAGTTCAAAGAGCTTTCATAAATTCTGATCGCCTCAACAGACTGAAGGTAGCTGAAGTAGGCCTCCCTCACAGTGCCTTTTAGCTGAGTTTCATAAGCTTGTCTTTTGGCCTGCTGCACAGTGACCATTTGCTGCTGCGCCTTGTAGCCATACCAGATGTCTGAATTGAAAAGCGGCTGAACCACCCGTAGCTTGGTTTCATGAAAGCGGTTGGGCAGGAACTGAATCTCCTCATTGTTCACCTGCGGAAACTGCTGCGAATCGGTCAACTGGTTCAGCGTTGTGTAGACTGGGTTCAGCAGGTCTCCAATGGGAAAGCTGATTTTCCTACCCCCTTGCGCCAGCGAATAAGTAGCGCTAATACCCGCAGAAGGCATGAAAAGTGCTTTTGATTGTGCAAGACTCTGAAGACTCTGTTCATACGCCAGGTTCTCCTGTTTCAATGTCAGGTTGGCAGCAAGGGCCTCAGCCACATACTGATCCAGGACTCCCCCTGTCTCAGTTACCTCACTTTGACGGGCAGATGTCGCCATACCCATCAAAATCAAAACGCTGGTTAATAGTGTCACTTTGATGTACATACATTATTTAATTAACAGTGTTAACTGCAAGTTCAAAAAAATGGTCAGGAGGGTGACCTGACCAGGCTCTATTATTTTGGAGTCGTCTACTTTTCGACCGACTTAAAGTTCCTAATCATCAACTGGAAAGCCTCGTAGGCATCAGTGATGTACTGTTCACGTTCCACCTCCTGATAAAGTTTCATTCTGTCACATATTTGAAGTGACACAAGGCCATGGACAAAACTCCAGATCATCAAAGCCGCAGCCCTCATGGTGATTCCCTGCAAATACCCCTGTTCCTGGCATTCAATAACAACTTGCTCAAGGAAGGCATGCGCATTGTGACCAGCCTCCCAGGTTTCGTCTGTTTCGGTGGTACACAAAGGATCCTTCACAAGGAACATCAACTGGTAATAATCAGGGTTTTCAATGGCAAAACGGATATACCGAAGACCCATTTGATACATTCTTTCCATTGGGTCTTTCACTTCCAATAAGGGCCTGAACTCGTATGCAAGCATCCTGAAGCCTTCAAGGTGCAAAGCATAGAATAATTCATTCTTGTCCTTGAAATAGAGATAAATGGTCGTGGGACTGTACTCTATGGCATCGGCGATGTTTCTCATGCTCACTTTATCGAAACCATGTTCTGCAAACAGCTTATTCGCCGTTTTTAGAATCAACTCCTTCATCTCTTCTTTCTCTCGTTCTCTGCGCTCTGATATACCCATGATACTTTTAAATAACGGAACAAACATAATTAACGGTGTTAAGTAAAACAAGTTTCGTAATTTTTTTCTTCAAAAAAACTTACTTTCAAGACCTAAAAATCAATACATCAAACTCGATGACCAGAACCATCGTCATATACGGTCTGAGCATGGCAGCGCTGCTATTCCTGCTGAAAATGCTGGAATACAGGTTCTTCGTAAGGGATCTGTCGCTTGAGATTTACGTTGGTGCTGTAGCCTTGCTTTTTGTATTGATCGGAGTTTGGGCTGGAGGAAAAATAATAGGCAAACGACGAACCACCGTTATCGTACAGCGAAAGTTTCACCTTAACGAGGACGAACTCAGGAGACTGGAGATCAGCCAGCGTGAGTTGCAAGTATTACAGTTAATGGCTGAAGGCTTCTCGAACCAGGAAATTGCCGACAAACTATTTATTTCCCTCAGCACAGTAAAAACTCATACCGCCAATCTATTTTCCAAACTAGACTCAAGGCGCCGGACGCAGGCTGTTCAAAAAGCAAAGGAGCTCAGCCTCATCCAGTAGCAAACTACCCGTACTTTAGTACTATTATTGGCTGAACTCATAAATTCATACCAAAGTATGAGTGGAAAAATGCCTTTGAACGCTTGTTTTGAGACATCACAAATGACAGAATTATGAGAAAAGTAATTATTACCTACGGATTGATTGCAGGTGCCATTGTAGTGGTGCTTATGTACCTCACCATGCCTATTGGCAAGGAGAACGGAAACTACGACCTCGGCATGGTCCTCGGCTATGTGTCGATGATTGCGGCCTTGTCGATGATTTTCTTTGGCGTGAAGGCGTTTAGAGACAAATACCTGGACGGAAGTATCACCTTTGGAAAAGCCCTGTTAACAGGGCTGGCGATCACTCTCGTGGCAGGAATTGTGTATTGCATTGGCTGGGAAATATACTACAACACCGTTGCCCCCGACTTCATGACCGACTACACCAATTTCTACATCGAAAAAATGAAGGATGAAGGCGCCTCGCAGGCTGAAATTGATGAAATGACAGCTTCGATGGATGCTATGGCTGAAAACTACAAAAATCCAGTCGTTCGGTTTGGCATGACGTTATTGGAAATCTTCCCGGTAGGCCTGGTCATATCACTCGTATGCGCTGCGCTGTTTCGAAGCAAAAACTTCCTTCCTGCTGCTGATTAACTTAAAAACCAATTAATAGAAACAATCATGCAAGAGCAAAAAATTGGACATATCGTGCACTTTGACCTGACAGTGGAAGACCACGAAGGTGTTAGCGAATTCTACAAAGAAGTGGTTGGTTGGGAAAAGCAGGGCCTCGACATGGGCGGCTACCAGGACTACGTGATGAAAGACAAAGAAGGCAACTTCCTGAGCGGCGTTTGCAAAAAGGCGGGAGGAAATGCCAACCTACCCCCCTACTGGCTGATTTATGTTAAAGTAGAAGACCTTGACACCAGCATGGCGAATTGTGAAAAGCTTGGCGGAAAAGTAATTGGAGAGAAAAGAAAATTTGGAGAGAACACCTTCTACTGCCTGATTCAGGACCCGGCTGGCGCTTATATGATGCTGATAAATTGATCTAAAAAGCGTGCCTCCAGCTATCGCTGTGGGCACGGCTCCTTTCAGACTACAAAAGTTTACTAAAGTGCAAAAGCATCAAGCACTGTCAAAAGCCTCCATTAGTAGCTAGCGGTAGCATTTATTCCAAAACTTTTGTAGTCTTCGCTTCCAACCATTACCACCTGGCAGCCATGCCATTTTGCGCTCACTTATTCAACTCAAGCACAAACGGAGAAGCAGCAAGTCCAGCTTTATTAATGATATAGTATTCAGGGTCGTTGCTCCAGTCGAACCGGATTGCCTTCGGCTGGCTGACCTCACTTGATGAAATGTGCAAATCGCTCCCTTTGACCTTTCCTGTCGCACTGACAAACTTTCCGTCTTCACCTGCTATTTCAAAGCTCGCCCCAAGGCCAACCTTATTTTTCTTCAGTTCGATGGCTTCGCCAAAATGGACTACCACAGTATTGCCATCAAGTGAGTACGATTCGTAAGACGGGCCGTTGGCCACAAGAGCCTTATCGTAAGCTACATCTAAGGCCTGCAATGCAAGCCTGCGGCCAAATTCACGCTTGGTCTTCGGATGAACATCGTAAGGATCGCCCAAGTCAATGGATACAACCATGCCCGTGTTGGGCAGCGCCAGCGTTTCCTTCTGCACCTGCCGCAAATAGCTCCAGGAGCTGTTTGGCTTACTGAACTCGTGGGTTTGCTCAGTAGTGGTAATCTGGACAAACAAGAATGGTAACTCGCCAAGCCCCCATTTTTTTCGCCAGTCAGTAATGAGCGACGGAAACATTTCCCCATACAGTTCGGCGTGACCAGCATCAGACTCCCCCTGGTACCAGATGAACCCCTTAATGCCATAATGGATAGCTGGTGCCACCATGCCGTTGTAGAGGTAAGTAGTTTGGTTGTGATGACTTGTGATATAACCAAAATCCCGCAGTTTCTCATTTTTAAATCGCCAATCCTCAGCCAGGGGAATAGAGAGCTTATCCTTTGCTGTTGAGAGAAAATAGGCATCAGCATCCCCCATAAATTTGGTCGTACCAAAAGGCTGGGCCATGCGAATCGTTACCACATTTTTTCCGGGCTTGATCAATCCGGGCGGGATACCCATTTCAACAGGTTGCGAGTACAAAAAAAAGCCAAGTTCCTGTCCGTTTAGATAAATCCAACTTTCCCGATTGAGAAAACCCAATGAGAGCCTGAACGCTCCTTTGGTGAATTTTTCAGGAACCTGTACTTCTTTCCTCAACCAAACTACATTCTCGTAATATGTGCCTTCTTCGAGTGGATTAGTTACACCCCAGTTGGTATCATTGTATTCAGTCGCTGTCTTGGACAGGTCATCCTCATTAGGAAAACTAATGGCAAGTCTTCTGGCAAGCGTATTGTCAAGTGAAATTAACTCTGCTTGCCGCCAAGCTCTTTCATTAAAGTCGTCCGGTGCTGGAGGAATTTCAAGATCCTGTTTGAATTGGCTGGCCGATTCCCTGCTCATCCATGACTTGATGGGCGTTCCTCCCCAGGAGCCGTCGATGACTCCTATCGGAACACTAAGCTCCCCGCTTAATTCCTTTGCGAAGAACCATGCAGTCGAGGAAAAACCAGCTACAGACCCTGGGCTGGCCTCTTGCCAAGCCGATTCTTCAAAATCGCTCAGCTCAACAGGAGACGGCATTTTTGGCACCTTGAATAGTCTGACAGTTGGGTAGTTAGTATCAGTAAGCTCCTCCTCATAATTATTCACCGCCGAATGCGGTATCCACTCCCAGCCGGCAACGGGATGCTCCATATTCGACTGACCTGAAGCAAACCAGACATCGCCAACAAGCACATTGGTAAACGCCAGTTTTTCATCTACTCCTTCCACCTCCAGTTGGTAGGGCCCACCAGCCTCATGAGCAGGTAGCTTTACTTCCCATTTCCCTTTTTCGTCGGCAAATGCAGAAGACATCAAGCCATCCAGTTTCACACTGATCTTTTCGCCAGCGGCGGAAGTGCCCCAGACTGTCATTTCAATTCCTCTTTGCAACACCATGTTGTCAGAGAACAGCTGAGCGCAACTCAGCTGAGCCATTGCCTGGCCTGCGAAAACCATGCAAGCAGCAAGGCAAACCGCTACTATGATCCTATGGCGATGGCGTTCATTCATACTTTCATTTTGAAAGACTGATGGTAACTACCTGAACAGGGCCGAGTAAACCGGACTTTTTCAGCGGCACATCCTTCCACGGAGTCAGGTTCTTATTGGCATTGGTAATGTTGGTATTCGTGAACTGTTCCCCAGTGATGGCATCACCTGTCAATCGGTTCGACCAGGTATTTGCCACCCGTACACTTAGCGTATTTGCCCCCTCTTTGATCATGTCAGTAACATCAAGCCGATAAGGCTTCGTCCACACAATTCCTACTGGCTTACTATTTAACGTTACCTCCGCCATTTCAGCAAGGTCACCCAGGTCAAGGTACACTCGGTTCGCCTCACCACCTGAGCCTGCAAACTCGAATGTCTTATCATACGTGCCGATTCCGGAGTAGTACCTGATGCCATCGGCCTCTGATTGCGTCCAAGAAGTAAGTTGGGGGAAAACAGCTGTGCCAGGCGCTCCCCATGCCTCGTTGAATGAAACGTTCCATTCTCCTTCGATGGTTGTCGACTTTGTCGGGCCACCTGCCGACCTTGAGTAGAAACCATGCGGCGTGTACACAATATCGGTATTTTCGATGCTCCCTTTAGATTTCGCTGGCTGATTAGTGAACACCACAAAGTAGCTCCCGTAAGGTGGGATCGATAATGGCAACAGTGTTACGTTGCCGCTCGCCTCGAACACCGGAATAGACATCATTTCTCCGGTTTTAGGATCCCATAACTCTGGTGCCCTGTTTTGTTGGCGAAAGGATAGTTTTTCAGACACCCAGCTATCGGTAGTGTTTCTGATGAGGTAGAAATCAGCGTCGCCTTTGGCATAGTGGATAAAATCCAGCTTACCGCTAGCCTGGCCTGGATAGGCAAAGTCCGGCACGACCCCTAATCCCCTGAGGGCGTCCTCCGGGGTTTGGTTTGACCTCACCTTACCGCTCGCCCACAATTCGTCCGATCCACTCACTATTTCCTGAGTTGCCTCAGGCTGACGAGCCAATCCATTTGCCTGAGTGGGCTTTCCTCCCACGATCACGGCTCCCGAAGCAGCCAAATCTCTCATTTTGGCTAGCGCAGCAGGGCTCATTTCCGTATTGTTCCCAAGCGCCAGTACCTTGTACCTGCCAACGCCCGGCAGTACAACTTCACCGTTTTCAACAACCAACTCGCTTAGTTTATCAGTATTGATTACTTCGTAGTCGTAACCAGGGCCAGCCGTGAATCTTGTGTTCTTGGGTGGCACCAGGTTGGGCACATCGTCGCCGTAGTAGTACAAAACATCGGCTACAAATTTGGCTTGCTGAAGTATGTAAGAGTTGCGGGCCAGGTAATCATTAAAAGCTTTGGCCATAGGCCACCAAACCCGTTTATCGTTATAGTGAGTGCTCGCCAGGTAAACAATGCCGGGAAAACCAAACTCAGATGGATTGTGCGTAAACCCATGGATCACCAGTCGGTTCATGCCTTCACAAAACGCCCGATCCGCTATAACTTTCAAGTCCTTCGGGCTCTCCTGCCAGTCCCAATAGCTGGTAAAAGCTTCTTCTTCGACAATATTTCGCTGATAGATGTGAGAGGCAGCCGCAATTTCTTTGACCAGCCAGATATAATCTACCACGCTGTCTTCTTTGTAATACTCCCGATTGTACCAGAACTCGCCACGGGGCACGTCCAATGCCCCCAGCGCCTTCAGTGTTTCCACCGGAATGTGGTGCATGTGACCAGGACCACCCGACTCTGATATGATCTCAAGTCCGTGGGCATTACAAATCTCCTTTGATTTGGCGTAATGATTTTGAATCATTAGCTCCGAAAATGTCTTTCTAAAGTCGAATTGAAAGCCATCATTTACCTTCTCCTCGTATAGCTGCTCGTCGTAAATAGCAGGAATAAACTTATTGATCTCATACCCGTGAAGTTTCTTGAACATCTGTGGCAAAGTTGGCGTCCAGGCAAACTCCTTCGCTTCGTAGCTGGCCAGGTAGAGGTTCCTGAGTGCACTTTGCTTAAAGTCACCGACCAGTGGTTTGAGTTTATTGATGAAGTACATCATGTGCATGCGGGTGGCGGCTGAGTCGAAATGGTCGATAATGGGACCATCAGAATTGGGAGACGGCACAATCAACCGTTCGCCTGAATTGGAACAGATGTATCGGTAGATATCCCACTCTCCCTCAGGGGCATCCCACGAAAGGAGTTCCGTGGCAGCATCAAACTGGGCTGATAAATCAAAAATGCGAGAGGTGTCACCGAGGTTTTTTGCCCCTTTTGGGATAGCTACCACTGCGATTTCCTCACTGTACACTGGTCTTCCGCCCGGCAGGTAGTCAATCTTCCTGGGCTTCCCGTTTCTATCAGGGGTTATTTCCGGGAAGGGAAGTTTCATTTTCACTTCTTTTCCACCCTTCAATAATGTTTTGGATGCATAAAGTGTTTTCGAAGCATGTTTTGGTTCCACCCAGGTGCCACCCGCATTCCAGCTACTGGCTACACCCAGCCCGACTTCCAGATCAAGCTTCTTCGCTTCATCCAGCGCCATTTTTATCAAGTGAAGTGATTCTTCTCCCATAAACGGAGGCCCGGCAGGTATGATCCCTTTCTCGTCGCTGGCACGCCGCAAACCAATCTCAAAAATATCCACACCACCAAGGCCAGCGTCTTTGATGGCTCTCAGTTCGGTCTTTAGCCTTACCGAGTCAACATAGCCATTGAGCCACCACCAGTACACTTTGGCCCTGGCTTTGACTGGCGGATTCTGAAAACCCACTCTTAATTCCGTGAGTCCGTCATCAGTGTTTGGCGTTTCACACGCAAAGAGCCCCAGCAACCCTACAAGTAGCGAGGCCGTGATAATATGTACTACATTTTTCATGATAGTTTACTTTTGGTAATCGATTACTCTATTGGACTAACAGTGATCAATTGGACTGGGCCCAGCAAGCCTGACCTGATTAGTGGTACTTCCACCCACGGCGTCTTGATCTTGTTCAATCCGAAGATGTCTGTGATCTCAACATTTGTGAAGGTGTAGTCCTTGCCTTCCGTCAGAGCATCGCCGGTGATCCTGTTCGACCAGGTATTGGCAATTTCTATCTCCAAAACGTTGTCGGCTGGTTTCAAAACATCAGTCACGTCGAACCTGTAAGGCTTCGCCCACGCAATACCGAGCGACACTCCATTCAACCACACCTCTCCTACTTTTGACAGGTCGCCCAGGTCAAGCAACACCCGCTGGTTTTTCATGGACGATGCGTTGATATCGTACTGAAAGGTCTTCTTATATTTTGCATCGCCAGAATAATATTTGATGCCTTCTATATCGGATTCCGTCCACGAGATCAATTCGGGGAATATTATTCGTTCAGGGCCTCCCCAATCTTGTGAGAAAAACACCTCCCAGGCTCCGCTGATCGGTTGATGTTTCGTGATATTTGTCACCGGGGTAGACTGCCCTGCTTTGGTAGCCTCGAACAAGCCATCTTCCATCACCAAAATACCGTTGGCAGTGTAATCCAGCAAAGGAGGGAAAAGTCCCCCGCTGTTTAACTGCTCAAATTTGGCGGTGCTTTTCCCTTGTTTGAATGTGACAAACGCTGAACCGTAGGGTGCCAGCGACAATGGCAGCTTGATGTACTTCCCATCCTCTCGGTAAATGGTAACGGGCAGCACCGAGCCAGATACCGGATCCCAAATCTCGGGTACTTTGCCCTGCTGTCTGAATCCTATCTCTCTCGACACCCATTGATCGGTGGTATTTCTTACAAAGTAGAAATCCAGCCCCGCTTTGTTATAGTGGATATAGTCGAGCGTGTTAGCAGTTCTGTCCGCATAATCTATGTCCGGCCCCAAGCCAAGCGTCTCCAGCACGGTCACCGGCTGTTGATCGAGTACTTTTTGACTCCCGGCACCCCACAGTTTGCTAAGGGTAGCATTCATCGCCTCAGTGCGGCCAGGAATGTCGGATATTTTCTTGGGCTTAGCTCCAGTCACTCTGGCTCCGGCACGAACCAGCTCGTCGATCTTTTGTAGTACCTGGGGATTGATCTCTCCCTCGTCCTCCAGTGCCAGCACACTAAATGCAGCCCCGGTAGGCAGCACCACTTTTCCATTTTTGACCGATGCTTGCAGTAGTATTTCGGTGTTGGTTATCTCATAGTCGTAGCCAGGGGCAACCATAAAGCGGCTGTTTTTGTGTCCTGCATAATTGGGGATGGCGTCACCGTAGTAGTAAAGCACGTCTGCAAAAAAGTCGGTCTCCTGCAACACAAATGATATTCGGCCAAGGTAGTCGTTGAAAGGCCTTACTTTGGAGAACCACACCCTTCTGTCGTTGAAGTGGGTGCCGGCATGGTACACAATACCCGGGTAACCGTAGCCCGCCGGGTTATGGCTAAAGCCATGCACCACAACCCTGTTCATTCCTTCTGCAAAAGCCCTGTCGCCGGACGGTTTCATATCGAACGGCCCTTCCTGCCAGTGTTTGAAGGAGGTAAAGGCCTCTTCTTCCACAATACCCCGACCATAAATGTGCGATGCTGCGGAAACTTCTTTCACCATTCTCAAAATATCAATTCCCTGCTCATTGAACCGATCGTGATGGATCCAATACTCCCCTCTCGGCAAGTCCAAAGCTCCCAGCGATTTAAGTGGTTCAACTGGCACATTATGCAAAGGCAAACCCGGGCCACCCGATTCGGAATTGATCTTCAATCCGTACTTGTTCGATATATCCTTCGCTTTTTTATAAAAATTGGTGACCATCAATTCTGACAAAGTGCGCTGGCGATCCTTTTTAAACTTGCTCACCACCTCTTCGCTGAAATTTTCTTCATTGAAAAGTACCGGCAGGTATTTATTGATCTCATATCCGTTGAGTTCCTTGAAAACCTGTGGCAGTGTGGTTGTCCAGACAAAGCCTGTTGCCTCGTAGCTCGCCAGGTAAAGGCTTTTCAGGGCTGTCTTGCTGAGGTCATCGCCCATAGCTTGCTGAATACGGCCGATGATGTAGAGAAAATGCGCCTCCGTGGCCTGTGAATCAAAGTGGTCGATGATAGGGCCAACAGAATTCTTGCTGGGCAGCTTCAATTGCTCGCCTGAATTGGAGCAGATGTAGCGATGCACCAGCCAGTCACCCGACAAATCCCAGGTTAGCTTGTCGCTTTTGGTATCAAACTTTGACGTCAAATCAACGAACTTTGCCGGATCCCAAACGGGCTGTCCATTTTCCATCGGAATACCCACTACAGCCACCTCGGTATAAAAAACAGGCCTGCCGTTTTTCTGAAATTCAATGGCTTTTGCCCTGCCTCTTGTGTCTTTTGCCGGGACTTCCGGGAAAGGAAGTTTTACAGTCCCGCCCGACTTACCTTTTACATCGAGGCTTGAAAAATATATTGACTTGGCCGAATTCTCCGGCGTAGTCCACGAACCACCAGCGTTCCAACTGCTGGCCAAATTAAGGCCAACATCCATGTTGTGTTTTTTGGCTTCCAGCAAGGCTACCCGTATTGACTTGAGTGACTCGTCGCTCAAAAAAGCCGGACCAGCTGCCACCATATCGTCAGTTTCACGAACGCCAATCTCAAAAATATCGAAGCCAGAAATACCTCCACGATCCATGGCGGCAATTTCCTCTTTCACACGCACGGTGTCGACGTTACCATTTAGCCACCAGAAGTACACTTTTGGCCTGGCCCCGGGAGGCGGCGACCTGAACCCTTCCTTTAGTTGATCGTAAGATGGTGCGTTTTGGGCAATGGCCTGATCAAAAGAAAAGCAAATCAAAGCTCCAAAGGCAATAAGTACAGAAAAGAGTGTCTTCATGATATAGCGTGTTATATTTCTAAATGGGGTTAATATTTCAATCAATTGGTTCAATTTTTCCCACCTGTTACAGCGGGCTCACAGTAATCAATCGCACGGGCCCCAGCAAGCCTGATTCTACCAACGGGGTTTCTTCCCAGGAAAATCGCTGCCTACCAAAACCTACAACTGTTGTTGTTAGCACGTTGGAATAAGTATAGTCCTTTCCATCCGTCCGGGCGTCTCCTATGATACGATTGGCCCAAACGTTGGCAATTTCTATCTCCACCAGGTTGTTGCCTGCTTTAAGTTTGTCGGTAATATCGAACCGGTAAGGCTTTGCCCAGGTGATTCCCAGCGGTTCTCCGTTGAGCCACACTTCACCTACTTTTGAAAGGTCGCCAAGATCGAGAAACACCCGTTGGTCTTTCATGAGCGTTGCATTGACGTCGTGATAGAATGGCTTTTTGTACCTGGCCATCCCCGAATAGTATTTTATGCTCTCTTCCTCAGAGTCTGTCCATGAGCTCAACTCTGGAAACAGCCTCCTTTCAGGCCCACCCCATTCCAGAGAAAAGAATACTTCCCAGGCTCCAGTTAAGGTTTCAACATTTACATTGTTAATAAGGGGTAAGGATTGGTCTTGCTTTTTCACTTCAAAAGCACCTGCTTCCATCACAAACACTCCATCGGGTGTGTAGTTGAGCATAGGTGGATGCTGTTGAGTTCCCGTAATTTTTGAGAACTTCACCTCTTGCTTTCCTGGCTTGAAAACAACAAAAGTCGAGCCCATAGGTGGTAGTGAAACTGGTAGTTGAATGTATTTGCCGTTCTGATTGTAGATGGTTGCCGGTGAAATTGACCCATTTATTGGATCCCATATCTCCGGCACCCTGGCCTGCTGCCGGAAGCTGATTTCCCTTGACACCCATTCGTCGGTGGTGTTTCTTACGAAGTAAAAATCCAGGCCATTCTTGTTGTAGTGAATGTAGTCGAGTGTGTTGAGCGCTATGTCCGAATAATTGATATCGGGGCCAATGTTGTTGGCCTGCAACACTTCGAATGGCTGCTTTCCGGCCACTACTTTCGCCTTTGAGTTTTGATTCCAAACTTTATCAATCATAGCGGCCATGGCCGGCGTTCCTCCTGGCCTGTCCGATACTTTTTTTGGTTTGGCTCCGGTGATAGTAGCCCCTGCACTTACCAGCTCCTCTATTTTCAGCAACACTGCTGGGTTAATGTCTCCCTCATCCTCCAGCGCCAATAGGTTGTACTGACCACCCGTAGGCAATACAAGCTTTCCATCCTTCACTTTCAGCTGCAAAAGAATCTCAGTATTGATGACATCATAGTCGTAGCCCAGGCCAGCCATGAAACGACCATTTTTCGGTCCTGCGTAGTTCGGCACCGCATCCCCATAGTAGTATAGCACATCGGCTACAAAATCGGTCTGCTGGAACACTGCAGAAACCCTGGCCAGGTAGTCAGTGAAAGGCCGTATTTTCGGGTGCCATATTCTTTTATCATTGAAATGTGTGCCTGCATGGTAAACGATGCCCGGATAACCAATTCCGCTTGGGTTGTGGCTAAACCCATGAATCACCACCCTATTCATGCCCTCGCAAAACGCCCGGTCGCCGGTTGGCTTCATATCAAACGGGCCTTCCTGCCAGTTCAAAGATGAAGTGAAGGCTTCCTCTTCCACGATGCCCCTACCGTAGATATGAGACGCAGAGGACACTTCCTTCACGACCCGCAGAAAATCTACTCCCTGGTCATTGTAAGCATTGTAGTTGATCCAAAATTCACCACGGGGAAGGTCAAGCGCACCGAGAGCCTTGAGAGGCTCAGCGGGCACATTGTGCATCGGCATACCTGGGCCACCTGCTTCAGAATTGATTTTCAGACCATGTGCGTTGGCTACCTCCTTCGCTTTCTTATAAAAATTGGTGATCATCAGCTCCGACAAAGTCCGCTGATAATCTTTCATAAACTTTTCAACAACTCCTTTCTCGAAAGATGACTGATTAAGGAGCACGGGCAGGAATTTATTTATTTCGTAGCTGGTGAGTGCCTTGAACACAGCTGGCAATGTGGTCGTCCACGTAAAGCCGGTGGCCTCATAGCTAGCCAGGTAAAGGTTTTTCAGCGCAGTGTTCCTCAAGTCGCCCATTTCTTCTGTCAGCACATTGATAATATGAAGAAAATGGGCTTCGGTGGCCTGTGCGTCGAAGTGGTCGATGATAGGGCCGGAGGAGTACTTACTTGGTCGCTTTAACTGCTCGCCAGAATTGGAGCAGATGTAGCGGTGCACCTCCCAGTCACCTGTCAGTGTCCAGTTCAGTTTTTCACTTTCCGGATCAAATTGGCTGGAAACATCAACGATCTTTGCCGGATCCCAGTCAGGCTTTCCATTTTTCAACGGTATGGCTACAACGGCCACTTCCTGGTAAAACACCGGCTTCCCATTTCGTTGGTACTGAATTACCCTTGTTTTCCCAGCTGCATCTATTTTTGAAATCTGAGGGAACGGGAGCTTTATATTGCCCCCCGACTTGCCCTTTACCTCTATTCTCGAATCATAAATCGATTTAGCGGAATTTTCGGGAGTTACCCACGTTCCACCTGCATTCCAACTGCTGGCCATATTGAAGCCCACGTCCATATTCCTTTTCTTAGCTTCCTCCAGCGCCACCCTGATCACCTTGAGGGATTCTTTGCTTAGAAATGCCGGCCCTGCTTCAACCATTGTATCTACCGGAGGCACACCCGTTTCAAAAAGATCAAACCCCGAAAGCCCCGCTCTGTCCATGGCGGCTATTTCTTCCTTCACCCTAACACTGTCCACATTTCCGTTGAGCCACCACCAGTAAACCTTGGGTCGGGCGCTTTGGGGTGGAGATTGAAACGATGACTTGACCTGCTCGTAGGCAGATGTGCTTTGCCCAACGGCAAAATTGCATTGCAGACAAACGAATAATCCAAGGGCAATAAATGTCGAAAATCGTGTTTTCATAGTAGTGTATGTGTATAATTCAAACCGACTCTGCTTAGGACGCCGTGGTTATTCCTTAATGTCTCTCATGGGCCAGTCTTCTCCGAACCCCCGTAGGTCACCTTCTTCACTGCTTCAAGGTATTGGTAGCCGTACAGCATATCAGGCAAAAGGTATCCGCCTTCAATCCATTCGTTCCAGGAAAATATTGTTATCAACTTTGGTTGCTCTGGATGACTGTCACAGTATTCCTTCGATTTTTGGAGAAATGACGCAAAGGCTTCTGGTGTTTTGTTGTAATGGACGATGTCCGCTTTTCCTTTGTGTGGAAACCTCGGTGAATCATCCCAGCCAATCGAAGCATTGGGGAAGACCGGGATATCCAGTGCCTCGTCCCATTGTTGCCTTTTGTCCATCGACTCAACGCCCCACTGGACATAATCTTCTGGATGCGGGCCGCCCCAGTTGTATTTAGTGACGCTATTAGCCCCTAGTGCTTTAATAGATTGAAGGGCGTTTTCATTGGGAACTCCAAAATTAATCAACTGAATATGCAGCCCGGGGAAGCCTGCGTTCTTCGTTTCTTCCCTGAAATAGTTGAGAGCATCCGCAGCTTCGTCAAGCCCGCCTAGTCCTTCTACCAGGTTTGCAACGCTGAAGATGGAAAAGACGGGTTTACCATCAATTTTGTAGTAATTGGGCTTTTTGAAATAATTATTAATCACCCTGTCCACAATGATTTTGAAATTTACCAGGTCAACAGCACCATCCCAAAGCAACGTGTCAACGTCCTTGTATTTGTGGACATTCCAGTAGTTCTGCTTCACATCGTGGTTGGCCCACATCAGGTAAAAGTTCATTTTCTCGTTGTTGCTCGCTTTGAGAAACCCGTCATTGAGTGAGCTCTCCAGAAAAGGGCCGTCACCGAACCAGTACCAGTCAAAAATGAAAGTGTTTACGCCGTAGTCGGTTGCAGTCTCTATCCAGCGTTCCATCACCTTTGGGTCATTGTCCGGCTCATATTCCCACAACGGAACCTTCGGTTGATAGTGCCCTTCGAATCGTGGTGTTCCTTTTTTTATTACCTCCCACTCGCCCATCCTATCAGGCCACAGCATGTCGCCAAACCGCTCATCGTGGTGGCACGACGGCCAAACGTAGGCAGCAACATCATATTGAGGTTCACTGGCAGCAGCTTCTTTTTCTTCCTGAACAGGCGGCTGGCAAGCAAACAAAGCGACCACTGCCAGTACTTTCATGGCATTGTTCATCAATCTCGAATAGTTTATTTGGCACCTCATGGCCTCTCCGTTTACTTTCATCGTATCGCTTTCATTTCATATATCTCAACCGGCCCGATCAAGCCTGACGGAACCAACGGTACATGCTCCCAACCGATTTTTTTTGTTCTATTCACCACCTTGATATTGGTGGTGGTAAACTTTTCGCCAGTGATGGCATCGCCGACCAGCCGGTTAGACCAATTGTTGGTGATATCCACCCTCAATTCATTTTTGCCGACTATTACCTGATCAGTGATATCATACTGGAAGAGTGGCGTCCATGAAATACCCAGGGAGTGTCCGTTGAGCCACACTTCAGCCACTTCGGAAACGTCTCCCAACTGAATGACAGTTTTGGCTTCGTTATTTCCCTTCCTGAAATCGAAACTTGTGGTGTAGGAGGCAGTGCCTGAAAAGTACTTTACACCAGGGATGTCGCTATTTGTCAAAGGTTCTAAGCCCGGCAGCAACATCGAATCGGGCGCCCCCCAGCCTTTTGGAAACTTTACTGTCCACTCTTTGTCGACGGTTAGAATCGGAACGCCAGCAGTTACATAAATTCCGTCACTTTCGTAGCGAAACCAGGAGACGTTATTCAAATCAGGTAAGGGCTGGCCCTCTGCCTTTGATTTTTGTGGAGTGAAACACACTAGCTGCGCACCGTGGGGCGGCAATGACAGTGGCAGGGACACTTGCCCTCCTTCCTCCTCAAAGGTTCGAACTGCTGCTATCTCGCCAGTCGTCGGATCCCATATTTCAGGCGATTTATTCTCCTGTCGAAAACGGCATGTACTGTTCACCCATTGATCAGTTGTGTTGCGAACCAGGTAAAAATCAAGACCATCTTTCCGATAGTGGATATAGTCCAGGCTCGAATTCTCATTCTCGGGATAAGAAAAATCGGGTGGGACATTCAGTTGTTTAAGTGCTTCAATGGGTAAGATGCCGGAATAGATTTTCCCCTCTTCACTCCTTACGTTCGTCCCTGGCTGAGCCCAAACTTTATCTGAAAAATCAGTCAGTTTTATTTCGATCTCATTGTCTTTACTCAACCCGGCCGTTCTCACGGGCTTCTCTCCCAGAACAATGGCTCCTTTTGAAGCCAATTCGGCCAGCTTTTCCAATACCTCATAGCTGCTTGCCTCAGCTCCACCTATGTAGAGGGCGTGATACGAGCCAACCCCGGGTAAAACCAATTTGTCATTCTCAACGGTAAGCTGACCTAGCAGAATTTCTTTGTTGATGATCTCATAGTCATAGCCATCGCCTACTTTGAACCGGGTGTTTTTTGGAGGCACCAGGTTGGGAACATCGTCGCCACAGTAATAAAGCACATCCGCAACAAAATCCGTTTGCTGCAACACGTAGGAAATCCGTGAGAGGTAGTCCACAAAGGGACGGCCCACTTTCCACCAGCCTGATTTGGGATTGAAATGAGTGCCTGCAAAATAGCCTATGCCAGGTACACCCTCAGCGTTTGGATTGTGCGTAAAGCCATGAATCACTACCCTGTTCATTCCTTCGGCGAATGCCTTGTCAGCCAGTGGCTTGAGGTCAGCGGGCCCCTCCTGCCAGTCGTTGATGAAACTCGTAAACGCTTCCTCCTCAACGATGCCTCTTTTGTAAATATGCGAGGCAGCTGCTATCTCTTTTACCAACCAGATAATATCGACACCATCTTCGACTCTTGTTGTTCTGTGCCAAAACTCACCCCGGGGAATATCGAGTGAGCCCAATGCCTTTAGTGCCTCCACAGGAATGGTGTATACCCCCGGGCCTCCGGCCTCTGAGGCGATCTTTAGTCCGTAACTATTGGAAATTTCTTTTGCCTTGCGATAGTGGTTGTTGATCATCAGCTCCGACAACGTCATTCGGAGATCAAACTGAAACCGCTCGACAAGCTCTTTATCAAACAGGCTATTATCAAAAAGCAATGGGAGGAATTTGGCGATATCATACCCATTCATTCGTCTGAAGGACTCCGGCAAAGTGGTGCTCCAGGCAAAGTCTTTGGCTTCATAGCTCGCCAGGTAAAAGTACTTGATGGGCGAAGTAGCAAAATCGTCAACCAGCGGTCTGATCTGGTCAACAAAGAACTCAAGGTGGGCACGAGTCGCAGATGAATCGTAGTGATCGATGATGGGGCCTACCGATTGGGCTGATGGCATAAAAAGCTGCTCTCCCGAATTGGCGCAGACGTATCGATGGATTTCCCATTCACCTTCAGGAACGACCCAGCTAAGGACATCTGCCTCCGAATCAAAAAACGCCGACACATTGACAATTCTGGTCGTGTCCAAAGGCGTATCTGCCTCTTTAGGAATCGCCAAAACTGCTATCTCCCTTCGAAATTCCGGTTTTCCATCATCTCCATATTTTATCACACGAGTCCTTCCTCGTGGGTCCAGCTTGGGAATCGTCGGAAAAGGCACCTTGATCCGGGTACTGCCCGAATGTGCCTTCACCTTTGACATATAGATAGTCTTCGCTGCGTGTCCAGGCTTTGTCCAGCTTCCGCCAGCATTCCAACTACTCGCCAGGTTCATTCCCACCTCAAGTTCCAGCTTTCTTGCTTCGTCCACTACTACCTTAAGTGTCTCCAGAAACTCCGGCCCCATAAAGGCCGGGCCAGCAGGAATGGCCTGCCCCACATTTTCGGACGCAGGCACCCCGATTTCAAAAACATCCACGCCGCCTAACCCGATTTCCTTTATGGCTCGCAACTCCTCCCTCAATCTCAGGGTGTCCACATATCCGTTTAACCACCACCAATACACTTTAGGCCTGGCTTCGGTTGGGGGATTTTGAAACCCTTTTACCAACCGATCATAGTCAGCGTTGCCCCTGGGCCCCGACTCCATACCAGAAGAGCAAGAAAACGCCACAAAGGCTATGACTATGAGTAGTAACATTCTCATGTTAGGGTGTTTCTATGCGTTCGTTGCTTAATCATAGCTGAAAGGGATCTTTTGTCTCAGTTAGTCTCTTCTTTAGCTGTCCCTTCAATTCCGTCTTCACAGACAAATAATCCTCATTGCCTGCCAGATTGCTCATTTCGAGCGGGTCGTTTACCATGTCAAAGAGTTCCTCATTTCTCTCGCCTTTTGAATAGTAATTGTATTTGTACCGATTGTTTCGGATCATCCGGCCGGTGAGTGATTTATCAAATGGATCAACGGCCAGCTCAGTCACTACAAAGTCAGCAGAGTCATATTTATGCGAGTCTATATAGGGTCTTCGGCTGACTCCGTCAAATACTATATTGCTGTTTACACCGATATAATCGAGAATGGTTGGCACCACGTCTGCACCCGACACTACCAGTTGATTGTCAACACCAGTCGCCTTTACCTTGTCTTTGTAGTACACCACAAACGGCACTTTGGCAGGCCCGTCGTACAACGATAACTTAGCTGCCCATTTCTTCTCCGCCATGCCATCGCCATGATCGGCGCTGACGACAATGATGGTGTTCTCATCCATTCCCTTAGCTCTCAGTGCATCCAGCACTTTACCTATTTCGGCATCTACCATTTCGGTGTTGCGATAATAGTACCACAGGTAATTTCTCCACCTGGTTTCGTCGTTACCCTGCGACAAGAGCAGCTCATCACCATAGTGGTCCCGGAAACGACTGTTTGCTATCATTTCGGGTTCGTTCGGGTCTATGGCATGATTAGCCGGCAAAGGCGGAAGCACTACATCTGGCCCAACATTCGGGTAGTTCTCAGGCTTTCTCGGAAAATGGCAAATGTCGTGGGGGTTGTGGAACTGCACGTACATCAGCAATGGTTTCTCTCCGCTGTACTGCTGGATATATTCTGCCGTGGCATCTGCCAAAGGGGCGTCAGTATCGGCACCCAAATCCCAGGGCTTATCATTTTCATAAAAGTCGATAACCTTGAACCCCGCCAGAGTGTCGATATCTTTCTGCTGAGGATAAGAACCCGGGATATGCCATTTCCCGGCCCATACTGTTTCGTATCCTTCGGTGCTAAGTATTTGACCCAGGTTTTTGACTCCGTCCTTCATTGAATCACCGTTGTAATCGACGCCGGTGTTATGAGGCATCAAACCGGTGATAAGACTGCTTCGGGACGGGCCACAAACAGGTGTTGTGCAATAGGAGTTCGCAAAGCTTATCCCATTGTTGACCAGGTAGTCAAGATTTGGTGTGCTCAAGTACTTATTACCATGAGCACTTATTGCATTTGGGTTGTGCTGATCGGTGAGAATGACAATAACGTTCGGGCGCTTAGCAGCTTCATCCCTTTTTTCCGTTTGAGTACAACCACTCACTGCGAAAGTGAAAAGCAGCAACAGCGCAACGGATACAAGCAGGCCAGCAAATGCTTCCAGTAACACCAAGTAATTTATATGAATAGTGTTTTTCACCATGACACGACCAGTTGACCAGTTACATTTTCATACAGATAGTAATCTGCACCAAACTTTCCTTCGCTCTGCCCCTCCAGCTGTCCTTTACCAAATGGGTAACTGGAGTTCAAAACCACTTTCACCGATTCGCCTGCAACTCCTGTGGGTGGATAAAACCGAACCTTCGCATTTTTCAAACCAGTCAATTGAATTCGACGCTTGGTGCCTTTCGTCGCCAGAGGAATATCAAAGCACGAAATCACACCATCTTCCTGCTCCACAAAGAATCTGCTCTCTTCGAAAAATGACTTTGGAAACCTGTAGGTAGATGCTCCATTTTTCAGTTCTGTTTCCCAACCGATGATGATGGGAGCACCTTGAGGAAACTTGAATGCCTGCTCCACCGTCAGATTAGGAAGGTAGCCAGAGAAGAAGAAGGAATTGTTGTGCCGTGAAATGCAGTTGATAGGGTCTTTTATGCCTCCGCTGCTTTTGTCGTAGGTGATTGAGTAACCCAATTTACCCAGACCAAATCGCATCAAAGAGGGCCCTGAAAACCATTTCTCAGAATCATCCGGAGTCAACAAGTGACCGCCTTTGTATGACACAGAATTGGTTCCACGGACATAGCACACGGCTCCGCCCTTCCAGTCCGGGTTTTGCCGGTACACTACGGCATCCCGCTTCTGTCCGTTCTGAACCACCTGTGCCAGTACCTTTGTAGAATTATCCGTGGAAGCGACCATCGTTTCTATCCCTCCGCCAGACAGATCAGCAGGATGTTGCATCACCATAGGTGATTTGGTTTCTATGTTATCCCCGTTCATCGCCATTTGCACCGCAAATTCACCTGCCAGTGGCTCTTCAGCCTTTATATTCATAAAATCGAGGAATTCCTTACTGCCATTTCCTACTGGCCCGTAGATCATTAGTTGTCCCCCCACTTTCACAAAGGCCATCAATTGCTGCTCCAATTCACTTCCTGCATCGGGGACAATTGTCACCAGCACGGATTCATCAAAAGTTGGTTTTCCATCTTTTCTGATCTGGCTGAAGTTTCCGGTAGACACCACCGTGTTCATAGGAAAACCTTCGTTGATAGCCTGGCGAATAAACCAATCGCCATAGTAGATCTCTGGCAACCTTTCGGGCTGCACAGAGGCCCATTCATGGTATTCGTCAAAAGGATATACCCAAACAACAGGGCCCGCCTGATCGGGCGCATTTCTTCTGGCTTGTAGAATGTGCGGGGTCACCTCATCCGGTACCTGCACAGGCATATTGCCATACGAGTCGTCAATGGTCAGGAAATTAAGATGGGTTGGCAGCATGGCCTCACCCTTGCTGTTGATGGTAGAAACCGACATCGGTAGGTAAATATCGTGCGCTTCTCTGCCATAGCGATCCAGCCAGGGGCTGTTCACCCACCATGGGTCGTGGGTGTAGTACCTGAACAGGTAGCGGTCGTCGGGTAGCTCGGCTATTCGTGACATATAGCCGGCGAGCTCCAGACCAAAATCGCCATTTAAAGCAGCCCAAGGCGAGTTGGGAGGAGGCAGCAGATTGAAGCCTCCGTTGTAAATACTTTTGAGATCGACACCATCCGCTGCCAGGTCAATGCCTGTGGACAGGTTGGTGCCCCTCGTTTCAATGCGGAAATCCGGGCATTGCTCTCTGAATAATGTCCAGAAGTTGAGTATCTTATCCTGCACATCGCTGAATTTTTCAGGATAGAATTTCTCTCCATCAAATAAGGCTCCTGTGGCACTCCAGGTTTCCATACCAAAGCCGAAGCCGTTTGAAAGCCATAGGTAGTCGAAGCCCAGGTCGGTTAAAAAATGTTGCGATTGGCTGCCGAAGAAGGTGCCAAATGGTGTGTCCTGCTTGATGCCATTGGGGAATCCGGCATAACTATCGCCGTCTTCATTTAGCGTGGAATAGCAGACCACAAATGTCTTTGAGCCCATGGTAGAGCCCATGCATATCTCAGGGTGCTTCTCATATTTGAAGGGTGACTTGGCAAATTCAGGCCCGGGATCAAAAGTGGCCCCTACACGAACCGGCTTTCCGGTCATAGTTTCGCCAACCCGCTTCAGCGTGCTTACTATGTATTTTAGGTCGCCGTAGTTAAAATCTGGCGTTTCCTCAAGATAGGTAAATGCTCTTTGGTGTACCGAAAGGTTCGCATTGCCTGGTTCGGAATTCACCTCATGTTCGGTGTTAGGGTTGCCAATGTACCGGGCCCACTCCAGGTGCTGATCGAGACTTCCGCTATAGTCCAGTATTTCAGAACCGTCAGCCGTCCACAGCATCAGCGACACTGTATCGGCATGCCTTACCAATGAGCCCCAGCCAGCAAATATTTCTTTGCACGCTTCTTCAATATATTGCTTATCATTCTTTTTGAAGGGTTTAAGGGATAGCTCCAGAGTAATATTATTGAAACGCTTTACTCCAAGGTTTTTGCTATCCGCTAGCATTTGAGATTGCTCGTGACTTCCACCACAAGAAACCATTATATAACCCACCAGGGCCAACGCAACTAAACGACTCATCATCTGAAATTTGTTTTACGATTGCTTGACTGAAGCTAGCTCTCTTGAATTGCTTATCAGGGGTTGTAGGGTCGGACCAAAGCTATGATGAGACTTTTGCCTCGCAAAAAGGAAGCTAAGCTCATCATAGGTCTTTGGAACGACTTCACCCTACCTACCTACTTTGCTAATACCCATCATTTTGGGCAAGATTCACATCAATGTCCAATTCTCTTTGTGGAATTGGCATCAACATCTCATAATTTTCAACTGTAAAACTTTGTCCCTTTGCTGCAAAATGGGCATTCATTACTGTCTGTAACCTGCCTGTGCGCAAAAGATCAAACCATCTATGTCCTTCATTAAAGAACTCAACCCTTCTCTCTCTCTCCAGAGCCAGAGAAAAGTCGGCTTTCGAAAGGCCTGCCAAAGCATCAAGGTCGGCTCTTGCTCTCACCATATTGAGATACTCGTGAGCATCGTCAGTTCTTGAAAGCTCGTTAAGTGCCTCAGCATACATCAACAGTACATCGGCATAGCGCAGCGACGTGTAGTTTACACCTCCATCGCCAAGTATCCCGGTAGTAAAGTCGACGAACTTCAATCCTGCAAGGTAATCTCCATAAGTACCGTCCAGTAGTCTCACAGAGTCGGCGATAGACACCGGTCTTCTGGCATCTCCCGTCTCGTAAGCACTGACTACATCTGAAGTTGGGTTAATTCGGCCGTTGCCCTGCATATTGCCGGGAAACATGCCCAGGTTGAAAAGGGCTGGGAAAAACACAGATGAAAACCTGTTACCCTCACCCACATTGCCTGACATGTACTTCACCTCGAAAATAGACTCTCCAAGCTCGTCATTTCCTGGCGAGAACAGAGCGGCATAGTCGTCCTCAAGCGTATACCCCATGCCCATCACGTCTTCGAGCACGGAAGCGGCCAACTGATGTTCTCCTATGGTAAGGTAAACTTTGCCAAGGAGCGTTGAAGCAGCACCCTCAGAAGCCCTCGACTTGCTCAGCCCCGAAACGTCTTTCAGAAAACCTGCCGAAGCAGTTAAGTCAGATACAATCAAGTTATAGATCTCACTCGCCGGCTTTCTGCCCATGTCAAAATCCGCTATCTCTTTAGGGCTTTTGAACGAAACGGTGATCAAGGGAAGGTCTCCAAACAGCCTTACCAAATTGAAGTAATTGTAAGCTCTCAGAAAAAGAGCCTCACCTCTGTATTGAGATTTCAGTTCTTCACTGATGTCAACACCGTCCAGTTTTGACAGAATGGTGTTGGCTCTTGAAATAGCGGTGAAGCTATCGCTCCAAACATCTCCTACAAACGAATTGGCGAGTGTCATGTTCATCTCGTCGCACTCCGATTCAGCCGTCGTAGGGGAACTCCATTGTATTTCCGCATTGTCTGTAGTAAGCTCGGTGATGTACAACAACGACAAGTTGTGCAGGTCTTGAAGGCCAGAGTATGCGCCAGTTAAGGCTGTGTCGAAGTCCTTAGCTGTTTTATAAAATCCAGTCTCGCTCACAACGTATTCGGGTTCTAGTTCCAGAAAATCGTTGCAAGAACTCAGAGAGAGAATAAGTACAGTAAATATTGCTATTGTCTTTTTCATGATTCTTTTTTTAAAGGGTTGTTCTCCGGCATTTAGAATGTCACGTTTACACCAAGGGTATAAGTGCGAGCAAGCGGATACGTGAGATAGTCGACCCCTGAATTGACAACATTGTTACCGGCAGTACTTGATTCAGGATCATAGCCCGGGTAATCTGTGAAAGTGTACAGGTTGCTTACATTCAGGTAAAACGAAGCGTTCGACAGGGCCAGCTTTGAAATGGCTGCTTTTGGTAACCTGTAAGAAAGATTTACATTCTTGATCCTGAGGTATGAGGCGTCAAACAAGAAGTGAGACGATGTGCCAAAGCCGTTTGCATAGTTATTCCTGATGGCTCTGCCCTGATATCCGTCGCCAGGGTCGCTTTCAGACTTCCACCTCTTGTCGCCAAGGGCGAGCTGATTTTGAACGCCTGCGTTATTTAGGATGATAGTTCCCGCCTGGAAAAAGGTTTCAGCTCCCTGAGAACCGTTGAGAGTGATACCAAGCCCCCAGTTTCCATAAGTAAAGTTGTTGGTCAATCCCCATACAAAATCAGGCCATGGATCGCCGACAATCTTTCTGTCATTCGAGTTAATGGTGCCGTTGCCGTCCACGTCCTCGAAAATCAAATCACCAGCCTGAACATTGGGGTGAATAACGGGTGTGCCAGTCACTTCTTCGTTAGTTTTATACACACCGATGGCATTTTGCATAAAGAAGCTGGCAATCGGATAACCTTCCTGTGTAATCTGATACGATGAATTGGTAATCCGGCCACCTTCTGTCGCCAATCTCAATACGTTGTTTCTATTTTTACTGAACGTAACACCCGTTCTCCACTCAAATTTGCTTTGCTTGATGTTTACAGTTTGAATTGACAACTCTATACCCTTGTTCTCGATATCACCAATATTCTGTGTCGAGGAAGTAAACCCTGAAGCGGCTGGCAACTGAACTCCCAACAACAGATCTGTTTTAAGGTTTTTGTAAAACTCGGCGGTTACCGAAACACGGTCATCAAACATGCTCAGGTCGACGCCGAAGTTTGTTTGCTTCGATTTCTCCCAGGTAAGGTCGGTGTTTGACAGACTGCTTGGCACCAATCCTGCCACCAGGCTGTTGTTTTGAACATACCTTGAAGTGGAAAGAAGTCCGATGTGCGAGTAGTTTCCAATCTGGTTATTTCCGGAAAGTCCATAACTCATTCTCACCTTCAAGCTGCTGATGAAGTTAACCGATTGCATAAAGTCCTCTTCGGAAATCACGTAACCAACAGAAAGTGATGGAAACGTACCCCATTTGTTATTAGCGCCAAAGCGAGAACTACCGTCTCTACGAACAGTTCCTGTAAACAAGTATTTGCCGTCGTAAGAGTAATTCACCCTCGACAGAAGAGAAACCATTGACCACTCAGAAATGACATGAGTTCCGGCGTTGACAATGCCTCCCGAAACAAAGGTTACATTATCAGTCGGGAAATCAGAGGCACCAACAGACAACCTGTCCCAGCTTTCCTTCTGCTCCGTAAAACCTACCAACACGTCGAGGCTGTGTTTCTGGTTGAAAATATGCTTGTAATTCAATGTATTTTCGTTCAACCAGTTCATCGTTTCCGTTTTGGTTGCACCAGCATTGGAAGGATAGTTGAGCGAGGTGAAGTTTGGAATAAGTGATGACCTCCAGATTTTGGCATCGTTGGTACTGTACTGGATACCTGCTGTAGTTTTGAAAGTAAGACCGTCGGCTATTGTCACCTCAATAAAATTATTGCTGTATATATCCGTCACCTTTCTGTTGTCTGAAAAGCCTGCAAGAAGGTTCAATGGATTCTGAAGCCATCCCAATCCATCGGTTACGTCGGCCTGGCGGTTGTAAGGGTTGCCGTCAGTATCATAAACTGGTATCGTTGGTCCGGCAGCCAGTGCCTGAGATATCACGCCACCAGTTCCGTAGTGCCCTTCCGTGTTAGGGAAGTTGCCGAAGCCGTGAGAGCCTGAAAGCGAAGTTCCAACTTTGACTCTCTCCGTCAGATTGACGTCAACATTTGAGCGGAGGTTAAACCTCTTGTAATCTGAGGTTTCAACCACTCCCTTTTGATCGTAGTAGCCGCCAGAGATGAAATAGTTAACATTGTTTGACCCGCCGGTTGCTGATAACTGATAGTTGGCTACGGGGGCAGTTCTGTAAATCACATCCTGCCAATCGGTATTAGTCGTGATGGATGATGGATTTCTAAACTCAGGCCGTACAAAATGAGCGCCAGCCCTTACTTCGTTTGGGTCAGTCGCCTGACCGCCAACGTAAACTCTTGCATTGTCCCGGCCATCAGCAACAAATTCAGCGTACTGTGCAGAATTCATCATATCCAGCTTGTTGGCTACCTGCTGCAGGCCGTAAGACATATCGAAGCTGATGGTAGGCTTGCCTACTGCTCCTCTTTTTGTGGTAATAATCACAACACCATTAGCACCTCTGGAGCCATAAATAGCAGTTGCAGAAGCATCCTTCAGCACTTCTATCGATTCAATATCCGCCGGATTTATTGACGCAAGCGGGTTGATCCTGCTTTGCGTGTTATTAGCTATACCAGCTGACGAATAAGTACCGCCACCGTAAGAAGAGAAATCAGAGCTTCCACCAGTAGATATCGGGTAACCATCAACAACATAAAGCGGCTGATTTCCTCCCGTAATAGAGCTTACACCACGTATCAATACGTTGACGTTTCCTCCGGGAGCTCCCGACGTTTGCGAAATTTGTACACCGGACACTCTTCCCTGGATCATCTGATCAAAGCTGGACGTGGATGGTAGCATCATATCCTTGCCATCTACCCGAGCAATAGAGCCGGTAATATCCTGTTTCTTTTGCGTTCCGTAACCTGTCACCACAACTTCTCCAAGTACCTTGAAGTCGTCTTCCATGGTCACGTCAATCACTCTCCGTGAGCCTACCGAAACCTCCTGAGATTGGTATCCAATAAACGAGAAAAGTAATACAGCATTTGAATCATCAACATTCACTGTGTATTTACCCTCTGCGTCGGAGATAGTACCTGAGCTGGTACCTTTTACAAGAATGCTCACTCCCGGAATGGCCATCCCATCGGAGCCAACAACAACTCCCGACACTTTGCCAGCGCCGGAAGCACCATTTTGATTTTGAGCAAGCGTTGGAAATCCTGCGAGAAGTGCCAGTGCGAAAACAAACATGCAAAGGTACCTTTCACAAACCCCTTTCTTAATCAAAACCAGATTCTCTAAGTAGTTTTTCATAGTCATAAGTATGTGTTTATTTAACTTTTATTATTTATCGCTGGCGATAACTTGCGATTCAATGTTTAAGTAATTTGCTATCTTCTGTAGCGTTGATGCGTGGTGACCAACACCCAGCGCAAAGTGATGCGTTGGGCCTTCCTTGATCCATCTCGTTAAAAACGTTTTCACATCAGGTTCAAAGAATCCCCGGGTGTTTGTATTGCCTGTTGGAGGGATCGGGCCGGACACTGACTGACCCTCTGCTATGATGAATTTGAATTTTCCATCATAGGTCGAGTTGATCGACAGCATGGTAATGGGCCCCTCTTTGATTTTGAACTCCACCCCCGCACCGTGACCCGGCTTGCCGTGGTACTTCTTCAGGCTCCTCAAAACGGGCTTCCCGTCGGCAATAGAAATGTTGTGTGGCCCGTCGTGACCTACCAGCACAAACCCTTCTTTAAAATCGACCGGATGAAACTCTGCGAAGCTCCCGCCAATCGACAGCCGATCGAAAATCAGAAGGGCAATGAGTGTTTTTAAATCCGACTCGCCACACATGGGAATGTGCTTAGCAGTTAGTAAAGAATTTCCAACGATCAGATTAGAAAAGACCTTCCTAAGCTCACTATCATCTGGCCCGTCATAATAGTAAGCCAGACCGTCAAGCTTATTTGACACCACAAATTTTTCCAGTGCCACACAAACCTTTGCGGCAATCCTTAGGTCTTCAGGCTTGAGCTTCATTGAAATAGGATCCGAAACAGGATCTGGTGTGTCGAAGAAATCAAGGATTTGCTTTTCGCAAGCAACAATCTCTTTTTCAGTTACCTCATCGTAGCTTTTCATTAGTTGGTTGGCCTCACATTGCACGATGTGACTACCAAAAAAAGACGTCAGCATGGTCGCATCAGAATGCATGTCCAGCATGGCGTTGATAGGATGACCGATGTGTCCCAAATGGGCCCTTTTCAGGTCGTGCAACACCTTCGCAATCCGACAATACTCCTCAATCTCAGCATCCACTTCAGGGTCGTCGAATAAAGTACCAATAATCATGTCGGGTACCTTCTTCCCCATCCTAACCGCCACACCTGCAAACTCCGGTAATGAACAAATGTCGTCGTTCACCAACTGCATATAGGTGGATGCTTTTGAATAGTCGAGCGCTTTCAATGGCTGTAGTGCCACAAGCACAATTGGAATATTAATGGTCTTGATAATTATCCCGAAAGTCCCCGAAGTGGCATAGGTCAGCATATCACAGAAGATCAGATCCAAATTTGCCTGGCCTATCTTATCAACCATACAATAGGCTTTTTCCGGGTTATCAACCAAGCCTAAATCCACCACCTCGACTTCCGTAGACTTTATTTTGTCAATAAATACTTCTTGCTTTCTCATCAATTCATCAAGCAGTCCGTCAAACTGAGACCAGTATTTATCATAGCCTACTCCGAAAACCCCTATTCTTGTCATAATAATGTCTTAAAATTCTTAACGCTTAATAACTTTAACTTAACGCACTATTTAAAAATTGAAAAAAAAATTATGCGGCAGTAAAAGCCGCTGACTTTTTCTTTGCTGTGAAAATCATATAACCTATAAATACAACGGGATACATAAGCCCGCAATAAATCCATACTGAGTCGTAAGAGTATGTAGAAATAATAAGTCCGATCACAGGATTAAGTACCAGTGAGGACAAAGCGCCGGCACTCCCTGACAGCCCCACAACTGTGGATGAAGCCGTTTTACCAAACACATCCCCAATCGAAGTAATGTAATTGGTGATCCATAATCCATGGGCAAAGAAAGCCAGCCCAACCAACACCAAGATAACTACATAGGAATTCAAAAGCCCTATGGCTGCTACTGGCAGCGTCATAAGGGCGGCAAAGCCCATGACGACCTGGCGTGAAAATGCTTCTTTTGCCGTCTTTTGAAAGATGAAGTCCGATACCCATCCGCCAGTCACATTCGCAACGCCCAACGCTAAAAAAGGAATCCACAGCAACTGGCCGATCTTGTCTACAGCAAGGCCGTGACTTTCGTTCAGGTACTTGGGAATCCAAAACATGTAGAAATAGAGAATGGGGTCAAGCACAAAGCGCATAGCCATGAAAATCAATGCCTCCCTGGATTTGAGCACTTTAATGAAGCTGAAGCTTCTATTTTCAGCTACCTCACTTTTTGACGGGGCCTCTGCCAGTTCATTCTTTTTTGTAATGATAAGCCAGGCTACTAACCAAACAAACCCGAAAGCGCCAGTCATTATGAATATGTAGCGCCAGTCCCAAAACCCTAAAAAGTATGCACACAGTGGTGGAGCAATAACAGCACCAAGCGCAGATCCACCGATGGCAATGCCGTTCGCAAGGGAATGTTTTGTTTTAGGCACCCATTCAATAACCGCCCTAACCGCACCAGGGAAACATCCTCCCTCTCCTATGCCCAGCAAAAACCGGAAGGTAGCAAATTGGAATACACTGCCAGCAAAACTGTGCAGTACGGTGGCAAAAGACCAAAACCCGACCGAAACGGCCAGACCCAGTCGGCTACCGTATTTATCTATAAGTACACCGCCGAGGGTAAACATAATGGCATAGCTTGCCAGAAAACCCGAGTTGATGAATCCGTACTCGACATCGGATATAAATAAATCTTCCTTTATTTTAATAATGACAATGGACAGCACCTGCCTGTCAAGGAAGCTTAAAGACGTAGCTATTAGTAGCAGGAATACGACCCACCAATACTTTGTTGTAGTTTTCATAGGGTGCCTTAACGCACTAAGTTAAAGAACCTAATGTAGTAAGTAAATTTTAATATGACAAAAAAAAATTTCAAATTAGCTGTCCGCCAAACTTAGCGTAATGAAAAGGCCAGTCCCCAAGTACATTTTAATCAGCAAAGAAATCATTCAAAAAATAGAGTCAGGCGAGCTTTTACCTGGCGATAAGGTGCCTTCAGAGAATGAATTAATCAAAGAGCACAACGTGAGCAATACTACGGCCCGCAAGAGTTTGCACGAAGTAGAATTACAGGGATGGGCTACCAGAATAAAAGGAAGAGGTACTTATGTGTTAAATAAAACAGAAGACAGGCACGTAACCAGAGTGCTTGGTTCGTTCGATGCCATGAAGAACAGCTTCGACGGCAACCTGATCAAAGAGGGGTTCAAGCCAAAAGATATTATTCTTGAAAAGACAATCCTTGAGAGTGGCCTGTCATCTAAAATCGATAACAGACATATGAAGATCGACGGCCCGGTGTTGAAGGTCCACCGCCTGAGATATGCCGATGATACGCTAATGAAAGATGAGACCAGATACATTTCCCTGGTTGCCTGTCCAAAAATTCACCTTATTGAGCTTAAAGACCCGCTGATTGCCATTTACGAAGATCAGTATAAACTTAAACTGGGCAATGCTCACAGAACAATGGGGGCAGTCATTCTGTCTCCCGGTGATCCACAGAATTACTTCGAGAACACAGTGCCGCTGGCAGCCTTTATGCTTGATGGAGCTATCTTCTCCGAAGACGGAAAAATTGTTGAGATTGAAAGGTCGCTATACAGGGGTGATAGATATAAATTCTCTATCAACACGAAGCACGAGCTAGACTAGGTATCCTTGAAGAGCTAAAAAAAGCAACGAGGGCGTCTCAAAAGCCTAATTAAGAAGAAAATGTCACATTGAGCCTGTCGAAATGCTTGAGAACGTTTAACAACAAGGTTTCGACGAGCTCAACCTGACACCTGATCTGGGCTTTTGAGAGAGCCTCATAACTTTGCTTTTAACACCTCTCCTACTTCTGTAACGTGGTAGGGCAAACGTAGTCTGTTCTCGGCACACTGGTTTGTTCTATTGCCTTCCAACCTCCCTCAATATTGATGACATTGTCCCAACCTCTGGCCTTCAAAATCGAGCTTGCAATCATTGAGCGATACCCGCCAGCACAGTAAAGGTACAATGGCTTTTCTTTGTCAAAGTCGGCCATATGGTCATTGATGAAATCCAGCGCCAGGTTTTTAGCATCTTCCACGTGCTCAGCGGCAAATTCACTCGGCTTGCGCACATCGATCACTTCCAACTTCTCTTTACTGTACTTAGTTGAAAAATCAGCGGCCGACACATTATCAATGATATCAATTTCCTTTCCGGCTTGCTGCCATGTAGCAAAACCGCCTTCCAGATAACCGATCGTATTGTCGTATCCTACTCTTGCCAGCCTCGTTACTACCTCTTCTTCCCGGCCAGGTTCCGCAACAATCAATATCGGCTGCTTAATATCCAGGATCAATGCACCTACCCAGGGAGCAAAGCTACCGTCGATACCTATATTGATAGAGTTAGGAATGAATCCTTTTGAGAAAACATTTGGGTCACGGGTGTCAAGCACCAACGCCTCCGTTTCGTTGGCTGCTGCTTCGAAGCCTTCAGCAGAAAGCTTTTGAAGTCCACGACTCAGTACTTTGTCCACACTTTCGTATCCCATCTTATTCATCATCACGTTTTCCGGAAAGTACACCGGTGGAGGCGCCAATCCGTCTGTTACTTCTTTGATGAACTCATCCCTTGTCATATTGGCTCTCAGGGCATAGTTGGTTTCTTTTTGATGGCCAAGCGTATCGGTGGTTTCCTTGCTCATGTTTTTTCCGCAAGCTGAGCCTGCTCCATGTCCGGGGTACACGATGACGTCATCGGGCAATGTCATAATCTTACTTCGCAGCGAGTCAAAAAGATGCCCCGCCAGGTCTTCCACGCTCAGGTGCGACTTGGCAGCCAAATCAGGCCTTCCCACATCGCCAATGAACAGCGTGTCGCCGGAGAAGACAGCATTTTCTTTACCCTCTTCATCAATCAGTAAATATGTGGTGCTCTCCATGGTGTGGCCGGGCGTGTGAAGCACCTTAAGTGTTACCTTACCAATTTTCAACTCTTCGCCGTCTTTGGCAATATGCGCCTCAAAGTTAGGCTTGGCATTCGGTCCAAAAACAATGGGCGCCCCTGTTATTCTAGAGAGATCCAGGTGACCAGAAACAAAGTCAGCGTGAAAATGGGTTTCCAGCACATACTTAATTTTGGCTCCTCTTCTTTTGGCCTTCTCCACATAAGGTGCTACTTCTCTCAATGGGTCTATAACAACCGCTTCGCCTTCACTTTCTATGTAGTAGGCACCCTGCGCCAAACATCCTGTGTATATCTGTTCTACTATCATTGTTGTTTATTTTTCAATTTCCTTCATCAAAGGTATACCAGCGGAAGACCGACTTCAGTGACAATAATCACTCTGGCAAAACTAGTCAAAAATTTTGTCGAGGTTAATGATTTCAATATGGTTTCGGCTCAATACAATGGCGCCCGACTGCTCCAGTTTTTTCAACAACCTCGACACCACCTCTCTGGCAGTGCTCAGGTCATTGGCAATCTCCTGATGTGAGATGGCCAGCAATTTTCCTGACACTTTCATCTGACGTTTCAAATAAAAAACAAGGCGTTCATCCATTGATTTGAATGCCACGCTGTCGAGAGTAATGAGCAGCTCTTCAAATCGCTTTCTGTACGTTGCTACCACAAACTCGTGCCATGTTCTGTACCTGGTTTGCCATGTTTCGGTCAAAACAAAAGGAACCGTAATAATAGTGACATCGGAAACAGCCTTGGCTGATATGGCACTCTTTTCACTTCGGGCGGCACATAAGAGTGAAAGCGCACAAGCTGACCCCGGCTCAAGATAGTACATGAGAAACTCCTTACCGTCATCATCTTCTCTCGACACCTTCACCAGGCCGTCTACCACCAGCATTGCCGACTTTATATACTGGCCTGAGCTAACGAGTAATTCTCCTTCTTTAACATTTTTCACATGCCCTTCACTCAATATGGCTTCTTTTAGGCCTGATTCCATTTCAGGAAACAGCGTGGTAAGTTTTTCTGTAGTTATATCCATCAACACTATTATTTTTCTAAAGCAATGCTCCCGGTCTTTTTTCTTTATACTAAAAGCGACGGCACTTACTGCACAACACAACCATCGTAATCAGGTGAATCGTTCCCAATGAGCGCAAACAATACACTTGCATTCTTCAATGGAAGATAGTCTATAAAGCACCGCAGGTCTGGCCTGACTAACATTTTTCTAAAGTTGCGATTTTTGTTCGATTTTTGCTTGCTATGACACCACTCTACATACTCCCGCTTCGCCACGACGTTTGGAATATTTTAGGTGTAAGTCTTTTTGTCTCTCAACTGTTCATTTCTATTGGAGCAGAAAAGGATTGGTTCGAGCTTTTTCAGGACAGCTCATTTGCGCCGGACACCCTTTTTGTGTTTACGCTTACGTCCACATTGTGGCTCTATGTCAGAATGGTTACAGTACTCCTTCAGCAAAAATTTGATTGGTTCGAAAAGCCCCTTCGACGTATTCTCACTCAGGTCTTTTTTGGCATTGCGCTTCCATCTGTCGCCTGCATTTTCATTGTGGCGATCTATTTCTATGCACAATACCAGGTACCTCTCTCTGCCACCTCTTTCCCCGCTTACGAGTTCCCCTTCACAATAATTGTCATCACCCAATTCAACCTCTACTATCTTATTTACTACTTCTACCGCAAAACAAAAACGCAGGCGGCAGGCAACACTTCTTTTGAATCGAAAAAGTCTATTGTAGGAATGATTGGAAGAAAAAATGTCCCGATTGACCTGCAGGATATTGCCAATGTGTTCATCAAAAACTCCGTTGTTTACATCACCACCTTCAACAACACCCGGCTATCGGTCAACTACACGCTGGATGAGATATCCGTGTTCCTGAGCGAGACTGATTATTTCAGGGCCAACCGGCAGCTCATCCTTCATCGCAAGTCGTGCAGGTCGTTCGTAAATGAAGCCAACGGAAAACTGCTCATAGAGCTTGATCCTGCGGCCGATGCATCTTTGGCAGTCAGCCAACTCAAGGCCGCAGAGTTTAAAAAGTGGATTGGTGCCAATTGACCCAGGTGCCTGACAGTTCATTATCTCACGCCATTATTTCCATACATCAGCCCCAAATCCCCCTGCTTCACTGAAAATTCTACTTATCCCCTGTACCCTTACAGCAGATTCGCCGTATTGATCTGAGTCAAAAACTCAACTACAATGCATAAAATCATTTTTTTGCCTGTAGCCCTCTTATTTTTTTCTTCCGCTCGGGCTCAGGAAGTAAAGCTCTCGTATTTCGGCGAAACATTTACTCATTATGGTGTAAAGGGGGCCTATTCCCTTCCGCTGTATTCCTGGGAGAAAACGAACAGAAGGGAGAAAACCAGAAATAGTGCTTTGGTTTTCTCACCCGGGCTGGCCATATATCGCCATACCGGCAACCACATTGGCGTGATAGTGATGCCGGAGGTTTCTTACAAAACAGTCAACCAGAAAGGCAGCTTGTTTGAAACAGGCATTAGTCCGGGGCTTTTCAGGTCGTTTTACGAAGGCCAAACTTTTGAAGTGTCGGAAGAAGGCACACTGGAAAGAAAGCACCTTGCGGGAAGGACAGCCTTTATACCGTCACTCTTTGTTGGCTTTGGAAAAGATCTCTCTGTACAGAAGCAGACCAAGCTCGCCTGGTTCTGTCGCTTCCACATACTCAAACAAGTCCCCTACAACAAATCCTCCCTTACTCGCATTGCCTTTGAAGCGGGCATCAGCAAACCCCTCACTGTTAGAAAATGAAAAAGATACTCATACTTATGATTTGCTCGGCGCTTTTTGCCTGTAGCGACGATACGACTGACGTTAAAGACACCTTCTATCTCCGCAACGAGGGAGCCGACATGCCCATTTGGGTACGGGGCAACCTCGATGCTGACAAGATTGTCATTTTTTTCCACGGTGGCCCTGGTGATTGTGCCATGTGCTACCGCTATTACCTGAAGGGGATGGAAAGCGAAATAGCTGTGGCCTACTGGGATCAGCGCATTGCAGGCTCCTCCGCCGGCAATGCCGATCCTGCGTCGCTCACCTATGAGCAGTTTGGCGAAGATGCATTCTTCGCAGTGAGTTTGCTCCGGCAACAGTATCCCGGTAAGAAAATCTACATCATGGCGCACAGCTTCGGCGTGGAGCTGGCCTGGCAGTTTTTGACCACGGGCGAGAATCAGAAAATGGTGGATGGGCTGTTAGTCGTGAACGGTACTTTTAGCAACCTGCACTGGATGGAAATTATGAGAGAATGGGTGGTTAGAGAAGCTGCTGCCCAGGAAGACAATAAAACATTAGAATTCGCTGAAACCCACCCCGTCAACGCCACAACTGTGAACGATGTTTGGGTGGACTACTACCGCAAAATGCTTGAGTTGAACGGAAACCCTTTGTCTCTTTACGAAAACAAGAAGTTTGTGTTGAACTACGTGCTGTTTTCACCCAACACAGCGATGTCACAGTTTGCCCATGGAAAGGCTTATAAAGACTACAGCGAAAAGGTGCTTTTCACTTTCGATAAGACAGACGAGCTTTCAAAAATCACTTTGCCAGTTAAGTTTCTTTGGGGCAAAAAAGACGGCGTGGTGCCTATTGAAGTGGGCTACGAGACAGAAGCGCTGCTTACAGGAACTACGGTCGACTGGACCGTGTTCGACGACTCCTGGCATGAGCCATTCGTTTCAGAGAAGGACAAATTCATTGAAGCGGCCCTTAGTTTCGTGAAAAGCAACTAGCTATTGCGCTTCACCCTTGCGTAAAGCGTCATCGATTCTTCAGACACAAAACGCCAAAGCACCTTTGACCATGAGGTGTGCGAATAGAGGTGGTCGTAATGGTTGGGGGCAAGTTTCTTCAACTTTGGCAGCCGACTACCGGGAATGTTAGGGAAGTCGTGGTGCTCGTTATGAAAGCCTACATTGAAAGTAATCTTGTTCAGGAAACCGTAGTACGAATAGGTTTCCTGACCTTCCTTGAAAACATAGTGCTCTGCAATAAAATGGCCGGCTATGGGGTGAAGCCCGCCGGCTACAAACAACGAGGCAATGAGATAAACAAAACCGGCAATACCTGCCAGTTGGTAAAACACCACCACGAACACCAGTTGAGCAATCAGGTTAATGACTTGCCACTTATCAGGTTTAATCGGATGTACCATAAGAGGCCTGACAGCATAAAAAAGAATTTGATTCACCAGCCAGATCAGCTTACCGAAAAAGCCCTTAAACAGAAGCGCCTCCCCTTCCGTCGGTAGATCGGTGTCAACTCCTTCCTTGCCCTGGTGCCAGTGGTGCTTGGCATGATACACCTTGAAGGCCATGCTGAAGGGAAACACAATAGGAAAGTTGACGATGATGGCCAAAACATTGTTGAGCGCCGGGTTTTTAAACGCCAGGTCATGGGTGATTTCGTGAATAGCCAAAAAAAGCACCTGACTAAGTGTGGCACCGACAACAACAACCAACAAGGCAAACAGGTATGGATTTTCGGGTAGAAAAAACACGGGAATGGCCAACTGCAACAACAGCACGAAGATGGCTTTATATTTCAAGAGAGGATCGATCCCAAAAAGTTTCTTCACTTCGGGCACCTCGTTCATGATTTGCTTCCTTCGCTGAAAGTGTGGCTCTCTGGTTTCCTCCCAGTAAAATGATTGAGTGTTTTTCAAACCGGCAATCTTCTCCAATGAAACTTCGATTAACGTTTCCTAAAGCTAAGCAATGAATTTTTCAACTGCGCCTAAAAGTACTATTAGTTACCCAACCAGCTTAACCAACCCTTCGGTTGCTCCTTTCAGTAGTTCTAAAGTGGTTTGAAAGTCGCCCATTTCGGGACTATGTTGCTCGTAAAGCCTCTTCATATACTTTTCTCTTACCCCCTCGTTGGTTTGGGTCACGTGCCACAAAAACCCTCCACGCTGTCGCAGGTAATCGTAAACAGGGTAATACTTCCTGGCAAATGACCTGGGAATAATAAACTGAAGGGGTTTGAATCTGGGCATCACGAAATTCCAGTACACCAGCTGATTTCTCGGGTGGGTATCTGCCAGGTGCTTGCCTTCGTGGCGGGCTGCATGCAGCCAATAGTCAATAATGCCTCTCCCCTCGGGACTGTTTTTAACAATGATCATCCCTGCGTTAGGCCTTTTACCTCCCAGCAAAGGCGTGTCGCCAGGCATCAGTATGTGGGTTGTTTCATTCCCCATCTTCACAAAATCTTCCAGGGGCAGGGCGGTAGTTGTGAGGACAACATCCGCATCTAACAGCACCACGTAATCGACGTCTTTTTCGGCCAGGCCGTTTTGCAACAGTGCAATTTTTGTCCAGTTGATATGCATATCGTCAACCAACCGGCTGCGTTGCACCAAGTGCTGATAACCATGTTTTTTTGCATAGCCCCGCACAGAGGCAATACTATAACCAGCGTAAGAATCGATGTTTGGCGTAGCTAGCTGAAGTATCTTAAAGGTCAGACTCATGAGGTGATTGTCGCTAAATCTTTGTAGTAATCGAACAACCGCTGACACAACACGTCCCAGTTTTGCTGGCTGGCATAGTAAATCGCCTTTTCCCGGATTCTTGCATGCAGTTCATCATCCGCCAGCAATGCTTTTATCCGGTCATACATTTCTTTGGTGTTGCCTGGTTCGGCCAAAAAACCGGTAATGCCATCTTCAATAATATCTGCCGGGCCACCAGCCCTGGCCGCCACCACCGGAAGCCCGGAAGCCATCGCCTCAAGAATCACGTTACCAAACGTTTCCGTAACCGACGGAAACACGAACACATCGGCCGATGCAAATACCCTGGAAAGCGCTTCACCGGTGAGTTTTCCGGTAAACACCGCTTTTGGCATCTTACTTTGAAGTCTTTCCATATCAGGGCCATCGCCAGTGATAATCAGCTTGTGGCCTTTGCCAAGCAACTTATAGAGCTCAATCAGGCTGTCAGTGGATTTGTAACTAACCAGTCGGCTGACAAAAAGAATTTTCTTTTCGCTGATGACGCCGTATGGGGAGAAAAAAGCATCGTCTCTGAAAGCAGGCGAAAACAAGTGCTGGTTTACCCCCCTGCCCCAAACTCTTATATTGGCAGCGTTTACTCTCAATACTTTCAGGTAGTCACTCATGCTTTCGGTGGGCGCCAACACCAGTGAGCAATCTTTGTATAACGAAAGCAGCCGCCGGGCTATCGGAGGTGAAATCTTATCGATACCAGGTACAAACCTTAAGAAGTATTCTACATAGGAAGTAAAGTGCGTGTGATATATAGTTGCCACAGGAATCTTGCGTTTTTTTGCATAGTTAACAGCATACCAGCCCAGTGCCGATGGGGTACTCCAATGCACAATATCAGGGGCGAAATCGTCGAGTTTAGCTTCCAGTCCCTTCATTCGCTTGGGTAGCGCCAATTTATATTGCTTATAAAGCGGTAGGTCTATCGATGGGCACTTGTACACAGGAAAGGGAAACTCCGGGTCTTCCGGCGGCAGAGGAGTGATAAAGATGGCGTCAAATAGGTCCCTCGGCAGGCGATAGGCAATTTGGTTGGTGGTGTTAGACACTCCATCAAAATCCTTTTTGAGTACATCAATAAAAAATACAATCTTAACTTTGCTCATATTTCCACAAACCTCACATGCTGGCAGGCCGAAGCGATTCCGAAGTTCTTGTTGTTACGCACAAATATCCTCCATCCATTGGCGGCATGCAAAAGCAAAGCTATGAGTTGATCAAAAACCTGCAATCATGTACAATAGTCCACAAAATTATCTTTAGTGGAAAATACCCTAAAGCACTATTTTTCATCTCGGTTGTTCCGTGGTGCTTATTCAAGGTTTGGAGCAACCCCCGCATAGCCGTCATTCATGCCAACGACGGCCTCATGGCACTGTTTTTAACCCCCCTGCTTTGGCTCACCCGAAAAAAAATGGCTGCCACAGTCCATGGCCTCGATGTCATCTTCAAGTCGACCTTATACCAGTTTTGGCTGCGAAAATACCTATCAAAATTTGCCTGGGTCATTGCCGTGAGTGACGAGACGAGGCTTGAATGCATCAAGGCAGGCATCCCCTCAGCCAGGGCGCACTATATCCCCAATGGATTTGAGCCGCTGCCAAGCCCACAAAAAAATGAAGCCATCTACTCACAGTTCAAAGAAAGATGTGAAACGGATCTCAGCGGCAAATCTTTGATCGTATCTATTGGCCGGCCTATTAAACGGAAGGGCTTTGTTTGGTTCATAAAAAATGTGCTGACGCAAACCCAAACACCAGTCTTTTATGTAATTGCTGGGCCCAGAGAAAAGAACATTAAGCTCATATTGTGGTTTTCAAAACTACTTCCGGCATCTGTCTTTAGGAAACTCGCTCACCTTTTTGGCTTTGGCCTGGAAGCCCTTGAACTCGACCAGCTTATGATAGAGCCGACCTATAGAGACAAAGTGTTATTTACAGGAAAATTACCCCAAGCTGAACTTGATCAGCTGCTTTTGCATGCCGATTTGTTTGTGATGCCCAACTTGCATGTTGACGGTGACTACGAGGGGTTTGGGCTCGTAGCTCTGGAAGCGGCCATCAGTGGGCTGGTTTGCCTGGCAGCAAGAGTAGACGGCATTCCATCGGCAGTAAAAGACAACTTCAATGGCTTGCTGCTGCCGTCCGGCGATGGAGAAGCATGGAGCAAGACAGTTGACAAACTGCTGGCCGACAAAGAAGCGCTCAAAAGCCTTGGTCAGTTGTTCAAAAGTAATACCGAGAAGGAAATGTTCACATGGGACAGCATGGCACAAGCCTATTTCGAGCTTTTCCACAAACCGGCACCTGACAGTCTATGAAAGTATTCTTCATCGGCTCCTCAAAAATGGGCACCACCAGCATCACCAATGCCTTGAAGGAAAAAGGTCTTCGGGTTACCCATACGCCTCACTTCGGGGTGTACTCTCACCTAACCGAGCCAAACGAAGCCTTTTTTTCGAAGTTTGACTACTTTCTCGATGGCAGCCTACACAATTTCCATCACCTCACCACCTGGTTTCCCGATGCAAAAATAGTTCTGCTGGATCGGGAGCCATCCCGCTGGATTCTCAGCATGTTTAACTGGTTCAGTCATATCGACGAGCGGCACATGTCGGATGACAAAGCGATCGTTCGTCTTTCGAGATTGATCATGGGCAAAACAGTCTACCGCCAAATATTGATTGACTGGCTCATTTACAGAAAAAGAGTACTACACTTTTTCAAGGATGACCCCAGGTTTATTCATATCAGCATCGAGGACGGGCCTAACGAATGGAAACGGCTAATGCGACACCTCGACATCCAGCTAGAAATCAAGTGGGACAACAAGCAAGACAAGAAATCAAATCCCGAGTGGGTGTCGAAAATTGTAACGGAAGCAGAAAACAAGGCAAAGCATGCAAGCGTCGTATATCCGGAGGTGTCTCAACAATCCATACGGGATCGCTTGTTTCTATACGCAATGGAGGTGTTGAGAAAGGACTTTATCAGGGAGAGGCACCTTGTGAAAAACATAAAAGCAGCTGGGAAGATTAATGGATGGAGCCACCTAAAAACCTACCGAACAAGCCTCACGCATATCTTTAAATTTGCCCGGGTGGTTGGCTGCCTTGGGCTAAGGATTGTTGTCAACCGATCAAACCGGCTGAGCCCGTACATTTACTAAACAGCGGGCCAGTTTTTTTCGAAAAGCATGTAAAGCTGATCGTTGTAATCGCTACTCCGATTGGTGTTATTGTACAAGCTAGCTGCCCTCATCATCCGTAAAGAATGAAGCCGAATAAACTGAAATGGGCCTGGCAGCACATACACAGGCACATGGCTGGCTGCCAAAAGCCCGCTGATCAGGATGTCGTCGGCAAAATTGGCTGCCTCATATTTCTCGAAGTAATCGGCCGTGGGTTTAAGCATCCCCTTTGTAATCATGTAGCTGGAGGCCCCCTGCATGCAATGCACCTGCCGGGAGCTCTCAGTCACTTCAATCCTATTGTCGGCGCCCAGAATTCTAACTTTCCCTGCACTCACACACTTCCTGTCGGTGTGCCGCCCGGTAGTTGGCACTGGCCAGCCCAGCAATGTGAAAGCCGCTCCGGGAAACTGCCTTCTGCAATGCAGATAGTGTTCCACCAGTTGCTTCGGATACACCTGATCATCGTCCAGCACGATGATGTTGCTGCCTTTGGCGATATGATCAGCGTTGCAGGTATAAAACCATTTGGTGGCGGGCCCGAGGTCTTTTTCTACCCAACTTATTTCCACCAAGGGGTTGCCCGATAAAAAGGCTGGAATTCTATAAGCCTGCCCTTTCTTGCTTTTTTTGGCGATGCAAAGGAATATCTTGTCAGGCATCAAGGTCTGGTCCATTACGGACGCTATGGCAGGGCCGATTTTAGCGATGCGCTCAGGTGTGGTAGAAAGAGAAATATAAATTGGCTGTTCTTCACTTCGCTTCGCCGAAACGGTCGACCTTATGCGCAAGCTGGAGCTCCAAAGAGTGTTCACTCTTAAATACCTCAAAACCTCACTCAGAGTAGCCATCATCTTACGAAAACGCTGTTTTGCTTGAAATTTGCTTTAGTATAAGACGTTGGGCGAACAAAGGATGGAGAATAAGTATCATCTGGCTTCCGACAATGTCCAGAAACGACACTCATTGCAGGGTGACTGATTTGATCAGTATCTATGGACGATAAATGTCTCAAAGTTCATTTACTTTGCTCGCAAAACAGTTCATAAAGATGAGTTTAAAAGTTGTGACTTTTGCAAACACGGTTGACGAAAGGGTAAACACCCTGAAGAATTCGTGTGCAAAGCTCACCCTGCCCCTGGAAATTCTGGGAATTGGTGAGGAATGGAGTACTAATGCTATTAAACTAAGTCTTCTCAATAACTTCTTTCTTTCAACAGACGCTGACGACGATGATCACGTGCTTGTTGTCGACGCTTTTGATGTTGATCTGATCGGTGGTGAGTCTGATATTTTGGAGCTGTTTTCCCAGCTCAATACTGATGTTTTATTTTCAGCCGAAGCCAATTTCTATTTCAGAGATCGTATCCTCAAATACTTCTACTGGAAATTTTACCCCCGTGGCGCCACTTACTACGACTATCTGAATTCCGGCTCCTTCATGGGCAAATTGAAGCACCTTCGTCAAATGCTGAGCGACATACAGGCTTTGTACGGAATCGACTTTGCCGACGAGCAAGCTTTGACACAAATACGGTCAGACCAGTCGCTATTTAGCCGATTCTATGCAGACTGTAGCTCTCAGCTATTTAACCCAGCCTACACTATCGCCATTGACGGTCAACAACAGCTCTTTGCCTGCACAGGTGGGCGAGCCACCGCTGTTAGCTGGCCCCTCCTGTCAAAGAGGCACAGCTTCCTCTTCTTCCAATACGAGCGGAAGCTGCTCAAGACATTTGGTCTGGCATCGCAGCAAACCATCTTCCGGGACCTGGTTTGGAAAAAGGATCAATTACACAACACCGCCACAGGTACCCATCCACTGGTGGTTCACATCCCGGCATCGAGAGAACACTTTCGCAGGCGACTGCAACAATTAAAGGGCAAATACACATTCAATACCACGAGCCTTCTTAAGCCGCTGGCTGCTGTTGTTTCATTTGCGGCCTACCTGCAATCGCTGGTGACCCTGTTGCAGATCAACCGGTACAACAAAGGCAGGTCGACGCAGCCGCAGATTTTCAGATACAGCAAGAATTATGGCCCCGGCTACCACGAAAGTGCGTCACGTTTGAGAGATCTCCTGGAAAAGAAAGTGCCTTTCTGTTTTTCTCATCTCAATGATGGAGAAATCACTTTTATCAGAAAGTACCTTAACAAAGACAATGAAGCGAAATGGTACGGCAGAAAACAGCAGATATACTCTACAGTGCTGGCTGAGCGACTGATGACAGCCCTGAAAGTCAAAAGGCACAATTACTTTGTGGGAGTTCCATGCGGCACCTGCTATCCTGAGCTGAAAACACTGGCTCTGGAGCTCAGACAAGCCGACGAATTCACTGTGCCGGCGATGACCATCCACCATAACCTCTCGCTGCTTCCAGCTATCCTGGGAGCATTGAGAGGCAGGAAGCTGTTCTTTGTCCTTAACGAGTTTCAGGACCTGGCAGTACTCAAAAAGCTGGGACTGGAAGTGGACGAGCCCCGCATCATGAGGGTTCCCTTCAGGAACTCCTACGAGCTTTACGAAGAACTTGCTGAACAAAGGTTTGAAGACGGCACAGTAGTGATGATGATGTGTGGGATGCTGGCTAAAATCGTCAGCCCCGTTTGGTTCGAAAATAATCCGACCTGCACATTTTTGGCCTTTGGGTCCAGTATGGACGATTTGATCCAAACGGACAACATCAAATACAAACTTTATCCATCGGAATTTCCCTACACCAGAAACATATTCCCCTACCGGTCGTTTCTCTTTGGGCTGAAAAAACCATGCCCTGAATGCTTCGATCTCAGAGATGTGAGTTAGCCAAACGCCTATTTGCCGGAGTGCTGTCTGACCACATGACCATCTTCAAGCTTGATAATTCTATCGGCCATATGGAAATAGGACTCATCGTGGGTAATCACAATAACAGTCTTTCCTTCTTTCTTCAAATCCGGGATAATTGAACCGTAAAATTTCAGTTTAAAAAGCGGATCCTGGTTAGCCGCCCACTCATCGAACAGGTAAATTCCTTTGTCTTCCAGTAGCGACCTCAACAGTGACAATCTGCCCTGCTGCCCCGATGACACCCGTATGGTAGACAGCGATTTATCCTTGATATTTACAATCTCTTCAATATTGAGCATCTTGATAAGTCGCTCCCCATGCGTTTGCAGATATGCATCGTCAATGTACTGCAGCCCTCTGAACACATGAGAGTCGGGGAACAGCGCTGCGAATTGGTTGCGATAGTCTTCATTTTTGCGTTCGTCTATTTCCTGCCCCTGAAATAAAATCTTCCCAGAGCTTGGTCGATAAAGTCCCACAATCAGCTTACCCAGTGTTGTTTTACCGCTACCGTTCCCCCCACTGAGATAAACTATTTCCCCACGGTTGATCGTCAGATTAAACGGCCCGATATGAAACCCATTTGCTTCCCTTTCCGAACCATATTCAAACCCCACATCTTCAAGAACAATCAATGGCTCCGGTTGAGACCCGATCGGGCTCACCGGCTGCTGCTTTGCCTCACTGTCTGGCTGATACTCAATTCCCAGCTTGCCGATCGCATTGAGGGCAACCTCCACCTTTTTTATGTTATTAAGAAAAGTCGTCGTAATAATCAGTGCCGGCAAAACGAACATAACCACCGTCAAAAACTCTAACAGCAAGCCGCTGTCCACCACCACAATGTCGTTGTACTTAATCAGCAGCACCGAAAGCGAAACAATGACGATAAGCTCTCCAATCTTGGTCACGAATATGTGCAGCGTCCCAAGAATCGTCAAACTGTCGCTGTGTTTGCGGCTCGTGGGACCCATAATATCCTGCACGTAAATAGACTTGTGCTTTTTATTGAGCGACAGTTCCTTGAGCCCTCTCACCAGGCCATTGATATGCTCGAAAATGTCATTCTTCAGCTCTCTGATCATCCTCTCCTGCTTATGTACCCTTGGAAAAACAATCATCGAAACCAGAAACACCAGGGCGTAAATGCTCATCACATAGGCCGTAAGCTGCCATGAGAGCCAGAACATATAAGCCACACAGGCCACCACTTTTGAAATTGAAACAAAAAAATCAGGCACCGTTTTTATGAACGCACCAATGGTATTGATGTCGTTATTCAGCACAGGCATTATTTGAAGAGAGTTCTGCTCCACATGAAAAAAATCGGCCTTCAGGATTTTCTTTGATATGGAAAGACGGAGGTCAGATACCTGGCCCTCATACACTTTGGTGAGGTAATGTCCGGCGAACACAGACATGGCAGTGGATGCGATGATGCAGATATTGAGCTTATAAAACACCAGCATCAACCCGGAATCGCTGGTAATGATTTCGTGAAGAAACTTGATCGACAAAGCATACAACCCTCCGGCCACAATGCTCATCAGCATGGCAAAAAACAGCTTTTTCCAGCTTGTCAGAAGTAAAGAGTAGATTAGTTTCACTAAGTGGCTTTTCGTTCTACACGCCGCTTGTCGCTCAGCAGCAAGGCAGCAAAGTAGGCAAGAAAATTTCCTTTTCTCAAAAAAACCGGCAGCCAGAAACTCACCAGGTTCTTCATCCAATTAGAAATCAGGCATACAAACGATGCCCCAGAAAAGGCACAAATTTCGCCGCAGCGGTACAAAAACGACAAAAAAAGGGTCACTTATTCCAACTCAAAGGCTGTACTTTGCATCTTGTATTCATTTTTGAAAAATGGCAACAATAGCTGAGAAACCGGAGAATTCATTTGCTCTGTCAAAAGAGATTACCTTAAAAAAATAAGGTGAATTTCATAAATTTTAAACGCTCATTATTGCTTATAAATTGCTACGTTTGAGAACATATTCAGGAACCATGGTTGTCAAAAAAATTGCCAAAAAAGTCCAGTAACCAAACAAATTACACCTAAGTAACCCTGCATTTTACCAAGCTATACCTTAAGCTAAACGACACATGAATAAAGGAAAAACCTGCCTCTTTTCACTTTTCATTCTATTTTCCTCCAGCCTTTTTGGTCAGGTACTCCAGCCAGGCACGCTGGATTTTGAGTACCATAGGCTACTCCTCTTAAAAAATGATTTCGACAAGGAGGCCATCGGTACCTTTCCTTCCATTATTACAGACTTCGCTCCTGACAGCTCCCTTACCTGGAACCCATGGAATAACTACCTGGTACCTTCAACCAGTTCGGACAAATTTTCTGTGGTCGATCCCTCTTTCGGCACTTTATTCAATTCTACCGCACCCCGAAGCTACAACGACGGCGTTGTTTGGAATGGAAAAGGGCTTAATTCATGGTTTACTACCGGTGTGATGGGCAAACTTCCTACCGGCGAAAATGGGTACTTTAGCTACACCTTGTCGCCCATTGTGCATTATAGTCAGAACGCTGCCATCGATATCCCGCAACCTATTTACAACAAAAGTCAATATTCGTACCCTTTCTACGAAAGGCTGGACCAGGTGGAACGGTATGGAGACGAAAGCCTTTTCAAGATTGATCCGGGGCAGTCTGAGGTCAAATACGTTTACCGGGGCATTGCAGCGGGTTTCACTACCCAAAATGAAGTTTGGGGGCCAGCCACCTTCAACCCCATTCTAATGAGTCAGCAGGCGGCGGGCATACCACGATTCAACCTTGGTTTCAACAGGCCTGTAGATACAAAAATCGGACGACTGGAGGGCAAAGCTTTCTGGGGCATGCTGAAGGAATCCGATTATTATGACAGCAATCCCAACAATAACCACCGTTACATCACCGGCTTCACCGGCGGCTATGCGCCAAGCTTCGTTAAGGGATTGAACCTGGGGCTCCATCGGGTCATGTACCGGCTTTGGGAAAGAAGCAGCATGGGAGCGAAAGATGTTTTTGCAGCTTTTGCGCATACTTCAAGGCAATACGACACCCCGTTAAACGGCATCATCACCAACGATGAATACGACCAAATGGCATCTGCGACCATCCGCTGGAATCGTCCGGAACTGGGGCTGGAGATCTACACCGAGTATGCGAGAAATGACTTTCCGGGAAACTTTAAGGAATTTGGCCGCAACCCTGATCGCTCATCCGCCTTTGTGCTTGGTATCACCGAGGCTTTTGAACTCAGCAACGGAAATACCGTTAAGCTCCACTACGAAAACACCAAACTCAGCGCCAACCAGCTCCAGATTGTCAGCATATTCTCGTCGCCTACCTATTATGTGCACTACTCCATCGCTCATGGCTATACCCAAAACGGCCAAATCATTGGTGCAGGCATAGGCCCCGGCTCAAATACGAATGTGCTCCAGGCGCAGTATTTCACCCCCAAGAGCATGTTCGGCCTCACGGCACAGGCAATAAGGTTCAATGATGACTACATTCTCAGAGAGTATGCCGGGGCCTTGAAATACCCATCGGAGTTTGAATTTGCTTACTCGGCCAAATACTACCGGCTGTTTGACCAGTTCACAGTTGAAGCCCAGCTACAGTATGCAAAACACTACCACCGCTATTTTGTTGACGGCATCAGCGATAGAAATTTCCAGGCATTAATAAACCTCAGGTATCGCATTAACAATTAATAAGATAGCGCTAAGAACTCCTTTTTTGCCAGCGCCAAAATAGTTTGGCACTTCGTATGCTTGTATGTTTTCATAAATTTGAATTATGAAAATATTTTCTTTTGTCTTTTTCTGCCTGATCTCTCAGCTCGTTTTCTCACAACCACCGCAGGCGGCAAAGGGTCATTTTATACGGTTTTATAAGGCAGACAACCAGGTGAAGGTATACTTAAATGACTCCCTACTATTCACCAGCAAAGTGTTTGACGGCAACCCAGACCTTAGCCTTGACGTGGATTTGGCGCCGCACCTGGCCAAAGGCCGGAACACTATAAAAGTTGAGCTTTATAATGGGTACGAAAACAACGATTACAAGGAAGACCGGCATTGGGAGATCAGGTACGAGCTTTTTGAGAACGAGCAGAGTATTGACTACATGCACCAGTTTTCGAGCAATGGGGCGGCAGGGCTGGCCTTTGAATACAAACATGAAATTTATAAAAAGTAAGAGTAAATACTTTTTGCTAACTTTGAGCCTGCACCCTTAAATGAACATTCTTCTGATTATAAATGCAGTTTATTCTCGTTCTCCCAACACCCTTTGATTGGAAGATGTAGGTTAATTGTGTTACTTCACAGGCCCAGCCGTGACAATGTTTGTTGTAGACTATGAATGACAAATTGAGAAAACGTACGAGTACTTACCAGGAGCCTCAAAAGGTAAAAAGACTTGGTCAGTATCCTTTCTTCCGCCCTATTGAGTCAGAGCAGGGCACAGAAGTAACCATCGACGGTCATCAGGTGCTTATGTTCGGATCGAACAGCTACCTGGGCCTGACTAACCACCCCAAAGTAATGGAAGCCTCGGCGGCGGCCATAAAAAAGTATGGTACCGGCTGTGCGGGTTCAAGGTTTTTGAACGGCACACTCGATCTCCATGTGGAGCTTGAGAACAGGCTGGCGAAGTTCCTGAATAAAGAAGCGGTATTGGTTTACACCACGGGCTTTCAGGTAAATCTGGGGGTTATCCCCTGCCTCACCACCAAAGAAGACACCATCATTCTCGATGAGTTTGACCATGCCTCCATCATAGAGGGCAGCAGATTGTCGTTTGCCAGAAAGCTGAAATTCAGGCACAACGACATGGACGCACTGGAGAAAAAACTCCAGATGTGCGATGATTCGCAACTGAAACTCATCGTTGTCGACGGTGTGTTCAGCATGGAAGGTGACATTGCCAACCTGCCTGAAATTGTGCGGCTGGCCAACAAATACGGAGCCACCATTATGACCGATTGCGCCCACGCCATTGGTGTGCTGGGGAAAAACGGTGCCGGCACCTCCAGCCATTTCGGTCTCGACAATGAAGTCGATCTCATTGGCGGTACTTTCAGCAAGTCGCTGGCATCTATTGGCGGTTTTGTGGCCTCAGACGCCGACACCATCAACTACCTGAAGCACCACTCCAGGGCCCTCATCTTCAGTGCCAGCATGCCAGCTTCTACAGTGGCATCGGTGCTTGCCGTGCTGGACTTGCTCGAAAGCGACGATTCCCTGATAGCCAAGCTGTGGGAAAACACACACCATGCTCACAGACTTTTCAGAGATTACGGTATAGATATTGGCAAGACAGAAACGCCCATCATACCTATCTACGTCCGAAATTTCATGAAGACGTTTGAGCTCACTACCGAACTCTTCAAAGCTGGGCTTTTCGTCAATCCTGTTATTCCACCAGCTGTAGGCCCCGAAGACACCATGATACGCTTTAGCCTGATGGCGTCTCACTCCAAAGAACAAATTGATATTGCAGTCGAAAAAATCTACAACACCATGAAAAAGCTTGGCATCGAAACGTTGCAGGACAAGAACATGGCTGCCCATTGAAAGTCCTCGTCATAGGAGCCAGTGGCTTCATCGGAACCCATATCGTAAAATACGCTGTTAGTCAAAAGCATCAGGTAGTGGCTGGTGTGCGGAAGTCGTCGGACACCAGCCAGCTGCAAAATCTGCAGGTTCCTTCTACCGTTTTCAGCTACCACTCCGGAGAGTTGCTGCAAAAAGAAATGGAGGAGTTGAAACAACTCTATGGCACTTTCGACCTCATCATCCATAACGCAGGGCTCACAAAGGCCTTCGATCCTAAAAAGCTCTTCGAAACGAATCAGGTGCTCACTGTAAAGTTTGCAAAGCTGATTGAAAAGCAAGGGCTGCTCTCAGCAAAAGGCAAGCTTGTCTATGTATCCTCCCTGGCCGCCAGAGGCCCCTCCGGTGTGTTAAAGCCTGTAACAAACTATGGTCGAAGCAAGCTATTGGCTGAAGAGCAACTTTTGGAAATGTCGCTCCCGTTAGTCATTGTCAGGCCCACCGCCGTATTCGGGCCTGGGGATGCTGCCTTCCTCAAGCTGTTCAAGGCCATCAAAATGAACATTGCTCCCCTGCTTGCGAAGCCAACGCAGCAGCTATCGTTCATTTTTGCCAGGGACCTGGCGAGGCTGCTGGTGGACTACGCCCCTGCCCAGCCGGACAACACCATTATTGCAGCTACAGATGGGAAAAACTACGCTCCCGGCGAGTTGTACAGCAGCATTGGGAATAGCATTGGGAAAAATCCGGTTACTATCCGCATCCCCTCTTTTATCATGATGCCTTACGCTCATGCCAATGAGTTTTTTGCCAGGATTTTTAAGGGGCAGCCAGTGCTTACGCCCGAAAAGATGAATGAGCTTACTGCCGACTGGGCAATTACAGAAGAAGATGTCACGCCAAAAGATTTTATTTTCACATCTTTGGGTGATGCGTTGAAAGAATCTGCCGAGCATTACAGACAAAACGGCCTTCTGTAAATTATGTCGATTGAAATTAGGGAAGTAAAAACCTCCAAAGATTTAAAAGCGTTCATAAAGTTCCCCTTCAGGCTTTATAAAAACCATCCTTATTGGGTACCACCGCTCGTTCAGTTTGAAGAAAGCACACTCAGTAAAGACAAAAACCCTGCATTTGAGTACTGCTCCGCTGCCTATTTTCTGGCTTACAAAGGAGACGAGATTGCCGGACGGATTGCGGGCATTCTCCACGGCACAGAGCTGCAGGAAAAGGCCCTGGTGAGATTTGGCTGGGTAGACTTTATTGACGACAGGGAAGTATCAAAAAAGCTCATCGAAGCTGTTGAGGATTGGGCCAAATCAAAAAATGTAAAGGCCATTCACGGACCAATGGGCTTTACCGATCTTGACTTTGAAGGCACCCTCATTGACGGATTTGAAGAAATAGCCACACAGGCTACCATCTATAATTACCCTTATTACAAAGAGCATTTTGAAGCCCTGGGGTTTGAAAAGGCATGTGATTGGGTGGAAGCCAGGGGCGCTGTGCCCAGGGAAATCCCAAGAAGGCTAAAAAGAACTGCCGAAATTGTTGAAGGCCGCTTCAAATTCAAGGTAAAGGAGTTCAAGACCAATAAGGAAATGTTGGTTTACGCTAATAGCATCTTCGAAATTTTGAATGAATCGTATGCCGACCTGTACGGCTACTACCCACTTACTCAAGCCCAGATTGACTACTACGTTAAGCTGTATTTTGACCTCGTGAGAAAAGAGTATGTGAGCGTGGTTGTGAATGACAAAGACAAGGCGATTGGTTTTGCCATTTGCTTTCCCTCCTTTTCGAAGGCGTTTCAAAAAGCAAAAGGTTCACTCTTTCCATTTGGCTTTTATCACGTGCTGAAAGATTTTTATTTTAACAAAACCCTCGACATGTTTCTCATTGGGGTGAGGCCCGAATATCAAAAGCTTGGGGCAAATGTTCTTATCTTTAGAAGCATGTTAGATAATTTCATTAAAACAGGTGCTACCGACGTAATGACGGGCCCCATGCTCGAAGAAAATTTCAATGTCCTTAATCTGTGGAACGACTACACCGGAGAGGGTAACCGGCTTGCCATCCGCAGAAGGTGTTTCATTAAACCGATACAGGCATGAGCAAATGGGCATTGATCTTAGGAGGTTCGTCAGGGATAGGTCTGGCTACTGCCCGGAAGTTGGGCAAAAGTGGTTGGAACCTGCTTGTGGCCCACAGAGATCGTCGCTCGGTGCTGGGCGATATCGAAGCTGCATTTAATGAAATCCGGGAATCAGGCGCCCAGCTAATCTCTTTCAACTTTGACGCCACCAGCCAGGAGAAAATCGACGAACACCTGCCACAGTTCAGAAAGGCCCTGGGTGATGCTAATATCGGCCTGATGCTTCATTCGGTTTCCCGGGGCAACCTGAAGCCATTTGTTTCAAAAGACGGCCCGGAACTTAACCTCCAGGACTTGCAGCTGACAATTGACGCCATGGCCCTCAATGTGTTTACCTGGGCCCGCACTCTTTTGAAAAACGACTTCTTTGCCAAACCTGCCCGAATTATCACACTTACTTCCATGGGGAACGACCGGGTATGGGAAGGCTACGGCGCCATTGCGCTGGCAAAATCAACACTCGAAACTTTGAGCAGATACCTGGCTGTGGAACTGGCCCCGCACAGCATCAGAGTAAATACAATACAGGCAGGCGTAACGCTCACACCCTCCTTGAAAATGATCCCCTCCTACGAAAAGATGATCGAGTTGGTCACCAAAAACAACCCGATGGGCAGAATGACGACGCCTGAAGATGTGGCAAATGCCATTTACCTCCTATCTTTGGATGAAGCTAACTGGATCAACGGAAGCACCATTCATGTGGATGGGGGCGAGCACCTACTATGAGCGAACTCTTTGCAGCCATTATTCAAAAACTACCCTACAGCCCACCTTTTTTGTTTGTGGATGAAATACTCAGTGCCGACGAAAACTCCATTAAAGGAACCTATAAGCTAAAAAAGGATGAATTTTTCTACCGGGGTCATTTTCCCGGCAACCCTGTCACTCCCGGAGTCATCATCACCGAAGTGATGGCACAAATTGGCCTGGTTTGTTTTGGCATGTACCTAAACAGCACCAGCAGCCCTGATGGGATGGATGGAAAGGTGCCTGTTTTCACCTCCTCCTGCGTCGATTTCTATTCGCCAGCCTACCCTGAGCAAACACTTGAGGTGACTTCCTCCAAAATTTATTATAGATTCGGTAAGTTGAAGTGCCGGATTGAATGCCACAACAGAGACTCTAAGCAGCTGATTTGCAAGGGCGATCTCTCTGGCTTACTAGTGAATAAAAATGAGCTTAAATAGAAGAGTAGTTATCACAGGACTTGGCGTTGTGGCGCCGAATGCCACAGGGAAAGAAGCTTTTGAGCAAGCCTTGCGAGGCATGAAGTCAGGCATTACCTGGATACCTACTTTGGCCGAGCACAACCTGGGTTGTCAAATCGCTGGTGAACCCGAAGTGTCAGAGGAGTACAAGCTCAGTCTTCTCCCTCAGCTCCTCAACAAAATGCTCGACAACCATGGCGTGATCTACGGCTGCCTGTCGGGCCTGGAAGCCTGGAAAGATGCAGGCCTTACTATTGATTATGAAAAATTTGATCCTGAACTAGGCATCGTGTACGGAGGTGGTGCACTGAGTATGGACGAAAGCATAGGGCCCCGCTTCGACCTGGTGAATGCCGGACAAGTGAGGAAGCTGGGCACCAAAACCATCACTCAGTCAATGAACAGCGGCGTGAGCGCCTACCTCAACGGCATGCTGGGGGCAGGCAACCGGGTCATGTCGAACTCTTCTGCCTGCAGCACCGGCACCGAAGCCGCCATCATGGGTTATGAGCTTATTAAAAGTGGCAAAGCGAAGCGGATGCTGTGTGGCAGCTCGGAAGGCAAAGGAAAGTATATCTGGGGAGCCTTCGATTCCATGCGTGTGCTTTGCAGAGACTCCAACGACAATCCGACATTTGGCTCAAGGCCCATGAGCAGCACGTCGTCGGGGTTTGTGCCCGGCGCAGGAGCCGGGGCGCTGGTGCTTGAAGAACTCGACACAGCCCTTGCCAGAGGCGCCCGGATTTATGCGGAGATTCTCGGCGGCGACGTCAACTCAGGCGGACAAAGAATGGGCGGATCCATGACAGCCCCTAACTCCGCCGCCGTGCAGGCTTGCATCAAAAATGCCATCAAAGAAGCTGGAATTACACCTGAGTCTATCGACCTCATTTCTGGTCACCTCACTTCCACTATGGCCGACCCAATTGAGCTCAACAACTGGGTGGAAGCGCTCAATGTTCCGGCCGCCGATTTCCCTTTGGTAAATGCCACCAAATCAATGATTGGACACTGCATTGCAGGCGCAGGCTCAATCGAGCTGGTGGGGTGTGCCCTTCAAATGCACGGCAACTTTGTGCATGGCAACCTCAATATTGAGGAGCTTCACCCGGAGATTTTGAAGATCATTCCGGCCGAGAAAATCCCGTCCGTTACTGTGGAATCCAACCTCAACATTGTGGCTAAAGCCAACTTTGGCTTTGGGGACGTGAATAGTTGTATTATTTTGCGGAAGTTTTCCTCGTAAAAACCTTACCAACCACCCGTATGACCAAAGATGAGATCAAAGCAGAAATCAAAGGTGTTATTGAACCCTACGTGATTCAAAAAGAGTTACTGGACAACCTCTCCGACGAAATACAACTCATTGGTGATCTTAAAATTAACTCTGCCCACGTGGTGGATATCGTGCTTGATATTGAGGAGAAGTACGATATCACTATCGACGATGAGTCTATCAACAAGATGAATACGATTGGTGAGGCCATTGAAGTGATCCTGGAAAAAATGAAAAAGGATTGATTGGAGTTGACATTGTTGACCTGACAGACCAACTTCTCAAACCCCGTTCCCGAAGAGAAATAAGGTTTATTTCGCATCCCAACGACCATTGCCCGAAAGGCACCGACGAAGAAACAAACTACTGGCTGCTCTGGGCTGCCAAAGAAGCAATATTTAAGGCCGAAAGATCAGACAAGGCGTTTTCTCCCAGGCAAATCGAAGTAGTTTATTCTGAAACAGAGGGTGACAGGCTGCGCTACCGTGGGAAATGGCTGAATGAAATCAACGGCTATTCCGTCCTGAAAAAAGACAGCATCTTCTCTGTGGCGGCGACGGCAAATATAGCAGCGGTGAAATGGAAGACCTTCATGCTGAACACGCCAAATCAATCTCAGGAACTTCGTGATTGCTTTCAAAGAGAAATGGGTCCAGGTTATCAAGTGTTATCGGATGCGGCAGGTTTGCCGACGATAAAACACGATGGTACCACCACACCAGCAAGTGTCAGCCACCACCACCATTTGGGCATTGTGGCCTGGATGGAAAGCTAGAAGACAAATTACGGATCAAGTGTAAAATACGGGGGCTTAACCCTTAACCGCAATACCCCGACTGGTGATAAAAAAGCAAAAGGTCCAAGCCTAACCCGGCCGGGCGAGACGCATTGAACCAGTTTTGCTTTTTTATTTGACCACACACCAAACATTCAACCCCCAAGAATGCAGATTGGTCTCAAACTACCCCTCCGCCTTACTCAATAATGACCTTGTGGATTTCCGAAGAGTTGCCGGAATTGATGCGCAGCAGATAAAACCCAGGCTTCAAACCCGCAACATCAAGATCGAGGGTTTTCCCGGCCCATGCAGCCGAAAGCTCGCTGGCGGCGACGGATGCCCCCTCCATGGTAATAAGCTCAGCCCGAGCATGCGACATACGATTGTTAAATGACAGCGTCAGGGCGTTTCCCTGCGGCACAGGGTTCGGGTACACCGTCACCTGGCTTTTCAACAGCTGGTGCTCCTTCATGCCAGTAGTGACACCGTCAAAAAACCTGTTGGCAAAGTTAAAAGCATCAATTCCTATTTCATGCCCCATCATTCGCCCACGAATATCATCCATAGGCGGGTGAATGCCTCCCCAAATCCTAGACAGGCTGCATTGGTCGGAAGCATCCTGGTACCTGGCCCACTGCAGCACTACATCGGCGCTTGGACCTTCTTCAAACACCAGAAACTCATTTTTCTCGGCATCAAATTCACCCATCCCACCTGGAAAGTATTCACTGCCCGTTAGCAGAGACAGTACTTCAGCTGCGGCCCTTGAATAGGTGCTATGCCCTGAAACATAGCCTGCAAAGGGCGGCGTAACGAACGACGGTCGCTGATAAGGCCACCAGTAGTCCGCCAGGATCCAGTCAACACCTGCGTCGGTCGTGGCCGGATCGAATACATACTGGGGCCCCTTCCACGCCTTCAATTTTATTTTGCCAACATTTTCTCTGTTCGGGCCGGCCAAAGGGTCACCAGCTTTGACTGACTCTATAAGTCCGTCATACAACTTAAACCCACCGGGATCATACCTCGGCAGCTTGGGATCGGAGGACTGGCCAACGCCGGACAACCAGCGAATAGCAGACACAGGCCTGATATAATCGTAGTATCCTTTTACACTCCAGGCGGCAATGGCTACATCGTGCATGGTGCCCCCAAGGATAAAATAGGCTTTGATATCCCATTCGAGGTCGTCCAAAACCTCTCCCTGACCCATGAACTTCTTCACCAGTTGCGGATGATCGTTTACATAGTTGAGAATCACAAACCAATGCCCCGGTGGTGTTTCAGAGCTGGGTCCATCGGCCCAGAACTCCGCCAATACCCTCGTATAATCTCCCCTGGCCACCATTTGAGGCTGGTAAGGCTGCTCTGTTACTGGGTTCACATCATAGCCCTTGCTAATATCTCCCCCGTTGGAAAGATCATAGAAGGCCGGATAGTCTTCGATCTTTTTAGGAAGCTCGGCGTAATCTATGTTGCCAAGGGAGGCGGGAGAAATGTCCCACATAACGCCATCCGATGGATCGAGGTGAGACGACCAGGCAGCCACCAAACTAAATGTCCAGACATAGGCAGCCATGGCCTCCTTATCATCCTCGTCATAATAAACGGGTGGCCCCGGGTCGTGATACACCAAATACTCATGACCATCTCTCTTATGTGGTGTATAATGAAGCGCATTCATCGAAAAAGGAGTGACGTCACCCCACTCAGGGCTCAAAAACGGGATGGTGGTGCCGGGAATAGGGTTACCGCCCTGATCGATAAATGCACCAAGCTCCAGCGACTGCCAGCGATTGGGGTCTTTCAAATTAGGATTTCCCGGCATCAATGGATTCAATGCCTTATCGTTAAGGGGGGTATAATACTGATTGGCATACAAATTCGCTTCGTTGGAGCCATCCTGCAAACCAAACTGAATCACTTTTTCGGCTATATAATTACCAAGCGCCGCCGGAGAGCCGGTTGAGTAGTCGGTGGATGTAAACGAAAGCGAATAACCTCTTTCCTGCATCTGCTGATAAGCGATCAGGAAAATATTCTGGGCACCGGGAGAAACGGCGAAACGATGACTAATAAGCCTGTAGGCTGCGTAGCTAATAGCCTCCTCCTGAGCAGCCCTTCGGTCTTCAGGCACCTGGATACCATCATAGGGAAAATAAAAGTCTCCGTGATACCTCCCCAGAAAGTAGAGCTCTGCCTTCTCATCATAGGCCGCCCAGGCATCGTACATGGCGGCGGAGATGTGAAAAAGATTGCGGGCATGAACAGTAGGCCGGGCAAAGTCATTCCTCACCGCCTCAAGCAGCACTTCATTCCACTTCCGGGCAATAGAGTGGTCATTTTGTCTGGCGAATGTGCTGGCCCCTGTCATCCAAATAGCCAGTAAAAAAATAATGTGTTTCATCTTATGCAACGACACTTTTGTGCCAAAATAGGTTGCCTGATTAATAGAAAATTACCTCAGTAAATTACCTTATCAACAAGTCAAATGATATTAATACTTACTCACTGCGTCAATCAGCGTATTGCCGTTGTTATTGTACACGGCAAAGTTGAAGCCTTTATGTATCGCATAGGAACCATAATTACCATACTTATCCAGCGCCAGAAAGCCCACCTGCAGGTCGGCGACTGAAGGATGCTTGGCGGCGATGCGCTCTACAATAGCTTTGCAAGCATCACCAGGACTCATCCCATTGCGCATCAGCTCCACTACCATGGCGCTACCAGCGACTCTGATCACCGCTTCCCCAAGTCCGGTAGCACAAGCGCCACCCACTTCCCCATCCAGAAAGAGACCAGCACCGATGATAGGCGAGTCGCCAATACGTCCGTGCATTTTCCAGGCTGCCCCGCTGGTGGTGCAAGCGCCTGCTAGTCGGCCCTGGCTATCCAGCGCCAGCATGCTGATGGTATCGTGGTTTTCTATATTAATGACTGGCTTGTATTCTGCCGTTTCCAGCCATTTCTCGTAAGCCTCCTTCGACTTTTCCGTTAGAAGGTTTTTCCTTTCAAATCCCTGCTCCACCGCAAAACGCTGAGCGCCCTCTCCTACCAGCATGATATGGGGGGTCTCCTCCATCACCTTGCGGGCTACCGAAATCGGGTTTTCTATCTCTTCCAAAAAAGCGACAGAACCACAACGGCTGTCATAGTCCATGATGCAGGCATCCAGCGACACCACCCCATCCCTGTCGGGAAAGCCACCCAGGCCAACCGTCTGCACCTCAGGATCTGACTCCACTACCCGCACCCCTGCCTCTACCGCATCGAGGCTGCTACCGCCCTGACTCAGCAACTCCCAGGCCTTTTCATTGGCGGGCATGCCATGCGCCCAGGTAGCGATCACGATGGGCTTTGTGCCTGTGGTGGACGGGTCTGACCCGGCACCCTGCTTCTGTTCACCTTCACTGGCACATGCCGCCAGTGACGAAACGCCTAATACACCTGCACCAAGGGCAGACTTGCGGATAAAATCTCTTCTGCTAGAGGACATAGGAATCGGATTTGCGTTGAAGGCTTGAAAGTAGTGAAATTTTGGGATTGCAGAGGATGGATTGTGGATTGACGGCGTCATGAGCTGACACGTTACTGCTAACCCCAATCCCGCAAGGGTCTCCCTTGTGGGTTTCTTATATCGGCGTCCCGCCGCTACAATTAATCGCCAATAGAAATCATCGGATAACTCAAGTTCCCTAATCGACCTAGTTTCTGACAATCCCCCTTGTTTGTAACGACGTGGCATGAAATAGACGCTTCTGGCACATCTCCGCTGAGCTCAGGGTTTAGCAGAAACGCCGTTTTGGGCCACTGGCATCATCCGACAGATTCCCACGGTCGTATTGGAATCGGTTCTGCGAATTCAATGATTTACTCCCTCGGAATGACGGTTGTTATGGGGTTTCACTGGTTCAGCCCCTTTCTCTGTCATTCTAAATCCCCACATACCAGGCCCATCCGGTGTCGCCCGGATCGACAAACTCGTCAGTTACCACAATTCGCTGAAGGTACTTCATGCTTTTGTAGCCAATCTGCTTTTCCACTCTGAGGCGAACCGGGGCTCCGTGAGGAATTGAAAGGGCTTTTCCATTCATGCCATAAGCCAAAATCGTCTGCGGATGGAAAGCATCCAGCATGTCGATGCTGTCCTCCCATCCGTCATAAGAATAGAAGTTAATGAAGCGGGCTCCTGGCAATATCCCTGCATGTTCGAGCACGCTGCTTAACGGTACGCCAGTCCATTCACCAATAGCCGTCCACCCTTCTTCGCACGTGTGTCGGGTGATCTGCGTGCGGGAAGCAAACCGCTGAAGATCTTGCAACGAGTACTGCCCAGCATTTGTCACACTTCCCTCCACCGACAATCGCCAGTTGGCAAATAGCCCGCTCTTGAGGCGTTCATACTCTTCGCTGTAGTATTCTTTTGAGCTATCAGCCGGATTGATAGTGCCCGTAGCTGGAAACGATGAGATTTCGCCAAAGCTGTACTCTTTCGCCAGAGATTGTCCCGGTAACAGGGTTCGCTGGGCATTGTAGGTCAACGCATCTCCCATGCGCAGCAGACTGCCATAAGTAGGTGGCGACGTTTTGGAACATCCAGGCAACAAAAGAGCCCCCAGAGCGGAGGCGCTTACTGCAAGGGCTTTTCTTCTGGTAATGATGTCTTTCCTTTTCATATTACTCATATCACTTTCCCAGGGTCATGTAACGTATTTGCTGTGTAAACCCAGTTTTGATAATCATGGCCAAATGCATGAACAGAAACAACTCAAGGGTTAGCGAAGTAAAAAAGTGAATAGTACGGGCCGACTGATAGCCGCCAAACACCTTTAGCAGGAAAGGATAAGCCGCAGTGATGGCTGGCGACATGGTAAGGCCCGTGACCACTGCCAGGGGCAAGGCAACAAATATAACCATCATGTAAGCGAGCTTCTGTAGTAAACCATAGTGAGGCCCACCAGTAGCCGGAGCAATCTGCATGCGCAGGTGGTCCTTCACATCCCTCCAAACCGACGCAGCCGTCAGCTCCTTTCTTTTTGGCCAGATATGGTTTCGGAAATGGCCACTAAAAACCCCGATCAGCAGGTAAATCACTCCAGGCACGATCAACAGCCAGGCAGCCAGGAAATGAAGGCTTCGCCCCCATCCATTTTGGTTAAACATTAACTCATCGGACGTACGTGCGGCACTAACCGGCGACTCATCCGAATCAAAGAAAGGCTTACTTTCCTCCCAGGTATCCCGTTGATGGTTCCGGCTAATGGGTAGCTCCAGCAGTGCCGGCGTTAATTCGTTGCCAACTTCTCCCCAATAGAGTCTTGGGTGCACCATGAGTATCTCGAAGCCGGAAAAAGCCAGCAGCAGAAAGCTAACTGTTACTATCCAATGCGAGACTTTTACCCATCTTCGGTGTGACACTGCCTCGGAAGTTGACTCAGTAATAGAACTCATTGTTGATGGTCGTAAGGGTACCCGCCAACCAAGTTACGATTTTGTGGGAAATGTTTGTAGGGGCAGCGTTACAGTGGCTCAGGGGGGATGGCTCCTGTGCTGGCGTATTAGAGTAGGGTGACTGCCGCCTTACACACACGGCTTCGTACGTTCCGACTGAAACGAAATGTAGGTAGAAGAACTCATTCAGTAGCACATCCTCCCTCACCACATCAACGTCATGCTTGTCCACCGAAACAAAGTGTAGGTGTAGTCGATGGCGAGGAACGAGCGAGACGTCCCCCTGATGATGGCAGCTGTTTCCTGGCTTTTTCAATTGTTAGATAATATGGAAGAATGGTACTGATAATAGAGAATATTGGTCGGTATTCTTTTGTTGTGAGGTACCTTACCCCATTCAACATTTCTATTTGGCAGCAATTGGAAAAGTGTATCCAAGTGAATACATTTACGTATGTATTCTGTGGAAAAGACCAACGAATTCGACAAGTGGTTAAAGAAGCTAAAAGATAATCGTGCAAAACCCGGCAATTATGGGAAGAGTACAAAAAGTCATTTTAGGAATATGAAGAAAATGAAGACAACAAAATTCGATATCGCCGAATATTTAGATGACGACGATATGATCGCAGAATATCTAAACAACGTACTAGAGGAAGGCGAAACATCGGACATAATTGCCGCCCTTGGACATGTAGCAAAAGCTCAGGGAATGTCAAAAATTGCTGCGGAAACAGGCTTGAGTCGCCCTAGTTTGTACAAGGCACTCTCACATGGATCAAAACCTCAATTTGAAACGATACTAAAAGTTCTTAGGGCTGTGGGCGGACATCTGAATGTGAAAACTATTCAGCCGCAGTGAAAGCATCACAACAGCTAACTTTTAGCATAAACGGAGCGGCATAAAACTCCCACACCCCTATCAGACGCTTTCTCAAAAACCAGGCAAACATGAATCTGAAATCTGACACCCATTTACTCACCTCAATAGCATTACTGACAGTTTTATCAAGCTTCGCTTTAGGCAAATGGTTTCTTTTTGAAGACAAAGAATTTGGATTCAAAATTGAGTTCCCGGAGGAACCAACAGCAACGCCACAAATGATAGATTCAGAGATAGGCCAATTGAAAATGAATATCGTCATGTACGATGCTTCTGAAAAAGGAAATGACGACAATCTGCTTTATATGACGAATGTTACAGAATACCCTGACTCCCTGATAAATTCAGATAGAACGGATATTTTAGATAAGTTCTTCAGAGGCGCCATTGACGGAGCTGTAAATAATGTGAAAGGAAAGTTGCTAACGGAAGAAGTCAAAAACCTGGCTGATTATCCTGGCAGAGAAATTACAGTAGACTATGGCCAAGGAATGGCAATCATCAGAATGAGGCTTTTTCTGATAAACAACAGGGCATACATGTTGCAAACCATTACAGAAACAGGCAAAAGCAACAATGAATCTATACATCGCTTTATGGACTCTTTTGAGCTTTTAAAATAAAGGTGCTAAGCGACAGCCACGTACATTTATACTTTCTACTCTTGAATCCAGTGCCAGACCAGGGGGATTTCTCTCCGCCGGTTAGCGGATCGAAATGACGTCGTTGTGGATGCTTTTGTGGTGCAGCGGCCACATCCTCCCTCACCACATCAACGTCATGCTTGTCCACCGAAACAAAGTGTAGGTGGGGCCGATGGCGAGGAACGAGCGAGCCGACGTGGAACGGCATCCCCCTGTGAATGGCACTGAGCTGGATAAACACACTGCCAGGTCACTTGGATTTCGTTCCTGCGTCGGCTCCGTTTCACTGCTAGTGACAAGCACTATTGTACCTTGGCTATCCATCAGCTTTCCTAAACACCTCAAATTGGCCCGGTTTTAGCAGGAAATTGCAAGTAAAGAGGGCCGCATTCCCTTTCCGGCGTCTGACGGCTCCTCCCCAGTAGGCTAAGCTCGCCGTACCGACGCCTGCCCACCATCCACTACCTTTGCTGCCCAGCACTCACTATCCATGCTGCCTACCACTGACCAGGTATGGTGCGCACCATAGCCTCCTGATAAGCCCTTTACTCACCTACGATAAGGCGTTGTCCCACTTCTTTTAACGCCTTTACTACACCTCTCATAAGCGCTTATAAGGTAGGGAGACAAGCGCTTAACAGGTACCTGCACAAAGGCTTATGCCCGAGGGGTGGCAAAGGCCTGGCTTTAGCAGCAACGAACCCCTCCGGAACTGGCGGCACATCAGCTACTGGTTTTTTCTTTCTTTTGAAAATGTGGTAGCTTGGTTCCGGGGCAAACACATTTAAAACTATTTATTTTTGAAATTCTTCTTTTTTTTATTCTGACCGCAAAAACACTTCAGTTCTCGTAGCGATGAGAAAGTTCAAACTCTATCAACTCTGGTTTCTCGTTCCCGGTGTAGCGCTGGTGGCCACGAGCGTCCTCGTTCCTTTGAACTATCTCTATGCACAACTTTACTGGACGCCCACCGAGGCCATCATTACGGGAACAGTGCTAAATAATGATGGGCCAGAGGCGGAACGATTGACACTCATGGATTTTACTGATCATGAGGGTGTCATCCATCACATTAGCGAAGAAGATGATGACGAAGAAAGTGATTCACCAGCCACAGGTGCAGAAGACCAGCATATTCGCATCTATTACAACCCATTAAACCCCACCGACTACGTGCTGGCCAACGACGGAAGATACCTGATCGTACTTTTCCTTCCCCTGGGCTTATTGGCCTGCTACCTCGGGTGGCCCGATGAAGGTGAATAAAAGTCGTTCTGGTACGTGTCTCACTCGCCGGTTCACCGCTACTGTTACGCCCACTCACCGGCACCTCCAGACTAACAACCAGAAGTCGGCGTTAACTTTTTTGCAAATAAATAATAGAATATATAGCAATAAAAAATGGTTGATTTACAGTAAATTCGATCACTTGGGAGCAAAAAACCTTATTTATGAAACCATGGCTTGTGTCAGCTATTGTTCTGCTTATCTCATTTTCCTGCCGTCAAGACGACGATTCAGACTGCTGGCCAGCAGACCCAAAAAGAAACAGTGATGCTGTTACTATAAAGCAGGGGCTATGGGGAGATGTTTGGCTCTACGAAGGAGATTTTGCACCTATATGTGCTAGCGGGTCAATCACTCCCGTTGAAAGAACTATCCATATCTATCAGCAAGCGACCAGAAAAGACGCAGAAGTATTTGAAGGTACGCTGATATTCTTCAAAACAGTTAAAACTGATTTAATTGCGACAACAACCTCCAATGCAAAAGGCTTTTTTGAGGTTTATCTTGAACCGGGAATCTATAGCGTTTTTGTTCAGGAAGGTGACAGCCTCTATGCAAATCGTGGCACAGCGGACGGTATTAACACCGTAACAATATCAGAGGGGCAGGTCGCTGAATTACTTTTTGAGATAACGTATGCAAGGTACTTCTGAAAAAGGAGCTTTGATCCTACTTTGAGGAATCTGTAATGCCGTTCTGGTGTGTCTCACATGCCTATCACTCTCACCGGATCCACCACCACATACTTAATCGACTTCTCCATCTCGCTGGTGCGGGACGAATAGGTGATGTGTAGCAGCCCTTTGTCGTCTTGCACCAGACAGGGGTAAGAGTAGCTGCTGCCATCCCCTTTTTCGTGGTCTTCGAGGTGCACTTTCCACTTCCAGGTCTCGCCTTCGTCGTCCGACAAGTAGAGGCTCATCCGGTAGCGGCCATCGTCAATGTCATTGCCCAAAAAGGCCCACTTGCCATCCTTCAGCTTGAGCAGCTCCACGCTGGCAGTGTTGGGAATGTCGGTTTTTACTGTGGCACTCCACGACTCCCCGCCATCCCTCGACACGCTCTTGTGCACTCTGGACGGTGCATCGCCGCTGTCCCGCATCAGTGCCACGATGTCTCCGTTTTCTTTCAGTGCCAGGGCAGGCTGTATCGGCCCACGGCCAACAATGGGCAGACTTGCCCGCCAGGTAGCACCGTCATCGTCGGAAATAGCCACCAGCGACATATTGAAGCCGTCGGAGTAAAGCGGCAGCAGAATACGGCCGTTGGGCAGTATCAGCGGCTTGATGCGTGTCATCCAGCCCGTACTGGTTTTGCGTTCGTCCTTGCTGGCTTCTATGATCATTCTGTCGTACGACGGCGCATACTCCGCCCAGCCAGCCGGGTTGTCCGGCAGGTCTTTGAACTTAGCGGCCACCTCTGCCGCAAATGCCTCTCCGGGTGCCAGCAGGATATTGTCCTGCCAGTCCCAGTCCGGGGCACCGGCTGTATTGTAGCGGGTCGACGTGCGCACCCGCAAAATGGAGTTCTCCCAGCGGTTGGCCTGCACGGCAATCCACACCAGGAAAAGCTTACCATTTCCGTTCAGGAAGAGTACGGGGTTGCAGTCAGGCAGACCAGGCGTGTCGGCCATGAGAAACGGAGCCGTCCAGCTGGTCGTGCCCTTCTTTAGCCTCGCTCCCATCAGGCGCACATCGTCGGCAGTGCGTTCACCACTCCCCTGGAACCACACAGCCAGCTTGTCGCCGTTGGGCAAAATGACCAGGCTGCTGGCGTGGGTATGCTCAGACTGTGGGGGGAAGATGAGTTGCTGGCTGATGATGAAATTGGTGGCGCTTTGGGCGACAACCAAAGTGCTGCAAATACAGACGGCAAACAGGGACAAGAGGAGGTGCTTCATGCATTATTGTGATTGGGTAGGCTAATATAAAAAGGATTGGGGAATGGAAGAGAAGCATTTTCTGTGAGAGAAGCAGCGACAAGTGGGCACTAGACGGCTAATATTCATCAACAAAAACCTGTTTGTAGTTTAGAAACGTTAACTATCAAATTTGAAATCACTAACTTCAAATTGTGAAACCAAGGCTATATTTTGATACGTCTATTTTTGGCGGAATTTATGACGAAGAGTTCCGAATGGAAACAGAAAAACCTTTTTGGCATGGTTGAGAACGGAGAAATCACTTGCGTTTATTCTGACCTGACTATCGCAGAATTAGAAAATGCGCCTGAGCGAGTAAGAACGCACTTCCAGCATTTGCCGCAAAGTAATATTGAGCTGGTTCAAATTACTGGAGAAAGCTTCGTGCTCGCCGACCAATACATCAACGAAAAGGTTGTAGGAAGAACGAGCTATGATGATTGTTTACACATCGCTACTGCAACACTGTGTAAAGTGAATTATCTGGTGAGTTGGAATTTTAAGCATATTGTCAATGTATTTAGAATCAGGGGCTATAACTCAATCAACGTTAAAAACGGTCTAGGGCTGCTGGATATTCGTTCACCAAAAGAAATTGTCAATTATGGAGACAAAGATTAAAGAAAAGCAATTCGATACCGTCAGCTTCTTCAGGAAGGAAAAAGAGAGAATAGCAAAAGAAACAGAAGGAATGACCTTCGAGCAGTACAAATCCTATATTGAGAAGCACAGAAAGTGGGCAGATAAGAAATAAGTCAGAAGAGCCATGACTCTTCAGGAAACCTCATCTCGCAAGGGTCTCCGCCATCCGGGCAGGCTTGTGAGTGATAAATTTCAGCGTCCTGCCGCTCAAACAAATGATCGGGTAATCAACTCCGCACCCTTTCGTTTCAATCAGTCTCTCCTGAAAGGAATCGGCTGGAGACACTGAGCAACAACAAAATCAACATTTAAGGGCCATAGAGGGAGGCAAGGCTGGTTTACTCCAACCATAAGCTGCGTTGGGGTGTCATCAGAAACAACAAATTCGACAGACAATGAGATTACAGAACCTCCTCCTCGTATTGGTTGCTTTTTTTACCTTTTCATGTAAAGAAGATATTCCGTGCGACGATTTGTCCTGGTTAGATGCGGAAATAGAAACTTTAAAGCAATCCGAGCTTGTTGAGTTTTTTTATGTGTATCAGGCTGAATACAAGGGAATGGCGGTTTTTTATGTCGGCAACTGCTGTCCCAATTGCTCCACTGTTGCACCCGATATCCGCAACTGCTTAGGCAACTCAATTGGAACCCTTGGGGATGATATTGAGTCTGATAAGCTCAAAAATGGCAAAATATATTGGCAGCCAGATGAATTTGCCTGCACGCTAAAATAATGCATTTCCCGGGAGCCAGCACTATCTGTGCACAAGTAAACTGCCACCTGTCGCTCCGCAATTGCACCCGGCACATCATTTACTTAACATGCGTTTTTTCATTAACTTCATCCTATGAAAAAACCGACCGTTATATCCCTGACTCTCTCGCTCTTCGTTCTTATCGCAGCATCGTGCACTCAGCAATCGTCTTCAGGTGAAGACACTCAACTGGGCGACCTCCACCACAGCTTCTCTATATCTGACAAGGCAAGCGAGTCTTTTGACCAGGGACTTTTGCTGCTGCATAGCTTCGAATATGACGATGCGAACGAGGCCTTCCAAAAAGCCATTGAGGCCGACCCTGACGAGCTCATGGCTCATTGGGGACTGGCCATGACCCACTACCGGGCGCTCTGGGGCCTGCAAGATGTCGAAGCCGGGCGCAAAGTCATTCAGGCTGTTGGGAAAACCAAAGAAGCCAGGATGGCCAAAGCAGAAAATCAGCTGGAGGCTGCCTTTTGGGAAGGTGTAGAAATACTCTATGGCGAAGGTGAGCTCGATGAGCGAAACCAGCGCTATGCCGATCATATGGCCGGGGTATATGAGGCCAACCCCGACAATCAGGAAGTAGCAGCGTTTTACGCCCTGGGCCTTATGTGGGCTGGCTATACCAACCAGGATAACCTCAATAAATCCGCCGAGGTGGCTGCAGGCATCATTGCAGAGAACCCCACTCACCCGGGTGCTTTGCACTACATGATTCACGCCAATGACGATCCTGAATACGCCCAAATCGCCCTCACCGCAGCCGACAAATACGCCACCGTGGCGCCCGACGCCTCCCACGCTTTGCACATGCCTTCGCATATCTACGTGGCCCTTGGTATGTGGGACAAAGTAGTGAGCTCCAACATAGCCTCCTACCAGGCAAGCTTACATCGCATGGAGGCAAAAGGACTTGGCGGTAAGGAAAGAGGCTATCATGCCATGGCCTGGCTGCACTACGGCTACCTGCAGACGGGCGAGTATCAGAAAGCGGCTGATTTATTGGCTGAGATCATTGGTTACCACCAGGATTCCACCGCATCGAAGAGCTATTTGATTACCATGCAAAACGAGCAGCGCATCGAGGCGGGGTACTGGCCGGAAGGGCTCACGCCACAGCAAGTAGACTACTCCAAGCTTGGACTTTCGGAAAAGTCGGCCATGCATTTTTTCAATAGTTCGCTGGCTTTCGATAAAAAAGACGCCGCAGGGCTCCAGGTGGAAATTGATGGGCTTAACCGTCAGCTCAGCAAAGCCAGTTTATTGGTAAATGACGAAGGCATAGCCATGTGCAGCGCAGGGCCCACCCGGTATGCACCTACCAAAGAGGGGTTGAAAAAAACACAGGTCGTGATTCACCAGATGGGAGCGCTGCTGGCGCAGCTAAAGGGCGATGCTGCATTAACAGAAGACCACCTCGCTAAAGCAACACAGCTTGAAAGTGAGTGTTCCTACGATGCAGGGCCGCCTTTCATCGCCTACCCTTCTTTTGAACAATACGGCGATTGGCTGCTGGCGCAAAACAGGCCGGAAGAAGCATTAACCCAGTTCAACCAATCGTTGACCAACCGAAAAAACCGCAACAAAGCCTTGCGTGGAAAGCTAGCGGCGCTGGAAGCCCTGGGCAGAACCGACGAAGCGAAAGAAGTGAAAGCCATTATTTCTCAATACGCCCCGGCTCAAAAGGTGGCTGTGAGGTAGTTTTATCAGCAGGAAGAAAAGACTACAAAGGTTTCGCTGGATCGCCGGATTGCAGCCATTCCCTGCATTTCAATCCGTTAGCCAGCAGAAGCTGTTTGACCAAACTTTTGTAGTCTGCGGGAACGAACAGCGAATGTCTTCTCACGCTTTGGGAAACATCAATCTCCCGATCTCCCTCAGCGCCTCCTGATAAGGGACTCTGAGGGAGGAGAGGGAAGAAATCCCGGCGTGTGAGGACACCCGCCGGAACAAAAACAGTCTTAGCTATTCCCCACCATCTTATTAAACAGCTGCAACTGCTCCTTCATGGCAGCCACTCTGTCGGTAGGTTCGGTGCGGGCTTCAAGCAAAATCCAGCCATCATATTTGATACCGTTGAACAGGTTCATAAGCTGTTGGTAAGGGTATTCACCCACGTTCAGCTCCCGAATGTGCACGGTGTCGCCAAACCATTTCTTCACAGAATTGAAGTTGGCTTCCAGCCCTGGTTCCCACAGGTCCTGATCGTTGCAGTTCCAGCACATCTTCACGCTTTTCTCCGTTACCTGCTCAAAGATAGCCTTCATGTTAGGCAACTCCTGGGTTCCCTCGCCGTGAACTTCCACCCGCACCACCAGCCCGAGGTCAGCTGCATATTTGCCACATTCATTGAACGATGCCGCTATCTGAGCGATGGTTTTCTCTTTGGCAACCCCATCCGGGAAGCCATTGGGCTTCACCTTGATGCCGGTAGATCCGATATCCTTGCAAAGCTGAAGATACTGCTTGGTACCTTCAATGTTCTTGCGAACCCTTGCCTGGTCGGCATGGTGGTAGTCGAAATTAGAACCGTAGCCAAGGCACTTCACCGGACTGTCAGCAAATCGCTTTTTCACCTCCGCCCGCTGACTGGCAGAAAGACTTGTCTCCACACCATGGGCATGTTCTGTGCGCAGTTCCACACCCAATAAGCCTGTCTTTTCGCAGTTGGCAATGAGGGTAGGCAAATCCCAGTCTTTCCCCCATTGATAGGTCACCAGGCCGAGCTTCATTTTCGACTTTTTGGCAAACGCACTTACCATAAGTGGGTCTATCAACGACAGACCCACTCCGGCAATAACACTTTTTCCTATAAAATCACGACGTGATTTATTCATTTTCATACGTTGTTCCATCCAGATGCTTCGCTTACACTATCTCAGGAACTTCGAATCCCTTTCTGTAATTGCGCTTCAGCATTTTATCGGCTTCAGGGTCGTTTACGAAGGTTTCGGAGCTTGGATTAAACGTCAGCACACGATCCAGCCTGTAGGCAATATTACCAAGGTGCGCCAGTCCTGAGGCAAGGTGCGCCGTTTCTACAGGGCCGTTTTGCACAGACCTGTCACGCTTGCGAACAGCCTCGATAAAGTTCTTGAAGTGTCCGTCGGTGCCGCCGTCGCCACGGTCCATGCCAGTGCCCGACGCCATGCCGTCGTCGCCTGATTCGCCCGGCGTTCTGTCCTGGCCCATGTAGGTCTTGAACTTGTCATAGCCATCCACCACTAAGATGCCCTTTTCACCGTAGAAGATATTGCCCACTGTGGCACCATCCTCAGTGTTGGTACACCACGGACGCACTTCAAACTGGATGATCTTACCTTCTTCAGGGTAGTTATAGATGGAGGTAAGCACCTCAGGCACCTCTTTGGCATCGTCCCAAAGAAATTTACCACCCATAGAGGTGATTTTAGTAGGTAGCCCCACGTCCAATCCCCACATACACAGGTCGGTTTCGTGAATACCCTGGTTGCCTACGTCGCCATTGCCGTAGTCCCATGCCCAGTGCCAGTTGTAGTGCACAAGGTTTTTGGTGAAGGCACGCTTGCCTGCCGGGCCAGTCCACAGGTCGTAATCAAGGCCTTCTGGCACCGGAGAAAATCCCTGATCACCTATGCTAGGTCTCCAGCGGAACACAAGACCACGTGACATGTATACCTTGCCCAGGTAGCCGTTGCGCATCAGGTCAATAGCTTTATTGATAGCTGGTGAGCTTCTTAGCTGCACGCCATGCTGCACTATTCTGTCATACTTGTGGGCTGCTTCCACCATCTTGCGGCCTTCCCATATATTGTGAGAGCCTGGCTTTTCTACATACACGTCTTTGCCCGCCTGGCAAGCCCAGATAGTGGCCAATGCATGCCAATGGTTGGGCATAGCGATGCTGATCACATCAATGTCCTTGTTGTCGATGATCTTGCGAACGTCCTGCTCAAGGAGCACGTCTTTTTTGTACGTTTCTTTGAACTCTGCCTGGCGCTTTTTCAGAAGAGGCATGTCAGGGTCACACAGGTGGGTGATCTGAACATTGTCCTGCACCATAAAGCTCTTGATATGGCTCTTGCCCCTGCCATTAACGCCTAAAACAGCGGCATTGATCCGGTCGTTGGCACCAAAAACGCTTGACGGCATGATGGTGGGTAGTGCAAACGCCACCGACCCGGCCACGGCTGTTTTCTTTATAAACTCTCTTCTAGTTGGTTCCATTTTCATTCATTTATTATTTTAAGTAGGACTATTAGTTTTCATTGTTTCAACCAGGCTTGCAACCTGCATCGGGCATGCGGTTGACCTGCTACTGTAAGACGAAGTAGCCAGGGTAATCACTTACATAAGGTACGAAAAAAGCCGATTAAATTGACGAGCGGTCGGGTTGGGAAATCAGAGGAGGATTGGTTAGGATGTTTACCGGATTGTTAAGAGCCTTGGAGAGTTCACCAGTATCCCTCCGTCGTTCTGGTGGGTGTCTTCACACACCAGCACCAATGATACCGGGGTATGAAAACATACTTAGAAAATTAAAAAGGTTACAATCCGCCCTTCCGCAGAGAATAACCCCTTTAACTAATTCGCCTCCCAGATAAAATCACTGGAAAGACACTAGCCAACAGCTACATTTGCCTCTCAACCAACCACCACCAGGCATGAGAGCTTTCCCTTTTTTTTTATTTATCGTCATTGTCAGCTTTGGCTGCAAACCATCAGATGAAAAGAACACACAAGCGCCGGAGGCAAAAGTCCGCCAGGCACGAGGCTATGCGCAGCACGACTGGCAAATGGATTCGATTTACAACAGATTGCACCTGCAAGACACCGCCAACGACTTACAGTGGAAGGCCGCCATCAGCCCGCACGACAACTACCGTTTTGCCGGTGAGCTCTACTACAAATCATTGCGGGGCATCAACGCACCCCACATCATCCTCATTGGCGTAGCCCACCGGGCCCGCAATTTCGACCTGCAGGACAAGCTGGTTTTTGGCACCTTTACCGAATGGGAGTCGCCCTATGGAGGCATCAAGGTCTCATCACTGGGAGAGGACATCATGAGTCGCCTGCTGGAGCAGGACTTTATTGTGCACGACAGCATGCAGGTGATTGAGCATTCGCTGGAGGCCATTATTCCATGGCTCCACAAAAAGAACCGGAAGGCGGAAATCGTCCCGATACTGGTGCCCTACATCAGCTACACAGGCATCGACTCGATCAGTGCTCATCTGGCCCAGGCTGTGCATGAGATCCTGGAGGCCAAGGGATGGACGTATGGCAAAGACGTGGCTATTGTGATCTCCAATGATGCCGTGCACTATGGCGACGAGGATTGGGGCGGCTCTACCACGCTAGCGCCCATGGGCACCGATTCAGCCGGCACAGAGCAGGCCCGGCAGATGGACCTGGAAATCATTGACAAATGCCTGACCAACGAGCTCTCAGCCGAAAAGATCAAGCTGTTCACGGAATACACCGTGCAGCAAGCCGATTACAAAGAGTACAAATGGGTGTGGTGCGGCAGGTACTCGGTGCCTTTCGGGCTGTCGTTTGCGAACAAGCTGAACGTGCTGGAAACTGGCCAGCCGTTGACCGGCACCTTCCTGGGCTACCAAACCAGCATTGATCATCCCCTCATGGAAGTGGAAGACATTGGGATGACGGTATCGGCGCTTTCTACCAACCACCACTGGGTAGCATATACGAGTATTGTGTATGAGTGACTAACCAGAATGGGCTCATCCACCATCACAACTCCAACGTCATGCCGATTGTGAGGAACGAGCGAGCCGACGTGGAACGGCATCCCCATGGGAATAGCAGTGAGCTGGATAGAGACACTGCAAACATTCTTAGAATTTTCTCTCCCTACAATCCTAAAGGAAGTGACGGCTGCAATGGGAAGTTTAGCCATTAGCAATTCATGCGATGCCCGCACAGGGAACAATCCATACATTTCTTGACTGTGATCAAGTATCACTAACGAAAATAAAGGACATCTTTGCTCAGTATGTTCACAAAAATCATTTCAAAATTGAGTTATGAGTTTTACCAGGTTAGTTCCTAATGTCTACTATCAGGATATCCAAGACGGGCTAAAAATGTTTGTGGATTGCCTTGGATTCAGTATGGGCCACGAAGAATTCAATTCAAACAATCCGTTTTGTGTGATCAAGCAGGGCGAGTTGCAAATGCTCCTTTTTGAACATAAAGAACTGGCAAAGGAACATAACCCTGAGTTCAGGCTTGTGACAAATACTATTGATGAAGTGTACAAAAGGGTAAGCGCCGCACACCCTGAGTTTCTTCATCCAAACCTTAGCAAAGTCACGCTTCGCCCCTGGGGAGCAAAAGAATTTGCACTGAGGGATCACCAGGTATGTATCATTATTCAGCAATGGTGAGCAGTTCCGGTGTGTGAGACACACTCCCGAACGCTGACATGGCAAACTCGAGGGCAGGTGTGCTGGAGCAGATTAAAGAGGTTACTATCTGTGCTTCCGCACATAGTAACCTCTTTAATGGTTAATGCGTGGAGAGTGCCTGCATCAGGCAAAAAATAATCACCGAAAAAATTCACACTCCCTTTTTATAGCAGTCTAATGAACTGAAGCCGCAACAATGCGGCCTTTTAAAAGATGAGCTATGAAAAAAACAAACATCGTATGGATGGCATTGGCCTGTGGCATGACCGTCGCTGGTTTTGCACCACCCAAACAAATCGAAAAACACCACCAACCAATTCAACAAACACGAACAAAAATGGACAACAACTTTAATGAAGAGCAAAAGAAAGTATTCAGCACCATTCAGAGAATGGTAGCGGCATTCGAAGCCAAGGACATCGACGGGGTGCTTGCCACCTATGAAAACAACGCCATTGTGATGTTTGAGCCTCAAAAGCCTGTGCAGGGCAAAGAGAATTTAAGGGCGGCCTTTACCCAATTTGTTGGCATGAACCCTCAGTACACATTTAGCGGACACGAAGTATATGTATCCGGCGATATAGCCACGCATGTTGCTCCATGGAAAATGACCGGGCATTTACATGACGGCACTAAAATTGAACAAAGTGGCTTGTCGGTAGCCGTTTTAAGAAAGCAGTCCAACGGCGGCTGGCTGATGATTCAGGACAATCCTCACGGACAATTACTTCTCAATCAATAAGGCATCCTGTCAATAAAGGATATGCACTGGCAAGCATATCCTTTATTGCTTAAATTGAACGCAATGGAAGATCAAAAACTAGTACAACGGTGCCTGGAAGGCGACAAACAAAGTCTGGAAAAACTGATCGCCTCGGTGCAGGGCCTTATATTTAATCTCTCCGTCCGGTTTCTTTACAACAAGATGGATGCAGAAGACGCTACACAGGAAATTCTCCTGAAGCTTGTCACCAACCTGAGCAAGTACGACGGGCGAAGTAAGTTCACAACCTGGGCCTATCGGGTGGCCACCAACTACCTGATCAGCCAAAAGCAAACCAAAATAGAGGGTGTGCTCACCTCCTTCGATGTCTATGCAGCCGATCTTCAGTATTTCAAAATGCCAACCGACTATAACTTACCGGACAAAGCCCTGCTGGAAAAGGAGGTAAAGACCAGTTGCACCCTGGCCATGCTGCAGTGCCTGAACAGAGAACAACGGACAGCGTTCATTTTGGGCAGCACCCTGAAGATCAACAGTAAAGTAGGCGCAGAGATAATGGGAGGCACTCCAGAAAACTTTCGCAAAAGACTTGAGCAGGCACGGAGCGTTCTGGGCAGCTTCCTGAACAGTAACTGTGGGGTGTACAACCCAAAAAATAGCTGCAGGTGCAGCAAACGGATCAATACGGCGCTGGCTTGCGGCAGGATAGACAAAGCCAACCTATCATTCACCACCCATGTCGACTTGTACAACGACGAAATGGAAGAGCTCAGCTCTCTGTCGGGGATATACCACAACCACGGCACGTTTCAGAGCACTGGCGACCTGATTGCCCACCTACATCAGATGATTAGTACCAAGAAGATACTGAGCGATAACTAGTAAGTCTTGCGCCATCATTGCGCAGGCTGATGCCAAAATACTGGCAGGCTGCCATGGACACTTGGCTATCCGTAGCGAAACGCATTAACGAGGTCACTATCTGCAACGGATTAAAAAGGTTCCATCTGCACTTCCGCAGAGAATAACCTCTTTAATCAACCGATCACCCAAATTTCCTTTCCACATTCCCGCCAATTGAGTAGAATTAGGTTTACAACCTAAGCCAAACAGATGAACTCAATTGTGTCCAAATGCCTGACTGGCATAGCCGCCTGCCTGCTCCTCCCCCTCCTGTCATTCAGCCAGGTCGACTCAAAGGTCTTCGACGACCTTTCGTACCGCTTCATTGGCCCTGAGGGCAACCGGGCCATTGCCATTGTGGGCGAGCCGGGCAACCCCATGGTCAACTATATAGGCGCTGCCTCAGGCGGGATCTGGAAAACGGAAGACGGCGGCGTATCGTGGGATCCCATCTTCGACGACCAGAACGTTTCCTCTATCGGCTCCCTGGCTTTGGCACCGACCGAGCCCTCTACAGTGTGGGCGGGCACCGGCGAAACCTTCCTGATTCGTCCGGCGCACTCTATAGGCAACGGCATCTACAAATCGACCGACGCTGGTAAGTCGTGGACCAATATGGGACTGGAAAAAACAGCCCGCATTGGCCGGGTGATTGTGCATCCTTCGAATCCTGACATTGTATATGCAGCAGCCCTCGGCCATACCTACGGCCCACAGCAGGAACGGGGTATTTACCGCACCAAAGACGGTGGCAAGACGTGGACAAAAGTGCTGTTTGTGGATGAAAACACAGGCGCTGCAGACCTGAGCATGGATCCCACCAACCCCAATGTGCTTTACGCTGCCATGTGGTCCATTCATATCAACACCTGGGGACTGCGCAGCGGCGGTGGCGGTGGCGGCATTTATAAATCTACCGATGGCGGCGATACCTGGAAGCCGATGGCCGCTAATGGCCTGCCGGGAGGCAAAGACCATCCTGTTGGCAAAACAGCTGTGGCAGTAGCGCCCGGCAACCCCAACAAAGTGTACGCCCTGTTTGAAGACAAAAGCCCAGCCCTGTACAGCACAGAAAACGCCGGTGAAAGCTGGACACTCATCAGCAATCACCACGACATGGCAGAGCGGGCACCCTACTACACTCGTATTGCGGTTTCTCCCGCCAATGAAAATGAAATCTACTTCATGAGCGTTCGCTTCTCGCAGTCGCTGGATGGCGGCAAAACGCTGGAAAAGCGCCCTCCCCGTGGTGGTGGCGACAACCACGATATGTGGATTGACCCCACCAACGCCGACCGCATGATGGTGGCCCACGATGGCTGCGCCAGCATCAGCCTGAACCATGGCAAGAGTTTCCAGCGGGTGGTGCTGCCCATTGCGCAGATGTACCACGTGGCCGTGGACAACAATGCTCCTTATTTTGTGTACGGCAACCGGCAGGATGGCTACTCTTACCGGGGCCCCAGCAACAGCTTGCAGGGTTATATCCCCCTTGGTTTGTGGCAGGGTGTGGGCGGCTGCGAAAGTGGTTTCGCCAAGCCTGATCCGCTCGACAACAACATCATTTGGTCAGGTTGCTACGACGGTGGCCTGCAGCGCTTCGACATGCGCACAGGCCATGCCCGGGAGGTGAGGGTGTGGCCGGAAGCCGGGTATGGCTGGAAGCCCGCCGATCTGAAGTATCGCTGGCACTGGAACTTCCCGCTGAGCTTTTCTCCGCACACGCCACACCGGGTGTATGTGGGCAGCCAGTATGTGCACCAGTCCGACGACGGTGGCCAAAGCTGGCAGCTCATCAGCCCCGACCTGACGCTGAACGACAAAACCCATCAGCAGAACTCTGGCGGCATTGCCATCGACAACCTGATGACGTTTGATGGCGCTACGTTGTTTGCTGTGGAAGAATCGCCCATTCAAAAAGGCTTGATCTGGACAGGCAGCAACGACGGACAGGTGCAGCTGACCCAGGATGGCGGCAAAACCTGGACGAACGTAAGCAAAAACATTCCCGTGGCGCCCTGGGGTACTATCTCGAACATAGAGCCGTCACGCTACAACGCAGGCACCGCCTACATCACCATCGACCTGCACCAAATGGCCGACTTTGATCCTTATATCTTCAAGACGAGCGACTACGGCAAGACCTGGAAGAAAATCAGCGACGGCATTCCTAAGTCTATCCTGAGCTTCGCACACGTGGTGAGGGAAGACCCGAAGAAGCAGGGGCTGCTGTTTGCCGGCACCGACAATGGCGTGTACTACTCGCCCAACGATGGCGCCACCTGGCTGCCGTTGCAAAACAACCTCCCTCCTGCGCCTGTGTACTGGCTGGCTATTCAGGAAAACTTCGACGACCTGGTGGTGGCTACCTACGGCCGTGGGTATTATATCATGGACGACATCTCCCCTATCCGGCAGTTTTCTGAAGAGGTGCAGGCGACAGCGGTGCATGCATTTGACTTGCGCAAAGCCTACCGCTTCCAGGAAAAAGAAGCCATCAAAACCGATGGGCCTAGCTTGAACGCCGGACAAAACCCGGCCTATGGTGTGGGCGTGAACTACTACCTGAAGGACTCTGTGGAACAGCCAGTGGTGATCACCATCCTCAACCAGCAGCAGGAGGTGGTCCGCACCCTCAAAGGCAAGCAAACTGCTGGCATAAACCGAACGGTGTGGGATCTGCGCTACGAGCCCACCTTTAAGCCCAAGCTCAGGACGAAGCCAGAAGGCCGCCCCTGGGTAGAAATGAACGGAGAAGGCTGGCGGCCTCTTGTGACCTGGGACCTCGACCTGATGGGCGGACAGCTGGGACCAAGGGTAGCGCCCGGACAGTATTTCGTCAAAATAAACGTGGGCGATACGGAAATCATCAAAACCGTCGACGTACTGAAAGATCCTTCAACTGAAGGCACCCAGCAGGAAATAGAAGAGCAGGTGGCGTTCTCCCTGCAGCTGCGTGACGCTATGAACACCGTGGTAGAGATGATTGACCGGGTTGAGTGGATCAGAAAAGAGCTGGAGGAGATGATCCCCACGATCAAAAACACCAAACTTAAGAAGGAGCTGATGGCGGTGCAGGGCCAGGCCACGGCCATTGCGGGCCAGCTCTACGACATTCACATGACTGGAGCCCGGGAAGACGCCTTCCGCACGCCGATGCAGCTCTATGGCAGGCTTTCTGCCCTGGCGAGCGACATAACGGCCAAGGGAGCGGACTTTAAGCCCACCAGCCAGCAGGCCGAGGTAAAAGGCGTGCTGAACGAACGGATGGTTAGGGTGCAGAAAGAATTCCAAACCCTGCTCGACAAGCAAGTGACCCAGCTGAACGACAAGCTGATCAATGAGAACGCTAAGATTGATATTGAGGGGAAGAAGTAGGGAACTCGCCCTCGTTTCCGCCAGCGGGCGGACATGTGTAACGAGGGCGTTTGGAATATGCGTTTGTAACGCATGTTTATCTCTCCTCTATTTGGTCTGGAATGTAAAGATGCGCTGCAAGCGCAAGCCTCAGAAGCCCTCGTTTACAACGAGGGCTAGGGCGGGGCTGCATTTTTTCTATATTCTTAGATAAACCCTAGCAAAATACTGACTTTTTTTTCGCTAAATATGCTAGATTCATCTATCCTATCTTCCAAAAAGAAAAGGGTCTAATTACACCAGCTACTCAAAAACACTTTCTGCGCACAGACTTTAATCTAAAGTTATACGAATAATGCTAAGAGATACATCCGAAGTACTGATGGATATAAAACAGCTGGTAAGAACAAAGGGGTTCCTATACACCATTTGCTTAATCCTAGTGGATGACTTTCACTTAAATGTGGAAGCGATGCACGAGACCGACTATCGATCGAGACTGAATAAGAACGAAATTCTTATGCTTCTTGGGTTCTTAATTCAAGATGAAATTTCACTAGAAACCCCAAAATCTCCATTTGAATTAATTGAGCTAAAGAAAAAAACCTATCACCTCATGGAAGAATTGCATTATTCGACCACCGCACCCTTCCAAGCTAAAATAGAACAACTAATCAAAAATCCTAGCTCTCAAAACGCTCCAAACGATAAAGATTTTTTTGGAGACGAGAATATGTTCATCGAACCAATCTTCTATTCTGGTGATGGAATATATGACATTCAATATCTAGAGTTTCTTAAAAGAAAGTATAAATACAATGAAGAATGGTTGAACAGAAACGCTGACTTTGACTTCGACAATATCCTTGAAATTGTAACTCACATCAAAAAACTACATCAAGACAAGTTTCAAAGAGTTAATTTCATAGGGCTAAAAGAAAACAAGCAGCAAATCCTCAAGGACTTAAGAAAAGGTAAGTCAATTCCAAAAAAAGAGAGAGATGACTTCCTTGCATTATTGGAGTTTTATCAATTTTCGGAATTTTTTGAAGCAGAAAGTAATCTTGCTAAAGGGCTAGATCCAACTCAAATAACTGAAAACGGGTGGAAATCATTTTATCTGGGACTTCTAGATTTATTTTCTATCACACCAAGCGACTTTCTTCCAAAACACAAAATTTCAAGATTCTTAAAAAAATTCTCAATAGCCAACTCTCCATTTGGACGAAATGAAAATTTTCAAAACATCGGAGATTTTAACATTCTCTCAGCGAGCCCTATAATTCCATTCGGATCAGATAAATATTTTGTCCCAATCATATTTTCTGTTTTTGAAGCAGTTTACGAAAGCCCCTACTACTGGATGACTGAAGACAAATCCTATCGAAATAGCCTGGCGGAAAGTAGAGGTAAAGCTGGAGAGGAAATCGCCTTTGAACTCCTTAAAGCTGTTGTTGGTGAAAACAGAATTTATAAGTCCATAAAAATTGAATCAAAAAGAGGGTACGATGATACTGATATTGACGTTCTATGCATTCTAGGCAACAAGGCAATCTGCGTTCAGGTAAAGTCCAAGAAGTTAACCCAATTGTCTCGCAAAGGAAATTCAAATCAACTGAAGACCGATTTTAAAGGAGCTGTTCAAGATGCCTATGAACAGGGAATGACAAGCCGAACAAAAATCATTGAGAAAAACTCGATTTTCCGTGATGAAAATGGAAATAGGCTTAATATCATTGATAATATAGAAGATGTATACATTCTCATTGTTACGACCGAAAACTATCCTGCACTAACTCACCAAGCCCGATCACTGGAGAGTGTTACAATAACTGTGTCAAGTCATTGATTTAGTAAAAATCGATAACTTGATATAAATGGAAAAAGGAAAATTTGACTATGAGACCTTCAAGAAGAGCGCTACTCAGCGGCTCAAGCAAGGAGACAGCCTGTTAGGCAAAGAAGGTGTCTTCACTCCATTACTTAAGGAATTTCTTGAAGAAGCTCTTTCGGGTGAGCTGGATGCTCATCTGGACGAGGAAGTGCCTAATCGCAAGAATGGTAAGGGCAGTAAGGTTTTGAAAACGAGTCTGGGCAATGTCGAGATAGACACGCCCAGGGATCGCAATGGTACCTTCGATCCAGAGATGGTTCCCAAGCGCCAGCGAACCTTAGGTGTTGACCTGGACAGGCAAATACTAGCCCTGTATGCCCGTGGCGCCAGCTATGGTGATATCAGCGATCATTTACAGGAAATGTATGGCCTAGACGTGTCTACCGCCACCATAAGCCGTGTAACAGACAAGATACTACCTCTGGTGCAAGAGTGGCGCAGCAGGCCTCTGGAGTCGGTCTATCCCTTTGTTTGGCTGGATGCTATTCACTACAAAGTTCGTCATGAAGGCAGGGTACTCAATCGTGCAGTGTATTGTATGATTGGATTGAATCAGGAGGGCTACAAAGAGCTTCTGGGCATGTATATCAATGAAAATGAGGGCTCTAAGTTCTGGTTGCAGGTGCTTACAGATCTGCAGAACCGTGGTGTTGAAGACATCTTCATTGCTAGCATAGATAACCTGACAGGCTTTGCTGATGCCATAGAGTCAATCTTCCCTAATACTGAGGTACAGCTGTGTGTGGTGCATCAAATCCGTAACTCTCAGAAGTACTTGTCCTACAAAGACCTCAAGGCATTTATGAAGGATCTTAAGCCCGTCTATCAGGCTTCCACCAAAGAGTTAGCAGAGAGACAGCTGGATCAGCTAGCTGCTGTCTGGGGCAGCAAATACCCTAAAGTGATCGACTCCTGGAGAAAGAACTGGGCCAGGCTTTCCTGCTACTTCCAATACTCCAAAGAGATCAGGCGTATCATCTATACCACCAATATCATTGAAGGGTTTTACAGACAGATACGCAACGTAACCAAGAGCAAAGGAGCCTTTACTTCTGAAGATGCTTTGATGAAACTGCTGTTCCTGGCTCAGGAGAATATCTGTTCAAAGTGGAACAGACCAGTACACAACTGGAACCAGACTTTAGCTCAACTTTCCATTATCTTTGGAGACAGACTGAAGCTTAATATTTAAAGACTGACACAGTTAATGTAATACTACCATCACTGCTTGAAAAAAATGATACAGCCCCTTACCCTCTTGTCTTAACAATCTTCGATTTAGATTTAATTCTATTTTACCTGAATAGCCCCTATGATCTATTCTATTATGTGAGGCAAAGAATCAATCTGATGGATCACTATCATTCCGACGAAGAAATGCATTTTTTGGGCTTTCATCTTCTGCAGAAATTATGGAAAAATCCAGAATACGATCATGTGTTGATTGACCGTGAATACGGGCAACTGATTGACAGAAATTATTACCCTCACAAACTCGGCATCGAGACTTCATCTCAAACTGATAAAGTTAGAAACAAATGGAAAAATGAATTCTTTGATGATCTAATCTATCAAATTGACGATTTCAACTTCCCAAAAAAGACCGACGTAATATTTCATCTTCTCGATTGGTCTGAAGTGTCAAGGGACAACTTGACCAATCAACTGCGGCTTACTAAAGAAAAAACCCAGCTAGATGGAAAGACTCATAATTTTACTTTAATGTCAGGACCCGAGCGATCAACTCATGGGTTAACCTTCATTTCTTGGCACAATAATAATCTCGAAGAGCTACAGGAAAGACTTTACCTTCATAGCAGAGGTAGAAAATATAAAAGCAGAGCTAATGTCTGGATTGGAATTGGTTGCCTCAAGGATAGTGGAAGGACTATTGATGCTATTGCTTTCAATAATGAAAAATGGCAATATGATGAGGAACTAGAAGGCTACGTCAAAACTCTATTTGACGGCATAAATGAAGGAAAGACTATCAAATTCAATAAGAAAATAGGACGAAATGAGTACTGCCCATGTGGAAGTGGCATTAAGTATAAAAAATGCTGCGGCAGAGCTGCGTAAAGCCTGAACCTCTTCCCTTTTAAACCGCTGAGCTAAGCCACCAAATGTCAGCGCAATGCCTCGCAAGTCCAACCAGCAAAGCCAGCTAAAAGCACTGAACGCTGGTGCAATGCCTTTGGCTTGCACAACTTCTTCCCCACCCCCTGCCCAACCCGGGCAAATCCAAAACAAGCTTGCGGCAGCTTTGCCCAGGCTGGGCAAAAGCACTGCAAGTCTGCGGCGGGCTATTCAAGTAGTCAGTGCAGCTGTCGGTAAATTGTATAGCCTTTTTCCACTTCAAGAATACCCCTTCGCAAATTAACGACTGGATGTAATCACCATATCGACAGAAGCTTTGAAATAGATAAAGCTATCTATCCAAAGGTTCTGGTGCATATCTTCACGCACTCGTTACTCCCCTCCGCCTGTTTCGTGAGACACGAACCAAGGCGAAGGCTGCGAAGATACCCAGCTGAAACAGTTTTAGACACCTACTTCAATTGCTCTATATGGCTTGCCTCATGCAGCTTCAATATCTCCTCATCCGTCAGCGCTCTATCAAATACCGCCAGGCCGCCAAAATAGCCAATGGTGGCTTCCTTCAGCATGGAGCCCACTGCGTAGCGTGCCCCGACCGTAAAAGCTGAACCACCGTCGGGCTTGGTTTGACCGTGCAGCGTTTCATCGTAGCAGAATATGCCCCGCCCATGATAGTAGGGATTCATGCCCCGGTTGCCACCACCAGGCCCTTCCTGCATAAAGTAGGGGTCCTCCCTTTTGTCGCTGGCAGGGTCTGGCATTCTTTCTTCAAACACCCCATCGATATACGCTTTGATGTATTTCCCGTCGTACGTAAAAGCCAGGGTGCACCAGCGTTCCTCTGGCACTTCCTGTTTGGTAGCAGCATAGTCGGCACACCAGGGGAATTTGGTGCTGTCGGCCCGCATGGTAACGCCGCCTTCGGCAGAAATGTGAGGCACGAGCTGTCTTGGCCCGCCGTAGGTAGGCATGTTCATCAGCATGGCATACTGCCGGGTGCCTGTGTCATCATCTTTTCCTTTCCCTTCGCTCCACATGCCAGCAATGGTGCGGCTCTGCTCAAGGTCATGAATCTTCACAACTGCAAACATGGATACCTGCGCATTGGGCCCACAGATGTTGAGGTCGCCGGTTTCCTGATAAGGAATGCTCAGGTATTGCCTGCCATCGAGGTAGGCCGAGTAACCTGAAAAAGGCCCGACATCGGCCCGGGCAATGGGCCCACCCACTTCCGATAGCGAGTGTGTTTGGCTGCCTCCCACCGACACACGCTGCTCCCCGGGTTCTTCGCCGAAAGTCCAGAAGGCCACCAAATCGGGGGTACTGAGGAAAATAGATAAGTCGCCGACAGGCCCTTTGCTGCACGCAGTTGACAGGAACAAAATGACAAGGGAAACTGAAATCGGGTAATGGTGCATCGACAGATATTTTCTCATGGTGAGTGCAAATGACAGTTAAAAAAGAAGTCTAACTATTTTAGAGAAAATTAGCAATCTCTTTTTTGCAGGCTGTCCAAAACAGAGATTGGTTTGCCGGGGAATAACTCAAGAGCTTGCTACTGGCGCTCAAACAGATGCAACTAACCACTTTGTGCATCAAACCCAAATGATCTCTATATTAGCCTCCAGTATTTGAAACCTACTTCACATGTCACTCACCCTCACCCAAATAAAAGCTTCCCTTGAAGACGGCCTCCTCTCCTTTCCTATCACCGATATGGATGAAAAAGGCCAGTTCAACCCCGCTACCTACGCCTCCCGCCTCGACTGGTTTGTGACACACAAGGTGTCGTCTATCTTCGTAGCCGGCGGAACTGGCGAATTCTTCTCCCTCTCGGAGCAGGAGTACAAAAAGATCGTGGAAGTAACTGCCGAAACCGTGCAGGCCAAAGTACCCATGATCTCCAGCGTGGGCCGTAGCATCCCGGAAGCCATTGCCTTTGCCAAAATAGCCGAAAAAGCTGGTATGAGTGCACTGCTGCTGATGCCTCCCTACCTCACCGAGTGCCCGAAAGACGGCTGTTATGAGTACGCCAAGGCCATTATGGACAACACCAGCCTACCTGTCATTTATTACAACCGGGCCAATGGCGTGCTTTCTGCCGACTACATCCAAAAGCTGGCCGACAACTGCGACAACTTCATCGGCCTGAAAGACGGCACTGGCAACATGCAGGAGCTTAATGACACCATCAAATCGGTAGGCAGCCGCTTGTCGTATATTGGGGGCGTACCTACAGCGGAGATTATTGCTGAGGCTTACCTTTCCATAGGAGTTAATACTTACTCATCGGCAGTCTTCAATTTCGTACCCGAGCTGGCTAACCTTTTCTACAAAAGCCTGAGAGCTGGCGATAAAGAAACGGTCGCCAAAATCACTAGAGAATTCTACATTCCATTTGTGCGGCTTCGATCCAAAAAGAATGGGTACGCCGTCAGCCTGATCAAAGCAGGTGCAAAGCTCATTGGCCGAAATGCTGGTGATGTAAGAGCACCACTGACGATGCCCACTGCCGAGGAATCAAAAACACTGGCAACACTCATTCACCAGTCGAAAGCGATTTTGGCCGGGTAGCAAATTACATTGTACCTGACAGATGAATGGGGTAACTTGTTGTAGTCATCGAAATTTCAGCTTCGCCATCAACAAACACTCTGTCAATTATGAATTCATCGAATAAACTGCGGCTGCCTGCTCTTTCTTGTCTGGCAATTGTTCTACAGTTGACCTTTTTTTCTTATGCTCTGGCGCAATACCCCGGCATCGAAAAAGACATTGCTGCCAATCGTAAGGGCCAGCTAGTCATCAAAGCAAAGCCAGGCGACAAGGTCACTGTAGAGCAACTAAGCCACGACTTCTGGTTTGGCGCTGCCATTGGCAACGGCATAGTAGGCGGGTGGTCAGAAGCAGACAAAAAGACCTACAAAGAGAAGTTTCTGGAAAACTTCAACTCAGCAGTCACCGAAAACGCAGTGAAGTGGCTCAGCATGGAGAGGGAGAAAGGCAATGTTAACTATGCAACAATTGACACGATTCTAAGCTTCACCGAAGCAAACAATATCCCTTTGAGGGCACACAATCTTTTTTGGGGCATCGAGAAATTCGTGCAGCCATGGGTAAAAGAGATGAATGACGAGGAGTTGAGACAAACACTTCAAACCCGGGCCGAAACGGTTACTGCTAAATACAAAGGGCGGTTCGTGGAGTATGACCTGAACAATGAAATGATCCACGGCAACTACTACGAAGATCGGCTTGGATCCGACATTACCAAACAGATGGCACAATGGGCCCGCAACGGCGATCCTGACATCAAGCTCTTTTTGAACGACTACGACATCCTTACCGGCAAGCGACTGGATGACTACATGGCACAAATTCGCTTTCTGCTGAAGCAGGGAGTGCCACTTGCCGGCATTGGTGTGCAGGGGCATCTGCATACCGACACTTTCGACCGGGCAGAGCTGAAACGGTGCCTGGATTCGCTTGCTATTTTCAATTTACCTATCCGTATTACGGAATTTAATATGCCCGGCCAACGCTCGAAATACTTAAGTGACAATCCGCCAGTAATGACACCGGCACAGGAGTTGGAGAGAGCAAAAGAGATGGCCGACTACTACCGGATCTGTTTTGCTCACCCGGCAGTTGAGGGTATATTGATGTGGGGATTCTGGGAAGGCAATAACTGGATCAAAGCTTCCTCGCTTTACAAACGTGACTGGTCGCCTACCCCAGCGCTTGAAGCCTATCAAAACCTGATTTTCAAAGAATGGTGGACAAAAGCTTCAGGAGTTGCTAATAAAAAAGGAGAATATGCCGTTTCTGCTTTCTACGGTAAATACAAAATAACCATCAACGGCGTATCAAAAGAGGTAAACTTCACTGGACAATAGAACCAATCACTCCATTTACAAGAATGCCCTGGCAATAGATCGATTGAAACTCGCTTACTTTGAAGCATTATAAGCGAACGACTGAATGATCTATTTCTTGCATATTGGCTTTGACGGCAGCAACTACCACGGCTGGCAATGGCAACCCAGAGCCACCAGCGTACAGGAAACAATAGAAAAAGCCCTGCATAAGATTTTTAAAGCCCCTGTGACTGTGTATGGTTGCGGGCGCACCGACAGTGGCGTGCATGCCAGTCAGTACATGATGCACATCGACATTGAGCACAACGTTGACTTTGACCTGAAGTTTCGGCTCAACAAAAACCTGCCGGAAGACATTACAGTGTATGAGGTGCTGGAAATGGAAGAAGGCCGGCACAGCAGGTACGATGCAAACTCCAGAACCTACGATTACTTTATCCATTTGTACGAAGATCCGGTGCTGCACAAGTACAGCTCCTGCTATAACAGACTGCGTGATCTTGACTATGAGTCGATGCAAAAGGCAGCGGCCATACTGCCCTTTTATAGCGATTTCAGGCCAGTTTGCAAACGGCCCGACGACTACAAACACACCCATTGCAAGGTAACCGACGCCAGGCTGTATGTTAGTCACGATGGACAACGCATGCGATTTACCATCACTGCCGATCGCTTTCTCAGGAGCATGGTGCGGCTTTTGGTCGCCTATCTGCTGAAAATAGGTACCAGAAAGTTAAGCTTCGAAGAGTTTGAAAATATCCTGAAAAACACAATAGTAGTACCCAACATGATTCTCGCAATGCCCAACGGACTTTACCTCTCCAGGGTAGAGTACCCCTATTTGAAAATTACACCCAGGGAAGACTTCAGCAGCTTTTTGAAGGTGGGGCTAGGTGACTAAATGGTCGTGGCTTAAATGCGCCACGGCCTTTTTTATTGGCCTTTCTGCTCTCTACCACGCATCCATAGAACTTTCACGGTTTCAAAAGGCACAAGTCGTAGGAATTGATGAACCAGGCTCGATAAGATTCTAAGTATTTTTTCGTACTTTTGAGTATAAAGTTGGACAATGAAGTTAAGAACAAGGGGCAATTCGATCCGGCTGAGGCTGGAACAGCATGAGATCAAAAACTTGGTGACACAAGGTGCTGTTACTGAGTCTGTCGCATTTGCTCCCGATCAGTCGTTCAAATACACCCTGGCCACCAGCGATAACGGAGAGTTCTCCAGCAAGTATCAGAATGGTGAAATAAGAATTGAGATTCCCTTGGGCCTGGTCAAAGCCTGGTCTGAGTCCGAAGAAGAGGGCGTGTATCAAACCCTCAATGCCAATACCGACTTTGAAATGAAGCTTGCGGTTGAAAAAGACTTTCAATGCCTGCACAAAAGGCCCGATGAAGATGAAAGTGGCCTGTTTCCTAACCCAAAAGCAGGTAATTAAGCTCCCAGCGCCTTTTTAACAAGAGCAGTCACACTCTCGGGCAACTCCATGGATAGTGCCCACTGATGACACCTATCAGTCATTTTTCCCCATGTCTTTTGCAAAATATCTATGACTTTGGCCTCTTCATGCTGGCCTGCAAAGTCTGCAGCATAGTATTTTAAAAACACCAGGCATACAACGTCTTCCAGGGTGGCTATCTCTCCCTCCTGCTTCACACCTTTTTTAATAATCAGGTTCCTCACGATATCAATGTCGGTTTGAGGGAATCCTCTCTTTTCCATAATGCCCGACAACTGATCGGCATGGTACAGCTTAAGCTTGCTTCTCCACTTCAGGTAGCCCGGTCTGTCCATCGGGAAGCTGTTTCTCGGACTGTTCCAACGGCCAATGTGCTGGCCTCTTGCTGCAATTTGCAACTGCACACTGGCGTGAGGGGCAAACCAGTGCAGCATTTCAGTCATTCGTACGCTGTAGAGCAACTCGGTAGGATATGGCTTGCCATCGACCTCTACAAGCCTTGGGTCTTCCTTGTTTACGCTGTCGATATCTGCCAGCGCAAGGTTCAGTCTTTCTTCTTCTGAAATCATGTTCTTTGTATCTCGGCCGCGGCCAGCTGAGATTTTATCAATTGCAAAGCACTCGCCACCACTTTACCTACAACAATGATAGCAGGAGTTTCAATTCCCTGCACCATCGATTCCTTATAAATAGAACTTGCAGGCGCAAAAAGCTTCCTTTCATCCTGCTGGCTACCCTTGCTTATCACTGCCATGACTTCAGAATAGCCTCTGTGTGTAGAAACCAGCTGCGCTATTTCGTTCAGCTTGCTCACTCCCATTAGAATGATCACGGTGCCTTTGCCAGCCACAGCCCATTGCAACTCTTCAGTCAGACTTCCGTCGCTTGCCGTCGCAGTCACAATTGTAATCCCTGCATTCACGCCTCTTACAGACAGCGGAATGCCTGCCAAGGGTGCCACAGCAAAAGCACTGCTGATGCCGGGGACGTATGACACCTCCAAACCATGACTCACAGCATATTCCATCTCTTCAAAGCCTCTGCCAAACACAAACGGGTCACCTCCTTTGAGCCGAACCACCGTTCCACACTTTCTGGCGTATCGCACAATCATCTTATTAATATAGTACTGCTGCACATGGTGGAGCCCCTTTCGCTTGCCCACAAAAACGTGCTGTGCGTTTGGTGCATACTCCGTGAGCAGTTCTTCATTGGCCAGGGCATCATACAATACAACATCAGCCGACTGGAGTGCCTTGGTTGCCTTCACGGTAATTAGCTCAATGTCGCCCGGGCCAGCGCCTACCAGGATGAGCTTGGGAGTCTTTTTATTGCCTGAAACCATGTTTTTCAAAGTTTTGATATTTTTTACGTAGTAAATCTAGCATTACTTAATTTAATTTAAGTATTTTTACGTAATTAATTTACGTAGTTATGATAGACGTACTTGTAATTGGAAATGGCATGGTGGGCTACAAGTTTTGCGAAAAGCTTGTAAACAAAGCTCCCGAGGGATTCAAAATCACCGTTTTTGGCGAGGAGCCAAGTCCTGCCTACGACAGGGTTCATTTAAGTGAGTACTTCGCTCACAAGTCAGTAGAGCCACTACTAATGGCTCCAAGGCAGTGGTATGAGGAGAATGCGATAGAACTCATTACCAGTGAAATGGTGGTCAGCATCAACAGAGAAGCCAAAAGTATCACCACACACAAAGGGAGGACCTTCAACTACGACAAGCTCGTACTAGCCACTGGCTCTACTCCTTTCGTGCCGCCTATTGAAGGTTCCAATAAATCGGGCGTTTTTGTCTACCGGACAGTAGAAGACCTGGATGCCATGGAAACCTATAGCAAAAACGCCAAAACCTCAGCTGTATTAGGCGGTGGGTTGCTTGGGCTTGAAGCTGCCAAAGCCGCCGTGGACATGGGGCTGGAGGCGCATGTGATAGAGTTTGCTCCCAGGTTGATGCCGAGGCAATTGGATGAAGCTGGATCCGATATGCTCCAAGCCACACTGGAGTCAATGGGCCTTCATATCCATTTAAGCAAATCTACCGCAAGCATCGACGGCGATGAAGCGATGACATCCATGACCTTCACGGATGGGGCTGCGCTTGAGGCTGAAATGCTCATCATTTCCTGCGGTATACGGCCGAGAGACGAGCTGGCCAATGAATCCGGCCTTGAAAAAGGAGAAAGGGGCGGCATCAAAATCGATGAATTAACGCTGACCAGTGACTGCGATATATATGCCATCGGCGAAGTGGCTTCCTACAAAGGCATGACCTACGGGCTGGTGGCTCCTGGCTACGATATGGCTACTGTGGCTGTCGAGCACCTGACAGGCGCTGATACGAAAGGATTTACTGGGGCGGATATGTCAACCAAGTTAAAGTTGATCGGTGTGGACGTGGCAAGCTTTGGCGATGCCCTTGACGAGGGAAAGCAATACAAGTCCATCGTGTTTGAAGACAAGAACGCAGGCATCTACAAGCGTGTGAATATTTCCAAAGATGGAAAGAAACTCATGGGAGGCATTCTGGTGGGCGACGCCAGCAATTACAACATGCTGTTTCAGATGATGTTGAACGATATGACCCTGCCGCCACATCCCGAAGACCTGGTGATGGACACCAGCCGCCAGGGTGCTGCTGCTGGAAACACAGTGGATATGCTACCTGAAGGTGCTCAGATTTGCTCTTGCGAAAATGTGACCAAGGGAGCGCTTGTTCAGGCGATTGAAGGCGACGGTGTAGAGCAATTTGCAGCATTGAAAACATGCACCAAAGCTGGCACTGGGTGTGGAGCTTGCAGTCCGATGGTCAACGATATATTGACCGCCACGCTTAAGAAAATGGGCAAAAAGGTGAGAAAGGTACTTTGCGAGCACTTTGCCTACACAAGGCAGGAGCTCTTCGATTTGGTGAAGCTCAACAATATCCATTCCTTCGACCAGCTGATCAATGATTATGGCAAAGGACATGGCTGCGAAACCTGCAAACCTGCCGTTGCTTCGATACTTGCCAGCGCCTGGAACGGCCTCATTCTCAAGCAAGACACCATTCAGGACACCAACGACCGCTTTTTAGCCAATATCCAGAAAGGTGGCACTTACTCTGTTATTCCAAGGATAGCGGGTGGAGAAATCACCCCGGAAAAGCTCATTGTGATCGGCGAGGTAGCTAAAAAATATGACTTGTATGCTAAAATAACCGGCGGTCAGCGCATCGACTTACTTGGTGCAAGAATTGACCAGCTGCCTGAAATCTGGGAAGAGCTGATCAACGCCGGCTTCGAGAGTGGCCACGCTTACGGCAAAGCTCTTCGTACCGTGAAAAGCTGCGTAGGCAGTTCATGGTGCCGCTATGGCCTGCACGATTCAGTAAGCTTTGCGATCAGAATTGAAGAGAGGTACAAAGGCCTTAGAGCGCCCCACAAAATAAAAAGTGCCGTGTCGGGCTGCCGGAGAGAATGCGCAGAAGCGCTCAGCAAAGACTTCGGCATCATCGCCACTGAGAAAGGCTGGAACCTATACGTTGGCGGCAATGGTGGAGCGAACCCACAACATGCCGTGCTTTTGGCGGGGGATATCGACGAAGAAACGTGCATTGCCTATATCGACAGGTTCCTGATGTTTTACATCAAAACTGCTGAGCCGCTTAACCGCACGGCCACATGGATGAACAAACTGGAAGGAGGCCTGGACTACCTGAAGCAAGTGGTGGTGGAAGACTCACTTGGCATGGGCAAACAGCTGGAAGCCGAAATGCAGTTGCTGGTGGAGGCTTATGCCTGTGAGTGGAAAGAAGTGGTAAACAATCCGGCTTTGAGAGCCCGGTTCAAACACTTTGTGAACAGCCCCGAGGCAGATCCCTCACTCAAATTTGACAAGCAAAGAGCTCAGAAAGTGCCCGTAGGGTGGTAGCACCTTGCCCCGTAACTCAACTTCATAAAAACGACAAATAAATGACTCCAAAAGAACATACTTCCCAAACACTGACCGACACTGTTAACTGGCACCTGGCCGCCAGGGTTGAGGACTTCCCTGAAAACGGAGGGGCCTGCGTATACGTGGAAGGCAAACAGATCGCCGTTTTCAATTTTTCCGCCAGAAATGAATGGTATGCCTGTCAGAATATGTGCCCACATAAGCAGCAAATGATTCTGAGCCGTGGAATGATCGGTTCGCAGGCAGAAGAGCCCAAAGTGGCCTGCCCTTTTCACAAAAAAACCTTCTCATTGTCGACTGGCAAAAGCCTCAATGGCGATACCTGCGACATCGACACCTACCCAATCCGGGTGGAGGAAGGCGTTGTTTACATAGGTTTGTCCTAAATTAGGGCAGCAGTTGTCGATTCCATGAACCAAAAGCACGTAAGATCCAAATTTGAAAGGTTAGGTAGGTTCTACATTCTGGCGCTATCCGGTATAGCTGCGATCATCATCATTAGTCAGGTGCTTATCCAGAACTTCATCGCAAGCCAGCAGGATGATTCTCACGTTATCAACGTGGCAGGCAGGCAACGGATGCTGAGCCAGCGGATAGCAAAAGCGGCGCTGCTGATTTCCCAGTCGGAGAGCCTGGAGGAGATGAAACAACATGCCGACGAATTGAAAAACGTGGTTGATCTTTGGGAAACCTCGCACAATGGTTTGTTGAAAGGCGACACGACTGCTGGTCTCAAGGGGAAAAACAGCCGGCAAATTGAAGCGATGTTTGAAACAATTACCCCCTACTACATCATTATCATTGAAAATTCCAGGGCCCTGATAGCCAGAGTTGCTTCCCGCTCTAGTTTTGATGAGCCACTACAGGTCGCAGTAAAAGAACTCACTGCTACCATCCTGCAGAACGAAGGGCCATTCCTTGCCACCATGGACGACATTGTGTCCCAGTATGACAAGGAAGCAAGGGCCAGGGTCGATAAACTAAGCGTTACCGAGCTCATATTGGTGGCCATCTCCCTCTCCATTATAATCCTTGAGTTCATTTTCATCTTTCAGCCCACCGCCAGAAACGTCAACCAAACCATCAAAAACCTGGCAGAGTCGGAGCTATCCTCCAATCAGATGGCGCACGAAATCAACAGGCTTTATGTGGAGCTGGGCAAGTCATATCAAGACCTGGAAGCCATAAAGGTAGAGCCCAAAAGCTATGCCGTCCTCTGCAAAACCAGAGACGACGGTGCCATTTACTGGACATCGGAGTTTATGCGGGAAAAGTTTGTTGACGAAACCACCAAATTACCCGAGTCGCTTTTCGATTTTTTCAAGCACGACGGACACCAGAGAGATGCCATAGAAGGTGTAAAAAAACTTCTGAGTGAGGGAAAAACCTGGACAGGAGAAATGAAATTTACTGAAGTATCAGGAGACTTCCTCTGGCTTGATTTAACCATTACTCCTACCACCAACCGTACTGGCGGCAATGAATTGATGGTGGTTGGCAGAGACATCACCGATGTGAAGGAAGCGCAAATGATGGCCCGGGAGCTCAACCGGGAAAAAATTGAGAAGAGCGTGAACGAACTTCGATACAGGTCGGTGCTGATACTTGAAGGCCAGGAGGAAGAACGCAGCCGCCTGGCCAAAGAGCTGCACGACGGCATCGGGCAAATGCTCACCGCCATGAAAATGAACCTGGACTCAGTGTCATTGACCGGGGCCAGCCACAACAGGCAGCGGCTGGACGACATTAAGCATTTCCTCAACAGTGTGATGAAAGAGGTTCGCCGTGTTTCCTTCAACCTGGCACCCAGCAGCCTGAGCGACTTTGGCTTGGTGCCGGCCGTGCGAAAGTTTTGTACGGAGGTCAACAAGGTTTCGGAAATTGAAGTGGAGTTCGTAGACAAAACGCAGTTCATCAATAGGTTGGAGAACAATATTGAGATGAACATCTACCGTATTGTACAAGAAGGAGTGAATAATGCCATTAAATATTCGGGAGCTAAAAAAATAACGATAACTTTCTCCCATAATCCGAGCCAGCTCACTATTAGTATTGTGGATGACGGCAAAGGGTTCGATTACAAACAACTGGCGGAAACCGGCCACTTTACGGAATCGGGGCATGGAATTTTCAACATGAAAGAAAGAGCCGCTTTTGTAGATGCTGATTTCCAGATTGAATCCGAAAAGGGAACGGGAACACATATCGCTATAACAGTACCTATATAAACTATGCCTGCTATCAGAGTAGTCCTTGCCGATGACCATGAAATTGTAAGGAACGGCATTAAAATATTATTAGAAAGTGAAGGAGATTTGGAGGTAGTGGGCGAAGCCTCCGACGGCCAGGAAGCGCTGGATGAATGCAAAAACAAGCAGCCTGACATTTTGATTGTGGACATTAACATGCCAAAAATGAATGGAATCGAAACCATTCGCCAGCTCAAATCCTACTCACCCACCACCAAAGCCCTGGTACTTTCCATGCATGAAGATGAGGAGTATATCCTTCAATCTGTAGAAATGGGCGCCACGGGGTATTTACTGAAAGGCTCCAACAAGCAAGAGTTTCTCAAAGCCATTCATACGGTTCAAAAAGGAGAAAAATACTTCACCGGTGATATCTCCAATATTTTGGTACAGCATTACCTCAACCTGAGAAACAAGACAACTACCTCCCCCACTCCACAAGAAACTGGGGACAATGCCCTGACAAAGCGGGAAAAGGAAATTTTAAGCCTGATCTACAAAGGCGAAAGCAACAAAGACATTGCCGAAAAACTCGACAAAAGCGTTCGAACTATTGAAACACATCGTTTCAACATCATGAAAAAGCTGGATGCCAACAACCTGGCAGAACTTCTACGTAAAATTGATGGAGATACCTCTCTGAAACAGGCTTTGGAGTTGAACCAATAGTCTGGTGGCCTGGTTATTTTCTGGAGCCACGCAAGCTTGACCTTTTTTTGAATGGCTTACCCATACTGGTTAGCTTTGAGGAAAGGTCAAAATTATTCCTATTTTTAATAAACTTCTGCAAGAATATGAGCACCAAGACAATATCTGTAGATTTCCCCTCTGATATCTTACTTGCACTCAACGAGAGTGAAACCGATCTAAAAAAAGATATAAAAATCTCTCTAGCCATCAGATTGTATTCATTGCAAAAGCTAACCATTGGAAAAGCATCGCAATTAGCTGGCGTATCAAGGCTGGCATTTGAAACCATCCTTTCTGAAAACAATATCCCAATTTCAAATCTTACGATTGAAGATGTAATGGGTGACAGTCAAAAACTTCAATAGCGAACTTGACGGAGTTTAAGGCGGCAATGGTTAGCCCTGGCCACCCTCTCACGATAAACACAGCCCTGTTCTATGAACCCCACAAGAGTATAACTGGTTAATCACTTGCATGGCTTCAATTTCTAAGCCTTTTCACGTTCTGAAATTGCCAAATATTCATTTGTCAAGCTCCAAACTATGGATATAATATTTTTACGTATAATTACGTAATTATTTAGTCACTGTCTACGTAATTTAAGTGTTAGTACGTACTTTTACATGAAAGACGTACAGCATGAGAAAAATCTACCTATTCCTATTCATTTCCTGCCTGGCTGCTATTGAGGTTAATGCCCAATTCAGTATTGGTGGAGAGGTACGACCACGTACAGAGTATCGCCATGGTTTTAAGACCCTGGCCAGCGAGGATGCCAAACCGGCATTCTTTACCGAGCAGCGCTCCAGGCTCTATTTTGATTACAAGTCTGACAAAGTATCGGCCAAAATCACCTTCCAGGATGTCCGACTATGGGGCGGTGCCACGCAGGTTTACAAGTCAGATGCTGCGCTAACCAACGTGTATGAAGCCTGGGGACAATACAATTTCACGGAAGCCCTTTCCATCAGGGTCGGTCGGCAGGCGCTGGATTACGACAACGCCCGCATACTGGGTAACCTGGGCTGGGCTGCACAGGGCAGATCACACGACCTGGCACTCTTTCAGTGGCAGAAAAATCAGTCGAAGTGGCATGTTGGTGCTGCCTTCAATCAGGAAGATGTACTGTCGCCGTCCGAGCCGGGCAGACTAAAGAACACCTACTACTTCCTGGGAGGTAACTACAAAACCATGCAGTTTTCCTGGTTTAATCAGGCTTTCGAATCCGGTAATGTGTCTTTTCTTGTGCTCAACAACGGGGTGCAATCTGCTGTTGATTCGGCAGTCTATTTCAGCCAGACCGCCGGGGCATATGCAGTTAAAAAACTTGGAAAGGTAAGCCTGAATGGTGAAGCTTATTATCAGTTTGGCAAAAACCCGTCGGGCAAATCGATAGGTGCCTTCCTGTTGGCTGCCAACATCACCTACCCGGTGGGAAAAACACCTCTCACATTGGGTGTCGACTACCTGAGTGGAGCGTCTTCCACCAGCAGCAAAGACAATGCTTTCAACCCGCTTTATGGTACTCACCACAAGTTTTATGGGTACATGGACTACTTCTACGTGGGCAACGGGCACGGCAACGTGGGTATCAAAGACCTTTATCTAACAGCTAAATTCAAACTTTCTGAAAAAGGAGCACTTGAAACCGGCGTTCACCAGTTCATTAGCGGTTCTGAGATTCCATCCGCAGATAACAGTTCCTACAAAACCAACCTTGGTACTGAGCTTGATCTGGTTTTCAGCCAGGCTTTCAACAAAGACGTGCTTTTGCATGTCGGCTATTCCCAAATGATGGCCACCTCCAGCATGGAAATCATTAAGCCTGGAGGTAGCAGCAGTTCTTTTAACAACTGGGCGTGGGTCATGCTGACCATCAAGCCTACTTTCTTCGAATCTGCCCCTTGACCCTATTCATACAATCAATTCATCCATTCAAAAAGAAATGACCATGAGTATCATGACAAAATCAAATAAGGCAACCCGGATTGATATGTTCAATTTCAGTTCGGTACAAATGCGCACATTTCACCTCACGTGGCTGGCCTTCTTCCTTTGCTTTTTCGGCTGGTTTGGTTTGGCTCCCATGCTACAGATCGTAAGAGACGACCTTGGCATTACTACTGATCAAATTGTAACCACCAACATGGTAGCTGTTGCCTCCACCGTCTTCATGAGGCTGTTTGTTGGCTGGCTTTGCGATAAAATCGGGCCACGTATCACCTACACCTGGCTGCTGGTGTTGGGTGCTATCCCTGTGATGCTGGTAGGCCTTTCTCAAAGCTACGAGCAGTTCCTTATCGCCCGTATGTTCATCGGAGCCATTGGCGCCTCATTTGTCATTACCCAATTTCACACCTCGGTGATGTTCGCTCCCAATGTGGTGGGCACTGCTAATGCCACCACTGCTGGCTGGGGTAACCTGGGCGGCGGCGTGACACAACAAGTAATGCCGTTCGTCTTCGCCGGAGCGCTGGCTTACTTTGGTTCTGAGCACCTCGCCTGGCGCTACGCCATGATAGCTCCCGGCTTTCTATTGTTGGTAATGGGCTTTGTTTACTACAGATACACAAAAGACACACCTGAGGGCAACTACTCAGAAATAGAAGAGAAGGTAGCGCATTCGAAATCAGGCAACAGTGGCAAGGTTTTCAAAGAGGCATTGAAGGACTACAGAGTTTGGGCTTTGTTTCTCATTTACGGAGCTTGCTTCGGCGTGGAGTTGATCGTGAATTCAAAGGCGGCACTCTACTTTGCCGATTATTTTACCATGGACCTGAAGACTGCAGGCCTGATTGCCGGCCTGTTCGGTCTGATGAATCTGTTTGCCCGCTCTCTGGGCGGCATGCTGGGCGACAAGTTTGGCAAAACCAACGGTCTCAAAGGCCGTGTAAAGTGGCTCTTTGTTTCCCTTTTCTGCCAGGGAATCGCTCTCGTAATATTCTCACGAATGGGCACAATACCAACCATCATTGGCTCACTGCTGGTTTTCAGCATCTTTGTCCAAATGAGCGAAGGAGCCACGTTTAGCGTGGTACCATTTGTCAACAAAAAGGCCTTAGGAGCAGTATCTGGCATTGTTGGTGCTGGCGGCAACGCCGGTGCAGTAGCAGGCATGTTCCTCTTCAAGAAAGAGCTCACCGGCCTTGAGTGGCCTGAGTCGTTTATGATCCTGGGCTTCATTGTGGTGGCTGTATCATTTACAGTTTTTGCCGTCAAATTCTCGCCCGTCATGGAAAAGGAAGCAGAAAAAGAAATGGAGGAATTGCTGGCTTCTGTGAAGGAGACTCAGTTGAGTCCGGAACGTGTACCCGCATAACTTTTCATACTACTGAATTGGTTAAAAGGAACCCTGGGGCGGTGCAAATTGGAAATGGAAACCTGCCGCCCCACTGTTCCCTTTTTCATTGACCCTTTAGATTGACTCTTATGAAAGAATCTACAGATAAAGTCCTAAAATCAACCTGCTCCTATTGTGGTACGGGTTGTGGCGTAGAAGTATCTGTTGACAAAAGAGGAAGGCTGAACTTAACTGGTGATGCTAGTCACCCAGTGAACAAGGGCATGCTCTGCTCTAAAGGAAGGAACCTCCATTATACTGTTTCCGATCACTCCGACCGCCTCCTATATCCACAAATGCGGTGGAGTAAATCACACCCTATGCAGAGAACGGACTGGGACACCGCCATTGGCAGAGCGGCTGCGGTGTTCAAGTCTTTAATTACTAAATACGGCCCTGACTCCGTAGGTTTTTATGTGTCGGGCCAATGCTTGACCGAGGAATATTACCTTGTCAATAAGCTAACCAAAGGCTTTATTGGCACCAACAATATTGACACCAACAGCCGTCTGTGCATGAGTTCAGCTGTGGCGGCCTATACCCAAAGCCTTGGTGAAGACTCGGTGCCCATCTCCTACGAAGACATTGAACTGGCCGACTGTTTTCTCATTGCAGGTGCTAATCCGGCCTGGTGCCACCCCATCCTTTTCCGCCGCCTTGAACAACACAAAGAACAACACCCTGACATCAAAGTGATCGTTATCGACCCGAGGGTTACCGATTCGTGCAGCCTGGCTGACCTGCATTTACAGCTCAGGCCCGGCACCGACACGATCCTGCTTCACGCCATAGGAAGATGCCTCATAGAAAATGGCGATATCGATCTGGAATTCGTTCAGAACCATACCGACGGCTACGAAGACTACAAACAAAAGGTACTCAGCACCTCTCTGGAAGAAGCTGCCCATATCTGCGACGTTCCGCTGGAGCAAATCAAGCAGGCTGCCAGCTATATTGGCAATGCTACCGGCTTTATCACCATGTGGGCCATGGGACTCAACCAAAGCACTGAGGGGCTGAGTAAAAACCTGGCACTGATCAACCTGAACCTCGTCACAGGCCAGTTAGGTAAACCAGGTTCGGGGCCCTTCTCGCTCACTGGTCAGCCCAATGCCATGGGAGGTCGGGAAGTCGGCGGTATGGCTACTCTTTTGGCGTCACACCGGAACCTGCTCAACCCTGAACACCGAAAAGAGGTGGCCGCCTACTGGGGCGTAGACCATATTTCGGAGAAGCCTGGCAAAACAGCCACGCAGATGTTCGAAGCTTTGCGAAGCGGCGAGATGAAAGCCATCTGGATCATCTGTACCAACCCTGTGGTGAGCATGCCCGATGCCCGCCTGGTAGATGAAGCACTGAAAAACGCTCGATTTGTGGTGGTGCAGGACATCTCCACCCAATCGGACACCTTGCAGTATGCGGATCTTGTGTTGCCAGCTGCCGGGTGGTTGGAAAAGGAAGGCACCATGACCAACTCCGACCGGCGCATAAGCCACCTGAACAAAGTGGTGTCTCCACCGGGCGAGGCTTTGGCTGATAGTGAAATACTGATCCGTTTTGCCAGGCAAATGGGCTACCATGGCTTTGATTACCAAAATCAGGCAGAAGTTTACGCCGAGCACTGTAGCATGACCCGGGGCACAAAAATCGACATTTCGGGGCTTAGCTACGAAAGACTGAAGAAGGAGGGCTCTTTTCAATGGCCTGTTCCCGACTCGGTTCACCCGGGCACGCCCAGACTTTTTACCGACAGCCAGTTTTACACAGCATCAGGTAAAGCGCAGATCAAGTCTGACACACCAACAAATCTTACCGAGGAGCCAACTCCTGATTATCCCCTCATCCTCACCACGGGCCGCATCCGTGACCAGTGGCATACCATGACCCGCACAGGCAAAGTTAATAAGCTCAGGCAGCACATCGACAAGCCTTTTCTGGAAATTCACCCACACGATGCAGCAGAAAGAGGGATCAAAGAAGGGATGGCCGTAGAAATTGAAAACAGCAGGGGCAGCGTGCAAGTGGTGGCCAAACTGACTGATACAATAAAAAAAGGAGTTGTTTTCCTGCCCATGCATTGGGGCAAAACATTACAAAATGACCTCACAAGGGCCAACAACCTTACTTCCTCAGTGTTTGACCCTACTTCCAAGCAGCCGGGATTCAAATTTTCGGCGGTAGAGGTAAAACCGCATAAGAAACCAGCGCAGAAAATTGTCATTGTCGGTGCTGGGGCAGCAGCCTATCGCTTCATCAACACCCATCGGGAGCTCAACCTGGGCGACGAAATTCATGTATTTTCAAAGGAAGAATTTCCGTTTTATAACCGGGTATTGCTGCCTGAATACATCAATGATCAAAAGCAGTGGGAAGACCTGCTCAAATTCAAAATTGGAGAATTCGAACAACTCAACGTGCATCTGCATCAGTCAAACAGTATTGAAAGTATTGACCCGGCACTCAAGATGGTCACTGACCAGTTTGGTGTGAGCCATAGCTACGACACTCTGGTGATGGCCACCGGCAGCCGGGCGTTTGTCCCACCTGACGTACCTATGCACTTACCTGGCATCTTTACCATGCGAGACCGCCGCAATGCCGACGAGCTGAAAGCCACCGTGGGCCAAGGCAGTCACGTGGTGGTTGTGGGCGGTGGATTGCTTGGCCTGGAGTTGGCAGCTGCCCTTGCCGAGGTAAAAATCAAAGTGAGCATCATCCAGCTCTCATCAAGGCTGATGGAGCGGCAACTCGACAGCCTGGCCAGTTCTTTGCTGCGCCAGGAAATCGAAAACATGGGCATACAGGTCTATACCAACGATCAGGTGCAGTCGGTAGAAAGGATCAATGAGCAGTGCCTGGAGGCCAAACTAAAAAGTGGCAAGAGCCTTATCAGCCACGCTATTGTGTATGCCATTGGCACCAGGCCCAATTTGGAGCTGGGCAAAGAAGCTGGTCTTGACTGCGGCAGAGGTATCAAAGTCAACGACTATATGCAAACCAGCGACCCGAGTATCTACGCCCTGGGCGAAATAGCGGAGCATGACGGACAGCTCAATGGCATTACCGCCGCCGCCGAGAAACATGCAGACGTGCTGGCTCACTACCTCAATGGCGACCTGAGCAGCCGATTCACAGGCTGCACGCCGATGAACATCCTGAAAATGGCCGATGTTTCGCTGTGTTCCATAGGCATGGCAGAGGCACCTGAAAATGACCCCGCCTATGATGAAATATTGCTTGTGGACAAGGGCCTCTCCTACTACAAAAAGTGCATCATTCATCACGACAAGCTGGTGGGCGTCATTCTTATGGGCGACAAGGCTGAGTTTGCCGAGTTCAGGGAATTGATAGAAAATGGCACGGAGCTGTCGGACAAACGAAAAAGCTTGCTGCGGTCGGGCTCGCAAAAAGAAGCTGTGCTGGGCAAACTGGTGTGCAGCTGCAACAATGTTGGCGAAGGCAATATCAAAAAAGCCATTGCCGGTGGATGCAGCGATTTGCCGTCCCTTTGCAAAGCTACTGGGGCCGGACTCGGCTGCGGCAGTTGCAAACCTGAAGTAAAAAATATTCTTAATCTTGAGGCTATTCCTGCCGAAGTTCTAAATTGACCGTGAGTGCAAGAAACAATGGATAAACTCAATCTGGTAAGGGTATTTGTAAAGGGTGGCATCATCTCACCAGGCGACTTTTTGAAGATCATTCAAACCGCCAGCCATTTGGGCTCTTCGTATATCCACTTTGGCTCCAGGCAGGACATCCTCTTTCCAGCGGACACCTTTGATAGGAGCTATCTTGACAAAACGTTTGCTTCCATTCAAACAGACTACGAAATCAACGCCAATCAGTATCAAAACATAGTAACCTCCTACGTCTCTCTCGACGTAATGCCTCGCAGAAGCTGGCTGGCGCCACATATCTATCACTATATACTCGACTCGTTTGACTACCGGCCGGGCTACAAAATCAACATTGTCGACCCCAGCCAAAGCATGGTGCCGTTGGTATCCGGTCAATTCAATTTCATCGCATCGGGTATAGAAAACTACTGGTATTTGTACCTCAGGTCAGATGAAATGGGCAGCAGGCCCTGGGCGGCACCCAGCTTGATTTATGGCTATGACATAGCGAAGATGGCCAGAGCACTGGAAGAAGCCAGAAACGAAAAAGAAGACATATCCTTTGAAAGCCTGTACCAGACTGCCCTTGAACGAGTAAAAATTAACACACAACCTGTAAAAGAAGCCCTGGTTTATCCGGATGTCAACTTCCCTTACTACGAAGGGTTCAACCGTATACCCGATGGAAAGTATTGGCTGGGGCTTTACTGGCGAAACAATCAGTTTGACATCAGGTTTTTGAAAGCGCTTTGCCAGCGATGTATCGAAACAGACATAGGGAAAATCAGTCTTTCACCATGGAAATCCTTTATCCTCAAGGGCATTGAAGAAAAACATCGTATTGGTTGGGAGAAACTACTCGGCAGGTATGGCATCAACATGCGGCACTCATCGCTGGAGTTGAACTGGCATATCCCTGTGCTTGATAACGAAGCCATGGAACTAAAAAGCTTTCTGGTTCGGGAAATGGACAAAATGGATATCAGCACATACGGGCTTACTTTCTCTATCGTGTCCAACAAAAATGTGACACTTTTTACCTCTGTGGTCATCGAAAGAAATGAAGCAGGGGGTGATGTGCCGACATACAATATCCAGTTCTCCAAAGACTTCAACCCCAACCTGATGGAGTACCAGTACTTTGTGAAAGACATCACAAAGGAAATCATCCCTCCCCTGCTGCTGGAGCTTAGCTACATGTACTACGAGCAACTGGATGAGAAAAGCAATGAAAGAAAAAAAGAGGTCAAAGTAGAGCTTTCAGATGCAAAGTCGCACTACCAATGCGAAGAGTGTTTGACTATTTACGACGAAAATTTGGGTGATACAGCGAGCGGAATAGGCCCGGGCGTAGCATTCCATCAACTACCTGAAACATACACATGCCCTACCTGCGGAGCGCCCAAAAATTCCTTCCATAAAACAAGCCTAAATGCGTAACTAGCGGACTTTAGCAGCACGTTTTTCCGTTTGAAATTCCCCCAAAATAAACATGCCACTTTGAGTTGTTTTTACCAAAGTAAAAACAACATTTGTATCTACTTTGCTTCTGTAAACTGTCAGACCAAAATCATTTCATTTTGATTATAAAACACGGCGGTTTACTATGCACATTCTCCTCATATTAGTCTTTGTCGTTGGTTATCTATGCATTGTATTTGAGCACAGGCTAGGCATCAATAAAACAGCTTTTGCGCTTCTAACAGGCATTCTCTGCTGGACCATTTACTTTCTTGGGAGCAGCGACATCTCAGAACCCTGGCTTCTCCTGCACGATCACTTGTCGGACATCACCAGCATTCTGCTGTTTCTGATGGGGGCCATGACCATCGTGGAGTTGGTCGACAACCACAGAGGCTTTCAAACCATCACTAAACGGATCACCACCAGAAATAAAATCCAGCTACTCTGGGTTATTAGTCTGCTTACCTTTTTCATGTCGGCCATTCTGGACAACCTCACTACCTCCATTGTAATGGTTTCCCTGCTTCGCAAGATCATTCACACCAAAGAAGATATTAAGTTCTTTGGGGGTGTGGTAGTGATAGCTGCCAATGCCGGCGGTGCCTGGACACCCATTGGCGACATAACCACCACTATGCTTTGGATCGAGGGTCAAATCACAAGCTGGAACATTATCAGGAGCCTTTTTATTCCAAGCCTCCTGTCAATGGTTGTTCCCTTAATCTTTATCTCTACTCGAATGAAAGGCGTATTTGACAAAACTTCGATTCAAAAACCGACAGACCATGTCAAAGATTTTGATCGCAGACTTATTTTTGGTGTTGGTATGGCGGCACTTATTTTCGTGCCCATTTTTAAAACCCTCACCGGTCTCCCTCCTTTCATGGGTATGCTGCTTGGGCTGGCAATTTTATGGGTCACAGTGGAGATTTTGCAGAGAAAAGCTCCTGAAGAAGTAACGGCCAACTTCTCTGTGATCAGGGCCCTACAAAAGATTGACGTATCAAGTGTTTTCTTCTTTCTGGGCATTCTGCTGGCAATAGCATGCCTGGAAAGCACTGGTCAGCTGGAAGCACTCAGCCAAACTCTATCTGAAAAGATAGGAAACAACGACCTTGTTATTTTCGTAACGGGCATCGCCTCCTCTATTATCGACAACGTGCCGCTGGTTGCTGCAGCGCAGGGTATGTACCCTTTGCCTCCTCCCGATCCTTCTGTGGCTATGGAGGGCATAGAGTATTTCCCCACTGACAGCAGAATTTGGGAGTTTCTGGCTTATGCAGCCGGCACTGGTGGAAGTATGCTGATCATTGGATCAGCTGCGGGCGTAGCTGTGATGGGCATGCTAAAGATTGATTTCGTTTGGTATTTCAAGCGCATCACTCCCTGGGCCTTGTTGGGCTACCTTGTAGGAGCAGGGGCTTATTTACTGATTAATTATTAGCGCTCAACCAACTCCTTCTTTCAGGAACAACAGTCCTCCCCTTCGCTCATTTGAATTGGCGGGCATGGCTTAGTACCATAGCTGCAATACACGCAGCAATCACCGGCTTTGGGCTTTAGCACTTCGTGACAGCTTTCACATTCATAGAAGAATTGGCATGCGTCAGTGGGCATGGTTTCGTCTTTTTGATGTCCGCATTTCGGGCAGGTAATCTTAGATTCTAAAATAACTTCATTCATTTTCAATGATGTTCAATGTCTTAAATGTCCCCCCTAGCGGTCAACCCGCCTGGCTACTATTTCATCGACCGCTTAAGCAGCTGAGCGTTAATGGCCACGATGATCGTGCTTAGGCTCATAAACACAGCACCAATGGCTGGACTTATCACCAAGCCGGGAATAAACCCAGTCGCTAACGGCAACGCAACGGCGTTGTAACCCGTTGCCCATACAAGGTTTTGAATCATCTTCTTGTAGGTGGCCCTGCCAAAAATTACCAGATTGGCAATGTCCTTTGGGTTGCTATTCACCAGAATGATATCGGCCGTCTCTGCCGCCACATCGGTTCCTGAGCCCACTGCGATACCCACATTGGCCTGAGCAAGCGCCGGGGCGTCATTTACTCCGTCGCCGGTCATGGCTACAAAGTGACCTTCCTTCTGAAGCTTCTTAATGATGTCGACCTTTTGGTCGGGCAGCACCTCGCTGTAATAGCCATCGAGTCCCAGCTTATCACTAACTGCTTTCGCTGTCTTCTCATTGTCGCCAGTTGCCATGAATAGCTTCATGCCTTTCGACTTCAGTGTTTTGATGGCATCGGCACTCTCCTCCCGGATTTTATCAGACAGCGCTACAAACCCGACCAACTTTTCTTCCCGGAGCACAAACACAATAGTCTCAGCAGCATCGGCACCCGCTTCCTTCGGCACGTCGATGCTCTTTTCCTTTAAATACCCTGGGCTTACTACTTTCCAGTTTTTGCCATCAACACTTCCCTGAATACCCTTGGACGTTAGAGATTCAAAATTCTCCACTTTTCCCAGCGTCAATTTCATCTCTTTAGCAGCCTTCACAATACCTTGTGCAATAGGGTGTTCTGAACTTTGCTCCAACGACGCCACAGCTGTCAACATATCTTCCTTCTTCAGGTCATCGCTCAGGCTTTCGTACCGGGAAACACCAAACTTACCTTCCGTAAGGGTGCCTGTTTTATCGAACACAAACGCTGAAATCTTTCTCGCATTCTCAAAAGCCGTTCTGTTCCTGATTAGCAGCCCCTTGCTTGCCGAAACTGCGGTAGAAATAGCCACGACGAGAGGAATAGCCAGTCCCAATGCGTGCGGACAGGAAATCACCATCACAGTCACCATGCGCTCCAGGGCATAATCGAACGGTTTACCCATGACGAGCCAAACGATGAGCGTAATGGCACCAGCACTTAAGGCCACATAGGCCAGCCACTTGGCAGCCGTATTGGCCAGGTTCTGCGTTTTCGACTTTGCCTTTTGTGCGTCCTGCACAAGTTTAATCACCTTATTCAGGTAGCTCTCCTCCCCTGTCTTCGCCACCTTCACTTTGAAGGACTGATTGCCATTCACAGACCCACCAATAACCTCATCCCCTTTGCTCTTTTTCACCGGCTTACTTTCTCCTGTAAGCATACTTTCGTCCAGGTAGCTTTCACCTTCCGCTATCACACCGTCAGCGGGAAGCTTTTCGTTAGCTTTAATGAGAATGATATCGTTCTTCTTCAATTCGCTAACCTGCACATCCTTCACATCGTCCCCTTTAACAAGGTGCGCATCTGAAGGCATCATCTGAACGAGAAGTTCCAGTGCCCGGGAAGCCCCCATCACCGACTTCATTTCGATCCAATGCCCCAGCAACATGATGACAATCAGCGTGGCCAACTCCCAGAAGAAGTCTTTTCCCTCCAAGCCGAATACCACTGCCGAACTGTAGCCATAAGCTACAGTAATAGCCACCGCAATCAGCAACATCATGCCTGGTGTCTTCTCTTTTACCTCATCGACAAACCCTTTCAGGAATGGCCAGCCACCATAAAAGAATATCACCGTGGACAGCCCAAACAAAACATATTGATCGCCCGGAAAACCGAATTCGAACCCCAGCCATCCCTGCACCATCTTGGACAGCGCCAAAATAGGCAGCGTTAGTGCGACGGACACCCAAAACCGTTTTTTGAAGTCCTCAATCATGTGGGCGTGGTGACCGTGGTGGTGCGAACCGCTGTGTTTAGAATGTTCGTGAGCATGATGCTCATGATTGCTAGTATGATGATGATGTTCCATTGTGCTGATTTTAAGTCTGTTACTATTTGTCGCTGAACTCCAGGGTCACACCCAGTTTTTCCCACGTCATGGTAATAGCTCCCTTGCTATCCCCTTTGTCCTCAATATTATAGTTAAGCCTTTCCTGGAGCGGAAGATCAGTTTGAGGTACTACTTCGACACGTACCACGTCTTCGGCTGCGGAATAATCATCTGCTAAATGCTGTTCCCAATTTCTATTGATAATTATCTGCCAAGAGTCCTTACCGGGAATGGTGAATAAGGCATACTTCCCTTCTGGTACTGTTACCCCACCTATTTCTACATCTTTCGAAAAGGTGATGCTGGTAGCACTGTGAGCACCCGTCACCCACACTTCATTGAAAGGCACAAGGCCTCCCCATATCACCCGTCCTCTCGCTCCGGGAGCATGGTAAGCCATAGAAACGTGCACCCCTCCCACCTGTCCATGGGCTTCCTTGGGGATGCTTTTTTTCAGGGTATCCACCGAAGCAACCACAGGTTCGGTGGCGTGGTGCTGGTGCTCATCCGTGGAAGATTTCTTTGACTCGCAGGCGGCTGTTAGCAACACCATCGCTAATAAAAGATAACTTAGGTTTTTCATGATGGTTTGTTTATTTGATAAGATAAATCAATGATTAATTACTAAGGTGAAAATTTTATAAGTCTGTCTGAGCATTGCTACCCGGCTGCATCTGCTACGAGCAGAGCACCAGGCACTTCTCACAACTATACAATTTCAAAGTTGAGCATCATGCCATCATCCTCATGCTCCAGGTTATGGCAATGAAACACAAAACCTCCAGGCGTATCTGGGAAAGTCATAATAAGTCTGACCTTCTCCTTCGGAAAGATCAAAACGGTGTCCTTCCATCCTTTCTCCGAGGGGATAATACCATTCCTCCCCCCCGTTCTTGACAATATTTGAAACTGAACTGCGTGTATGTGGATCGGGTGTATTTCATCGCCTGCATTGTCAAACTCCCAAATTTCCGTGGCCCCGGCTTTCACTGTCTCGTCAACTCTGCCTCTCTTATAAGACTTTCCATTGAAAGTATGCATAGCTCCACTACCCATCATCCCCATCCTGTTAATCTCAAAGTTCCTGACTTTAGTTGCTTGATTTTCAGGAATCTTGTCGATGACCGAAAGAGAGCCGGGTGGCTGAAAGGTGTCACCGCTTGATGCCCCGATAATAAATTTCATGATTTTGAAGCTCTCGGCTCCTTGCGACGATCCCCCATTGAACTTTTTGCTTTCCAAATAGACTTCAGAGCCTACTGGTTCTGCCGAAAAATCTACCAAAACGTCCAGTCGCTCGCCAGGGCCAAGCAAGACTTCATTGACATCTTCAGGCGCACCAAGCAGACCACCATCGCTCCCAATTATTTTCATGCCCAAATTGGGGCTCAGAGCAAGGTTATAAACCCTTGCAGTAGATCCATTCAATATCCTGAACCGGTACCACCTCCCCTGAACTTCGTGAAAAGGTGATACTACGCCGTTTACAGTGATCGTCTGACCAAAGTACCCGGCCATCGTCTCCATCATAGACGGGTCATAGACCAATTTACCTGCCTTCAGCCTTTTGTCCTGAATGATTAGTGGAACCTCAAAATAGCCAGCGGGAAGCCCGAGCGCCAGCTCCTCGTCATCATTGATAATAAGCATTCCGGCCAGGCCAGTATGCACTTGCCTTGCAGTGGCGCCATGCGGATGCGGATGATACCAGTGGGTTCCGGCTCTTTGATCAATTGGAAAACTGTATTGAAATGATTCTCCAGCTTTTACAATGTCGACAGGATTGCCATCCATGTTAGCTGGCACCTTCAGCCCATGCCAGTGTACGTTTGTTGGCTCGGATAGAGCATTTTGCACGCTGGCAATAAGCATCTCGCCCCTAAAAGCCCGAATGGTGGGACCCAGAATATTGCTCCTGTAGGCGAACGTGCTGGTTGTTTTGCCTTCTAAAATGCTGGTTCTTTGGCTAGCTGGATTCAAATCAAGAGACGCTCCAGCTTCTTCCGGCAATGGCAATGGCCTATCAAACCCAGTGTCTAAGATGCCTGCATTGCCATCCCTGTCATGGAACATGCAGTTCTGAAGAACCATGGGTAGAGCTACAGAACCAGCGGAAAGCTTTACAAAATGTCTTCTCTTCATACCACGGGATATTATAACAGTTTCTTTTCGGCCCTTCTAAGCTTTTTTACACTTTCGCACATACATTTTCGCAGCGTCACGACAATGGCATCCTATTTAAGTTCGCTGCCTTTGATGCCTGTTTCAATGGCCGAAATACTCAAAAGACTTCAAGTACTTCAGCCTTTAAAAACACCCTAAACAGTGGCGATTGAGCTTTTTTGAATGATCAGTGCTATGAATGATCATTATCATTTTTCGCCTGTCCCTTATTCAATCGTCTCCTTCACGCTGCCGCAGGAAAGCATCTTGCTCCCGTAGTAAGGATTCTTTATTTCCTTGTCGTTAGAAAGCCACGAACCCTTGGCCATAGGACAATAATCCAAATAGATAGTGCCCATTGAAAGCTTAGCTCCCTTCACCAGGGCAGCCATCTCATTGCTTAAACCCACAAAAGCTTTGCGCTGGTCATCCAGCGTAGTGGCCCTGGCTACTTTGGCTACTTCGGCAAGCGCAGACTTACTATTGTTTACCGCTGCCAGTGACTTTTGAAGTGCGGCTGCAGCAGTGGCTGCGCTTTTTGATTCCGAGGCCACCAATGCCTCTTTCAATTGAATGTATGCGCCATAGGCAAGCCCCATGTTCTGATCTTCAAACATTGGTGCCATTTGTTTACTTGTAGCCTTTTCAGCGGTGCCACTGGCGTGGTCGTGTTGTGCACTTGCAGAAAGGCTTAATAAAGCCATGCTGAGTATTAGAATTGACTTTTTCATATTAATAGATTGTTGATGCAGCCATCGGCCACATGTATGTGTGACAGTTGATAAATAAATTTCGTGGAAATAATATGGAGGGGGAGCACGAATACCCGAGAGTATTTTGGCGCTACCTTGAAACTCCCAAATTGATCAGGGGCCTAAATAAGAAATGACTGAACGAGCACTTGAATATCTCGATCTATCAATGGGGGAACGTATTCATTGCTGCAACGCTGACTGCTTCTTTCCGCCGCCAAAAAAAGTGAGGTAAAAACTACCTGTGTGGCATAGCTGGAGGCAGGAATATCAACAGACATGGTACTTTTCATATCCGTTTGAGCCTCTACTAGCTGGCTGAAATCAGAGCAGCAATCGCTCCTTTTCAGGTTTCCGCCAGGGTTGTGATTGTCGGAAGCACACCCCGGGTTTTCATTCATTGAGCAAGCCGAAGCGTCAACAAAAAAAGCTACACTTTCAACCCTTCCTCCACATAAATGCGTGTTGATGGTGAAACTCATTGAGCTCAAGAGCACAATGCAGGAAAAGAGTATTGCAAATATTTTTCGGAACGGTTGCATGCGTCGTAAAAACGCACACAAGCTAAAAAAAGTTTTCCAGTAGGTAAGAATAAACTTTGCAGTGCAATGAACGGCTCATTCAAACCGTTCCGAAATATGACTTTACCGGCCAACATGCCCAGTCGGCGTCAAAGCGTGACGCAGAAGTAGTTGTACCAGGCATATTGTACAAAAAACTATCTCCCTGGTAGGTCATTGATCACAAAGTTATGATCATTTTCCCCAATTGTTGGCCTAACTCCATTCTTTCGAAAGCCTTATTAATGTCTTCGAGGCCAAATAGGCTGTCAACTACTGGGTGTAGCTTATAGACGCCAAAGAAATCTATCATTGCCCGGAACTCCTCATCATTTCCCATAGACGATCCATGAATAGATAGCTGCTTCCAAAAAATGGTGCTTGGATTCAACTGGGTGATTTTCCCCGCTGTTCTTCCAAAAAGGACTATTCTGGCACCTGGATTGGCTATCTCTGTAAGGGCTGCAAAGCCTGTTCCGGCCGCACTATCGATGATAATATCAAATCCTCCGACCAATGCCAGCAGCTTTTTGTCCCATCCAGGTTCCTTGTAGTTGACACCAGCTTTGGCCCCAAGACTGACGGCCATTTGAATTTTCTCCTCGCTGCCTGAGGTAACATAGGCGTTGGCACCAGCTGCAATGGCGAATTGCAAGGCAAACAGAGCGGCTCCGCCACCTACTCCCGTGACCAACACGTTGCTTCCTGTTTCGAGTTCCCCTCTAATAAAAAGGGCCCGGTAAGCAGTAAGCCCTGCCAGCGGTATGGCTGACGCCTCGTCGAAGTCCAGATGCGAAGGTTTTTCATAAACGTACTCAACGGGTATACTGATATACTCGGCGAATGTTCCGTTTCGGGGGAAACCGAGAATTTGATAATCGGGCCCCTGCACTCGTGGATTACTCCCCCAGTTCAACGAGGGATTGATCATTACCGCTTTACCTATCCATGTGCTCGCCACACCAGGCCCGACTTCCGTTATTTCCCCAGCTCCATCCGATCCCATAATGACTGGGGACTGGCTAACGATGCTCTGCTCCCGCATCGACCAAAGTTCATGATGATTGATTGATGCCGTTTTTAGTTTAACCAGCACTTCGCCTTTGGCGGGTGCGGGGGTTTCCATTTCGGCCACCTCCAGCTGATATGACGCCTGATTGAGTACAGCTGCTTTCATGCGTTTTGAGTTTAATTATCGAATTCCAGAAAAAAACCACCCTATTTTGAGAGTGGTTTTCGAAAGTTACCTAAGAATATCCTGGAGATCTTGCGGTAAAATCCGGCCCCAGTCCCCGACTATACCGGTTACAGTTACAGTTCCTTCCGGTAGCTTAAAATGACTGAAAGATGCCCTCGGATAGGTATTAACATACGCACCGGATGCCTCAGAAACAATGGCCCAAGTACCATTAAAGGCCTTGGCCCCGTCGGCATCTCTAAACTTAACACCAGTAATAGTCACCCTCTTTCCTTCATAGTTTCCTGAATAGAGTTGGTCAAAAGTAATTACTTCGGGCGCTACTGTCTGGTTGTGCTGAAGCACCACGCCAAGCATATCATGTACATTGGCAATGCCCTTTTGTCCATTGAAATTATTACCAGATCCGTTCACAAGATTGATGCGAACTCTATCGCCCGTTTTCAGGAAGTTCCTACCGGTGAAACGCAACATAATGCCACCTGTTTCATCCTGAATATAGGCTGTTTTGTCATCGATGACGTTGTCTGCCGACGTGATCACTCCCTCGATTAAATAGTCAGTCGACATCCAAAATTCGCCATCAAACTCATCGAAGTAGTCCCTAAGCTCAGCAATGCTGTGCACCTCAACTGCTTGTTCTTCATCATTTTCTTCTATTCGCACAGCCAACTGCAAAATCTCTCCTTTTTCAAGCCTGCCCGTAGTGGCATCAATGCTGAAGGTCATCTCATAGGTACCTAGCACCAACGCATCATCGGCTGGAAAGATGATGAACTGAACAGCGCTTGCACCGGGCAAAACCTCTATCTCAATCATATTTTGAACAGCTGCTGGTGCAGTAGTGAAATGAGTCCCATAATTGCGACCGTTGGGTGCGTCAATCACAAGCGTTACCGTTTCCTTTTCAGTCAAAGGATTGGTCAGCTTGAGATTAACAGCGTACCCATTCACTTCGTATTCTGAAAGGTGAAGGAATACATCCTCGAAATTGATTCTCGCTCCCGCTGGCTCTTCGGGCAATTCCAAAAGCTTTACATTTGACGTTGCCTTACTACCAATCAAATAGCCTTGCGATACGTTGGCTACAGTGAGAGTAATTGTCGACTCGTCCCTTTTGTTGTCGTTTTTCAGCCTGTGCACTGTAAAAATGTTTGTGCGCATTACCTCCTGAAAGTCCATTCTCACCACGCCGTTCACTGCCGCTGGCTTAGTAACGAAGTCCTCACCATACACCGCATCGCCAAATAATTTGACAAAAACAGTGCCGTCGGTTGGCGCATCAGCGCTTAAAGCCACTACCACCTGCACGGAATCGCCTACCTCAGCAATATTGTGGGTAGTGTTTAAAAATTCGACTGACACGGCTACCGGACCTGGTTCCTGATCGTCGTCTTTGGAACAGCCAAACAGCGTTGCACCAATGGCAACAGCATAAAAAAATGATTTGAAAAAATGAGTTTTCATTGAATTTTGAGTTTTACCTTTAAATAATGTGTTGTTGAAAAAAGCGTATAATTATCCTGCAAATCCGACTAAGGAAAAAATCAACTACCAAAGGATAACGAGCTCACGGCCAGCCGAATCGCCGGAAAAAAGCACTCCTCTCCCTGCCATCATCTTCAAATGATGGTTTTTTAAATTCGTACGTGTTGGTTAATACAATTACTGGAAAGCCCGTACTTAGTAGGTCAGCGACAATCCACCACCCCACTTCATATCGCTGTCGTAGTGTGTGGAAAGTGACCAGTACTTGGTAATAATATACTTGGCCCCAACGCTATATTCCATGTCAGTGTTCCATACGCCCCAAAGCCTGACTCGGGAAGAAACCGGTATGTCCTCACGAGCGAACTGGATGCGAACATTCCCTGTGTGGTCGACCCTAAGGTCTGTTTTTACAAACCAGGGCAGCGTGTATTCCAGGCCAAAGCATATTACGCTTCTGTTATCCTTTGTGTTGCGAATTCCAAAAATATTTTTCTCATCGCCCTCCACCGATCTGCTGCGGACATCCCAACCGGCATAGGGCATAAAGAATTGGTTTCTGCCAATATACCTCCCAATATGACTCTCAGATTCTTGCCCTGTGGTTTGATTGAACCCAAGCCGCCACTCCGTTTGTAGCGACCAGCGGGTATTGGCCACCCAAACCTCTCCATCGCTCCCACTGCTTTCAAGGCTAATTTCTGCGCCGGAATAGAAGCGCCGATCATCATGATACACCTTTCGAAGGGCCTTCTTAGGGTTGCCTAGCTCAGGATTTGCCGGACTGCCTTCGTAGGAAAATATCCTGCCCATGCCCGACATCATATGGTAAAGAATATGGCAATGAAAGTACCAGTCACCGTACTCTTCAGACGCATGGAACTCGATGGTGTCGGTTTCCATAGGCAAAATATCCAACACCGTTTTCATCGGCGAGTAGGTGCCTTGCCCGTTCAGGGTTCTGAAAAAATGGCCATGCAGGTGCATTGGATGCCGCATCATTGAATTATTGTAGATCACAATGCGCACATTTTCACCTTTCCGGATCAGGATTTTGTCTGTTTCGGAAACAGTCTTGTTATCAATTGACCACACATACCTATTCATGTTGCCAGTAAGCTCAAATTTTAGCTCACGGGTGGGCACATCGGGCAAAGTAGTTTCCACAGGTGACTTCAACATGCTGTAGTTGAGGGTAACGGTAGGCTCGCTGCTGTCCACAATCTCGGGGTACATCACAGTATTCATGTCCATTTGCTGCAAACTCATGTTCATGCCCATGTCTTCCATTTTGCCACCTACGGTCATCATGTCATTCATCATTTTCATTCCTTCAAAGTACTTGAGCCGTGGCATTGCCCCCGCAGGAACCTCCTTGTCCTCACCCAGCCAAAGAGAGGCGCTTTGGGTGCGGTCTTCCGAGGTGGCAAGGAATTCATATTTTCCAGCACCAGGTATTGTGACGACTACGTCGTAGGTTTCTGATACGCCCACAATCAATCGGTCTACCTCCACCGGCACCACGTCGGCCCCGTCGTTGGCAACTACCGACATCTTGCCGCCGGAAAATTTCAGCCAGAAGTAGGTAGAAGCGCTGCCGTTGATAATCCTGAGCCTCACCTGTTCACCTGCGGCAAAAGCGGCCGCCTGGGCTGGAAGCCCATTAAGCAACACTCTTTCATAATACACGTCGCTTACGTCCATGGCCATCATCCGCTTGAATTCGTTGCCGAATTTCGTGCCCAGGTGATGGGCTTTGCCAGCCTCCCAATAACTCTGGGCGGCTCCCTTTTTTATGGCATACCAATCGGTCGCATTGTGCAGGGATCTCTCAATCTGATTGGGGTTTTCATTGCTCCAGTCGCTGAGCAGCATGGTATATTCCTGCATCGGGTCAGTCTCCCTTTTGCTGATAATGAAAGCCCCATACATGCCGAGTTGCTCCTGCAGCATGGTGTGCGAATGATACCAATAAGTGCCGCTCTGAACGATGGGGAAGCGAAAAATATGGGTACTCATGCCCTTGACCGGCGTGGTGGTGAGGTATGGAACCCCGTCTTGCTCGTTTGGCAGTATCAAGCCATGCCAGTGGATGGATGTTTCATGGTGCATTTTGTTATGCACATGAATTTCAGCTGTATCGCCTTCGATAAAATGCAGTGTCGGTGCTGGTAGCTGACCGTTGATGGCTATGGCCATTTTTGCCTTGCCGGTGTAATTTACCACCGTATCGGTGACGGTCAGGTCATACCTCACCAGCTGTTGCGTAAATGCCGACCCAAACCCTGGCAAACATGCTAAAAATAACAGCAGTTTCTTCATCAGTCTATTCATTGATCTTGTCGTCCACTTTGCCACAACCAAGCATCTGACTTCCATAAAATGGATTTCGAATAGCCACCTCTGCGCTTAGCCAATAGCTCTGTTTCATGGGACAGTAGTCATAGAAAACCGTTCTGCCTATTGCGTCAGATCCTTTGACCAATGGCCACAGTTGCTGCGAAAGTGCAGCAAGGCCAGCTCTTTGCTTTTCAACCTCCTTTGCACCTGCAATGACCTGTGCCTGCTTTAGTAGCTCAGCGCTCACTGCTGAAAACGCTTTCTTATCGGTCTCACTCAGCGTCGCTAAGTCGACTGTCGTAATTGTTGCCACTAGCTGACCAGCGCCAGTCGACGCTTGCTTAACGTCACCTTTTACAAGGGCTTCCTTCACCACCAGATAGTCATTAAGCATCTGGTTCATTGATCCGCTTTGAGCTGAAAGGCTGCCCACAGAAAGGGCAGCCCCCAGCAAGAATAGCATCGCTTTCACCGTGATTAGCTGATTACTTCTGCTACGTAGCCTGCTTTTTGCATTGCCTGGCTAATCTGCTCAGACGTAACTCCTTCAGCATGAACCGTAAGAATTTTCTCAGGATTCTTGAGATCAACTTCCCATTTTTCAGCGCCGGCTGCTTCATTAAGGAAAGGGGTCACTTTTTCGATACACCCAGTACACTTGATGTTTGATTTGAACTTTAATGTTTCCATTTTATTTTGAATTTAAATTGTATTGTAAAATTAGCTTGTTTGTGATTCGGGATCGTTACACAATTCCCGGCTTGTATTTCATAATTCAGGTGTAGGAAAGCGTGATAGCCTCTGAGCCTGGTTTTCCGGAGCAAAGAAGCACATATCCCTCCTTGAGTTGACTGTCTGTAAGGGCATAGTTTTCAACCATATTGACTTTGCCTGAGAGCAGCTTCACTTTGCACGCTCCGCACATGGCCTCCTTGCATGAATGTGGAAGCTGCAGGCCTTTATTGAGCCCTGTTTGCAGAATGAACTCATCGCTTGATAGCTCCAGAGAAAACGATTCAGCCCCCTTCAAAAAAGTAACCTCAGACCTTCTCACATTTGATTCTGCTTCAAATTGGCTCAAAGCAACTGTGGGCTGATACGACTCACTGTACACTTTACTCAGGTCAAAATTCAGCGCTTCAAGGTCCTTCAATATGGCTTGCATCATCGCCTCAGGGCCACATAGATAGATTTCAGTTGCGTCACTATATCCGCTGTCTAAAAAGGCAGCCAGCCTGGCTTTATTAATATAGCCATGATGCACATTGTCCATCTGGCGATTGGCTTCCCACTTTTGCAAAAAATGAATCACGCTGAACCTGCCGGGGTTTTGCGCCTCGAGCTCATCAAGCCGATCTCCAAAAATGACAGTATCAGGCTCCTTGTTAGAATAAAGCAGGGTGACCAGCGGCGGCGCTTGCTGCTGAGATTTGGAATTAAGAATCGTCTTGATCATGGAAAAAAGGGGGGTAATTCCGCTTCCTCCTGCGATGAAGATCATGTGCTTGACAGGACTACCTTCATTTCTCAGCCCAAACCTGCCTGCTGGCTCACTTACGGTGAGCGAATCACCTTGCCCCACCGTTTCAACCAGCTGCCTGCTCAGGCGTCCACCGGCCATCTTTTTGATGGTTACTGAGGGCCGTTCACCAGCCAGGGGTGATGAAGAAAAAGAGTATGACCTGCTGATCGTTTCATTGTCTACTTCACCATAAATGTTAATGAACTGACCTGGTGAATAATTGCGTAACGAAGGATGGTTTTCAAATTGTAAAGTGATGGCATCCCTGGTCTCACGAATAACTTTGTGGATTTTGACGCTGTTTTCCATGATAAAAAATGTTTGTTGGAGCAGACTCTTCCAAGCCCGGCATCATTTGATGCCGGCAACTTGAAAGGGTTGCAATTTTTGGGTTTTTGACTTATTAAATCTTAGCCACCTTCAGCCTTAAACTGTTGGCGACAACTGATACTGAACTAAAGGCCATGGCTGCACCTGCGATCATTGGATCCAAAAGGAAACCATTGATGGGGTACAAAACTCCGGCAGCCAACGGAATGCCTATCAGGTTGTAGATAAATGCCCAGAACAAGTTCTGACGTATGCCCATGACGGTCTTTTTCGACAGCATCAGCGCTTTGGGAATTACGTTAAGGTCACTGGTGATGAGGGTCATCTTGGCAACGTCCATCGCTATGTCGGAACCTTTCCCCATGGCGATGCTGACATCGGCCTGCGCCAGCGCATGCGAGTCGTTGATGCCGTCCCCTACCATGCCGACTACTTTTCCTTCAGCCTGCAGGGCCTTGACAAACTCCGCTTTTTCGGAAGGCAATACTTCAGCCTTAAAATGTTTCAACCCTACCTGCTTCGACACCGCCGCCGCCGTCTCGTTATTGTCGCCTGTCAGCATATATACTTCAATGCCACGCCCTTGCAGCGTCTGGATCGCTTCCTTAGAAGTTGCCTTGATCTTATCGGCAATAGCCAATACAGCAATCACTCGCTTGCTATCTGTGAAATAGACCACTGTGTTCGCCTTATTTTGCCATTTAGAAGCTTCTATCGACAGGCTGTCGTCAATGATAATGTTTTTTTCAAGCACTAGTTTTCGGTTGCCCACGTAGTAAACTTCCTCTCCACTTGTTGCTGTCACTCCCCGACCTGTCAGGCTGTCAAATCCTGTGATCGATCCCTCCGCTACTTTTTCTTCCTTCAGCTGATTGACAACTGCCTCTGCCAGCGGGTGCTCACTTTGGGATTCCATGCTAAGCAATATCCCTTTGTGGTTATCCAGATTTTCATCGCTCAGCCATATCGCCTCAGTCACAGCTGGCTTGCCTTCCGTGATCGTACCGGTTTTGTCAAGAATGATGGCATTCACCTTGTGCCCCAGCTCCAGGCTCTCCGCATCTTTGATGAGGATATTGTTCTCAGCACCTTTGCCAACGCCCACCATAATGGCTGTTGGGGTGGCCAGCCCAAGCGCACAGGGGCAGGCAATAACCAGCACAGTGATAGAAGCAAGCAGCGCCATGGTAAAGGCGTTGTCGCCACCAAAAATCATCCACACAATAAAGGTAAGGATAGAAATTCCCAGCACTACTGGCACAAATATGCCGGCAATTTTATCCACCAGCTTTTGAACAGGTGCTTTGCTGCCCTGGGCTTCCTGCACCATTTTGATGATGCTGGCAAGCACAGTTTGTCCGCCTACCTTTTTCGCCACCATTCGGAAGCTGCCTTTTTGATTGACAGTGCCTGCAAAAACTTTGGCTCCGGCTGTTTTTTCCACTGCAACAGGCTCGCCGGTGATCATACTTTCATCCACATACGATTTGCCCTCGGCCACTTCGCCATCAACCGGGATTTTCTCCCCGGGTCTTACAATCAAAATATAGCCTTCTTGCACCGAAGAGATGGGAATTTCTACTTCCTCACCATCTACAATGGCCTTTACCGTTTTGGGCTGAAGGCCCATCAGCTTTTTGATAGCAGAAGAGGTGTTTGACTTTGCCTTTTCTTCCAGAAGCTTGCCCAGCGAAATGAAGGTGATAATAACCACGGCCGCCTCGAAGTAGACATGGGCATGGATCCCTCTGCTGTGCCAGTACTCCGGAAATACAGTATTAAACACGCTAAATACGAAGGCGATACCGGTGCTGAGAGCCACCAGAGTGTCCATATTCGCTTTGCCATGCTTGGCTTGCTTCCAGGCGACGACAAAGAAGTTCTTGCCAAAGTAAAACAGGATGATAGCTGAAAGCGCCATGGATATCCACTTGCCAGCTTCCCAGTCCATAAAAAACATGCCGATCACCACCACTGGCAGTGTAAGTATCGCCGACCAGGTCAATCTCTTTTTGATTGACTTATAATGCTCCAGCTGCAGTTGTGCCTGCGCCTCCGACGGGTCTTCCACATCCACAATGAGGTCGTATCCAATCGACTGCACGGCCTGCCGTAAATCTTCCACTGATGCGACAGTGTTGTCGAATTGCGCCCAGGCAGTTTGGGTGGCGAAATTAACGCCTGCCCCCACTACTCCTTTGGTATTGGCGAGCATCGACTCCACGCTTACTGCGCATGCAGCGCAAGTCATTCCCGTAACGGGAAAACTTTCTTTTGTGAGTTTGCCAGATAAATTATCTGTATCCACTTTGTTTGCTTCTAATGTTGTCATTCTATTTTGAGTTTTTTCTATGCAAAGGTACGTTCGGTGCCGACAATCAGCTTTACATCATTTTGGGATTGCATTACATAGTTTCCATAGCTTCCCTTGCCTTGAGTTTGACTGACCGCAGTGGTTTATAAGCTGATGTATTTAAACCTGTTGTCTTCTTAAATTGAAAAGAAAGATGATGCGCACTGCTGAACCCGGTTTTAAAAGCTATTTCCGACAAACCAAGGTCAGTATAAACAAGCAACTCTTTTACCTTTTCAATTCTTAGGGCGATGGCATATCTCTCTATTGTGTTTCCTTCATGGGTCACAAAGAACTCACTTAAAGAATCATAGTTTTTTCCAAGTTGGCCCGACAAATAAGATGAAAGCTTTGCGGTTCTGGCTCCATCTCCATTCTTACTGAGCCACTCCTCGATAGACTGTTTTATTTGAGAAAGTAATTGCTCGTTTTTATCCGTTATCAGTGCAAACCCCAGCAGGCTCAGCAGGTCTTTTACGCTGCCTTTTTCTGTGTTATCGACGGGTTTTGCAAAAATTACCTTACCAAGGGCAACATGCTCTACAGGATAGCCGTGGGATTGTAGCAGCTCTTTGATAGTGAATATGCACCTGTTGCACACCATCCCTTTGATATTGATCTCGGTAAACTGTTCCATGCTATTTTGCTTTGTACAAAGTTGGGAACAATAGCCATGGGGGGCGTTACATAATCACCAGATTTGGTTATATGATTATATGATATTGTCGAGAGGAGTTCTAATATCAGTTTGTCGGGATTCTTTGAATTCGGTTGGTGTGAGCCCTGTTATTTTCTTGAACTGCGAGGAAAGGTGGGCCACGCTACTGTAGCCTAGTTTGTAGGCAATTTCTTTCACTGAAAGCTCATCATAAAACAGAAACTCTTTGACCTTTTCCACTTTTTGCCTGATGATATATTGTTCCAAAGTAATTCCGGTAACAGAAGAAAAAAGACTGCTCAGATAGTTGTAGTCGTAGTTCAGCTTGTCCGAAAGATAGTGCGACCAGTTAATATTGACTTCAAAATTTTCGTGATGGTGTATGGCATCAATCACTGCGGCCTTAATTTGCTCCAGCAGCTGGCTTTTGCGGTCATCGATGCGCTCAAAGCCGTGCTTTAGTAATAGAGAGTCGAGTGCAGAAAGCTTGTCGGCAGAGACAGAGTCAGCAGCCAGTTTCACCTCGCCAAGACTGATGGAGGCAGTTTCAAGTCCTGCTTGCTGAAAGATTTGATCCACCACCATGATACAGCGGTTGCAAACCATGTTTTTGATATGAATTGATTTTTGGTCTTTCATTGGGAAAATGCCAGGAGTGATTTTTGACAATGTCACGAGCACTGTGCGAACTCATATCGCACCATATCAGTAAAGCACAGAGAGGTCAATTTAGTTTGTTTGTCATGAAATAAGTGCGGAATCTACCATTTCTTTAAGTTGGGCTCCAAGTAACATATTGAAATTCACAGCCTCATTTCTGCGCTGAAGCGAGTGTTCTAAAAAAGTTGAAATTATTGGCGCTACTATACCCTGAGTTATCTTTCTGATTATTAATTACTTGCCTTGCTCTTAGCTATACATCCAATGGGTATATGTTTCATCTATTCAATAATTATATTGAATAGTAGAACTATGATTTCACTTTCATCGTTACTGAGGCAAAACAGCTCCAAATGGATAAGAGAAAGTTTAAAAACAATGTTTATGGTGAACTGGCCAAAGTCACCAAAGCATTAGCTAATCCGCACCGAATGGAAATACTTGACTTATTGGCACAGGGTCCATATACAGTTGAGGCCATCGCTTCGCATTCAGAAATGACCATTGCCAATACCTCCCAGCACTTGCAGGTAATGAAAGGTGCCAGGCTGGTTCAGATTACCCGCAAAGGAAATTTTATCTACTATCACCTTACGAATGAAAGGGTGTTTACTGCCTGGAGAGCGCTCAGGGAGCTTGGTATACACAGTAATGCCGAAGTCGAAAAGCTAATGCGTGACTACCGCAGGGGGTATCATTCTATGGAGCCAATTGGTACAGAAGAGCTTCTCGGGAAACTAGCGTCGGACGATGTTGTTTTGCTCGATGTCCGGCCTGAACAGGAGTATCAGCGTGGCCATATTCACAGGGCTCTTTCTATTCCCATGGAGCAGCTTGCCAAACGTATCACCGAGCTATCAAAAAGCAAGGAAATTATTGCATACTGCCGGGGACCTCTTTGTGTTTTTGCCGACGAGGCTGTAGAGCTACTCCGGGGCAAGGGCTTTAACGCTAACCGCATGGAAGAGGGATTCCCGGACTGGGCAGCCATGGGCCTGCCTATTGAACCAACGCCCACTGAATTCTGACCACAATGAAAGGAGAAACAATTTCTGTACAAACACTCCGGAGGATGCTTGACAGGCACGAGCCGCTCTTTATGTTGGATGTAAGGTCACCAACCTGCGGAATTGAAAGCCGACGCCAATCGCTGTGCAATTGCTTGACATGTCTTAGATGCAATTGGGCTTAAAAGAAAACTGGAGACAATTCACGCTGTTGGTTTTGGTCAACGCATTCGTGGGTGGAATGGTGGGCCTGGAGAGAACGGTGGTCCCACTCGTCGGCACTGAGGAATTTGGCATTGGCTCCGAGATGATTATTTTTTCTTTCATCATCGCTTTTGGTGTGGTTAAGGCCATTACAAACCTCGTTTCTGGTGTGCTGGCTGACCAGCTCACTAGAAAAAAAGTGCTAATACTTGGCTGGTTGGTAGGAATTCCTGTCCCATTCCTATTGGGCTGGGGGCCAGCGTGGAACTGGATTATTTTAGCAAATGTGCTTTTGGGTATCAGCCAGGGCCTGGCCTGGTCAATGACGGTCAACATGAAGATCGATCTGGTTGGACCTGCAAGAAGAGGACTGGCTATGGGCTTGAACGAAGCCGCCGGCTATGGCGCCGTAGGGATAACAGCGCTGCTCACGGGATACATTGCTTCGTCGTATGGTCTGCGACCTGAACCATTCTACATAGGCATCTTTTACACAGCAGCTGGTCTGATTATTTCTGTGTTTCTGATTAAGGACACCAGAGGCCATGCACAAATGGAAGCTGCACAACTAAAAAAAACCAATGCCGACGAAAGTGAGAACAAGCCCAATCTGCTATGGGTGTTTGGTGAAACTAGCTGGCGCAATAAAACCTTGTTTTCAGTTTCCCAAGCAGGCTTGATCAATAATTTAAACGATGGCATGTCATGGGGTGTGTTTCCGTTGCTCTTTGCATCAGTGGGTGTGGGAATAGAGGGCATAGGCTGGATCAAGGCGGTTTACCCCGTCGTGTGGGGCCTCGGTCAGGTGATCACCGGCCCATTGGCTGACAGGATTGGAAGAAAACCATTGATCGTTTGGGGCATGATGGTTCAGGCTATTGGTCACGTCGTTATTGGCTTTGGTGCCTCATTTCCACTTTTTACCGGCCTGGCGGGTTCTGTATTGCTGGGCATTGGCACGGCAATGGTTTATCCAGCCCTATTGGCAGCAGTGAGTGATGCAGCGCACCCCTCATGGAGGGCTTCCTCTGTAGGCGTCTACCGTTTTTGGAGAGACATGGGCTATGCCGCTGGAGCTTTAATGGCAGGCATTGTTGCCTCTTTCTTAGGGCTAACATGGGCTGTACATGTGGCCGGGCTGCTTACTTTTTGCTCAGGACTTCTGGTTTGGAGGAAAATGAAAGAAACATGGAATAGATACTATTGCCACGGATTTGAAATTGCAAGTCACGAGCCACTCTTTACGCCCACTCCAAATCAAGATGACTAACAAATGCTTAAATTTTTCATTGACGTGAAGTTGCTTCTGCCAATCGAATCACTTTTTTGTTTTCGCTGGCATTTGTTGTTGATACAGCGTGCCAATGTCGTACATGCAGGCCCTGAACTTTTCATTTCACACTGCAACCTTTGCGCCACAAAGGCTGTCTTATGCTCCATGAAAAGCTCGAAATTTACTTCAAGTCTGTTGCTGGTAGTGGCAGCCTTGACACTACAATCATGCTATGAATATGAGCCAGCACCATCACCGGTAACGCTCCGTGCCCAAAAGTTGACCTATTCCTTTGGCTCCAGCAAAAGCTACCGAACCCTGACGTATGATGCCGGCGGGAGGCTAACGACCATTGTCTCCGGACTAACAAACCCGGAAGACGGAACCTTTGAATCTACGCATAAGCTTTCCTATAGCCGCAATTTGCTAAGGTCAGCGAAGTCAGATGACCAAACCGTCATTTCATATGAATACTCCTACAGCTCCTCCGACATTCTTACTGAAACCAATGCCTATCTGGGCAATGATCTTTACGAGTCTCACAAGTATTCGTACGATGGACTGGGCCGACTAATAAAAGATATCACGTGGACGAGAAATACTACAACCGGCACACTTCAGAAGAACTATCAAATTGAATACAAATACGACAGTCACGACAACCTCATTGAGGAGCGGCGTTCTGGCTACAATGGCTCAGCCTTTGTTCCCGCATCCACTATTGCTTATCTAAATTTCGATACAAAGAAAAACTCCGAGCACTTCTTCATGAGCAGCCTTCATCATCCATTTGTGATATTTTTTCAGAATAATCCTCAAACACAAAAATTAACCAATGCCAACGGCATCTCTGCTGTACAAAAATTCACCTATGAGTATAATGACATGGGTTGGCGATTAAAAAATTTATTGCAGGTAGCGATGCAAGTTTTGAATACAAATTTGAGCTGGTGAATTGAGGTTCAGATGGCTTTTAATTCGGAATGGAAGGAGAAAAAAAACAAAAAGCTGATCAACGTCGATCAGCTTTTTGTTCAGGCACCTGATACTTCATGCGTGCTTAGTCTTTGGTAACCCTCACGGCTCCTATGCCCGCCTCCCATAGGCGCCTGTTGAAGGCAGGAGCATCGGTATTTATCAATTCATCGGCCCGCCCCTTCAGTTGAGCCCATTCCTCCATCAGCACCCTGAGTTGGTCTCTATTGGGTTGATTAACCCTCGGAATATCGCTCTCGGTGGCATTGACCAGGAAGAGGAAGTTGGCAGTGAACTTGTTAGGGAAGTTCTCCACATCGTCGTATGCCTTCGATTTGCGCTGCACCATGTCTTCATCCCAGGCTTTCATTTTGGCAACCAGGGCCTCGCCGTCCGTCTTTAGAGCTACAAATGATTCACCTGCGGGCAAATCTTTTAGCACGCCTTCGATCTGACTTCTTAGGTCAAGCACTGTATTGACTTTCTTGTGCATCTCATTCAAACTGCTCTCCATGCCCGTCATGAACGTGTGGTATTCAGCATAAGTGGCAGGCGTGGTTTCATAGAGCGGGTTGGGAAGGATTTTGCACTCGCTTTTTGCCTCCTTGCCTGGGTATTTCAAGGTGATAGAGTAAGTGCCCGGCGAAGCCTTGTGCCCTCTGTAACCTCCTTCTACATAGGCACTTGGTGCGCCTATCATCGTTGCATAGCGCATATCCCACACAAATCTGTTGATCCCCTTAGACTTTGAAATTGTAGGTTCTGGAGAAGGGCCACCGGGGTATGACTGAAACTTTGGATCCTTTTCGGAGCTAAGCGTACGCACAAGGTTGCCCTGAGCATCTCTTATTTCAAGCGTTACTGCGACAGAATCGGCCAGCTTCGGTAGTTCGTAGTAGATAATGACGCCATTAGCAGGATTCACGCCTTCCAGCAAGTTGGTGCCATCAAATTCAGCCGAGGTGCGGTTCAAAGGGCTTCCCCAATTGCCAATCACCGCATCGTCGGGTTTGTAGAGCTTGAGCGAATTGGTCAGACCACTATACTGGCCAAGCACACCAAGGTCATCCAATATCCAGAAAGATCTTCCGGAGGTAGCCACTACGAGGTCGCCCTCTTTCACTTTCAAATCCATGATTGGCGTGATAGGAAGATTGAGCTGGAAAGGCTGCCAGGAAGCTCCATCATTCCACGATATATAGAGGCCCTTTTCGGTACCGGCATAGAGCAGACCTTTTTTGGCCTCGTCTTCCCGCACTACTCTTGTGAAAGAACCATAAGGAATGCCTTTGCTGATATTGATCCAGGTTTTGCCATAGTCCGTGGTTTTATAAATAGCAGGCGTGTAGTCGTTGAACTTGTATCTGGTTGTTGCGATATAAGCTGTAGCCTTATCGTGCGGAGATACCTCAATTGCATTGATCAGACATTCTGCCAAACCCTTAGGTGTTACGTTGATCCAGCTGGCACCATTGTCTCTGGTTACATGCACAAAACCATCGTTGCTGCCTGTCCAGATCACGCCTTTTTCGTGCGGTGATTCGATCACGTAACTAAGCGCACCGTAGTTCTCTGCACCTACAGCTTCAACGGTATAAGGGCCTCCGCCTTTACCCTGCTTTTCGTCAATATTCCTCGTCAAATCAGGAGAAACTTCTTCCCAGGTAACGCCTTTGTCTCTCGTTCTCAGCAGGTATTGCGCACCATGGTAAAACGTGCCCGGCTCATGTTTCGACCAGATGATCGGCGCATTCCAGTCATAAAGGTATTTCATATCACGGGCTGCCATACTCAAATATTGTATCGGTGCGGCCATCACTCCAGTTCCCGCTTTGGATTTCATGTCCAGTATCTCAATGGTGCCGAGGTAGCTGCCTCCCATTACGTAGCGTGGGTCGTCGGGGTCAAAAGCCAGAAAGGCACTTTCACCGCCGGCCGATCTTGTCCAATCTCTTTCGCCAATGCTGTAAGAACCTAAGGACATGCTGGCGATTTTCACGGAACTGTTGTCCTGCTGGCCAGCGTAAATATTGTAAGGAAACTCGTTGTCAACGTTGATTCGGTAAAACTGGGCCGTTGGCATATTGTCCAGTGTCGTCCAGCTTTCTGCCCGGTTGAAGGTGATGGCAGCTCCTCCATCGTCTGCCAACACCATGTTTTTGGAGTTATTCGGATTGATCCACAAGTCATGGTGATCTCCATGTGAAGTAGAAAGCGTTTCCCAGGTTTTACCACCATCAATTGAACGCAAGGCCTGAGCGCTTAGCACATACACTGTGTTTTCATCCTGCGGGTCGGTAAAGACTTCAATATAGTACCACGCTCTTTGCAGCAACCGGTGGTCGCCGCTTACTTTGTTCCAATTCTTGCCGGCATCTCCTGACACAAACAAGCCTCCCAGCTCCTTATCAGAGTCGCTTTCCATCAGCAGAAATACTTTTTCGGGATTGGCTCTGCTCACCGATATTGCCATTTTACCCATTTCCTTTGGCAAGCCTTTGTGTATCTTCTCCCAGGTAGCTCCACCGTCGCTTGATTTATAGACGCCACTACCGGGGCCTCCGCTCACCACCTGCCAGGGCATGCGCTGGTGGTGCCACATGGTGGCGTACAGCACCTGCGGATTGCTCATGTCCATAGAAAGCTCGGAGCAACCGGTGAGGTCATTCACGTACAATACCTTTGTCCATGTCACTCCGCCGTCCGTGGTTTTGTAAATTCCCCTGTCCTGTGTTGGCCCGTGCAGGGCTCCTTGAGCTGCCACGTAAACGATGTCAGGGTTCTTAGGATGAATGACAACCCTGGCAATGTGCTGCGTTTTTTCCAGCCCTATTTTCTTCCAGGTCTTGCCTGCGTCGGTCGACTTGTACATGCCGTCGCCGTAAGACGTCATCACACCTCTCGGCGCATGCTCACCCATGCCGACATAAACCACATTGGGGTCACTTTCCGAAACAGAGACAGCTCCTACTGAACCCATTTCAAAAAAACCGTCAGATATATTTTTCCAATAGGCACCGGCATCGTCGGTTTTCCAAACGCCTCCACCAGTGGTACCCATGTAATAGGTGAGCGGGTCGCCAACTACGCCACTGGCGGTTACTGAACGACCTCCACGGAAAGGCCCAATATTTCGGAATTTTAAGGTTTGAAAGACGCTGTCAAGGTTTTGGCCGTACGACATAGATGCCGAAACTAACAGCAGCAGGAGTAGCCTGAGATGCTTCATTTTTAGATTGATTGTTGTTAAGCGCTCAATATAGCAACAATCCGTCATGTTGGATAAGTCTATTTTATGAACCGCATGAGGAGATAAAACTGATTTTTGTCAGTTTTTTTCAACAATATTCTGTCCTCAAAATCAGCATCCGGAGCTTCTGCAATCAGCTGAAAATGAATTTGGTAAGTCTCTAAAACCCGGTACCACAATTGGCTATCCAAAGCATCGCTCTGCTCCAATGTGACATTTGTTACTGAAGGCGCTCCTAGCCGCCGATAGTTTTGTCTCAGTGTAAAACGGCCAACTGTCAAGAAAACCGTGGGTATTGATGCGGTGATCATTTGGCTCTTCAACAACCATAAAAACATCATTTCAAAACAAGGAGTATATGGAATTAATTGGATTTTCGGCCTCAGTCATCATGGGACTATCACTGGGGCTTATTGGCGGGGGAGGCTCCATTCTAACAGTGCCAATCCTTGTTTATCTCTTTGGTGTGGATCCGGTGGCTTCAACAGCCTACTCGCTCTTCGTCGTGGGACTAACAAGTTTGGTAGGATCAGTCAGTCACTTCAAAAAAGGCAATGTGGATTTAAAAACCGCATTCATCTTTGGGCTGCCGGCCATCATTTCTGTTTACAGCGTACGCAAGTTTCTGGTACCGGCCATTCCGGACACCATCATGACGATTGGGTCATTTACCTTGACAAAATCACTATTTGTGATGGTGTTATTCGCAACCCTCATGCTGTTGGCGTCCATCTCAATGATCAGAAAGCCCAAGAAGAAGGAAGAGGAGCAATCAGACACGCATTATAACTACCTCATCATTCTTGCTGAAGGGCTGTTGGTGGGAGGTATAACGGGACTCGTAGGAGCCGGAGGCGGCTTCCTGATCATTCCGGCGCTGGTTTTGATGGCTGGTTTGCCGATGAAAAAAGCAGTCGGGACATCGCTCCTCATTATAGCAATGAAGTCACTGATCGGGTTTACTGGCGACCTAAGCGGAGCACTCATCATCGACTACAAATTCATGCTGATCTTCTCGGCTTTTGCTATCGTGGGCATATTTGCGGGTAGTTATCTCACCAAGTTTATCCCTAATGAAAAGCTCAAGCCGGTATTCGGATACTTCGTGTTGATCATGGGCTTTTACATCCTCGGAAAGGAACTTCTTTTCTAATTCGAGACGCACCCAAACCAGGCAGTTAGCTAGCCGGGAGGTTGCCCCATAGAACAGCAATATCGTCAGGGGCTCAAGAAGCTTTCTCCTCGCCCACACATTTCTAAAACTATCATCTAAAACATATTCTATCCATGAGTTTATTTGAAATCATTCTTCAACCGTGGCCGTGGTACGTAGCGGGCGCTTTAATTGGCCTTACCGTACCAACACTATTGCTGCTTGGGAACAAGCATTTTGGCGTGTCTTCTTCTCTTCGTCACATTTGCGCAGCCTGTGCTCCTGCCAGCATCCCCTTTTTTCAATACAATTGGAAAAAAGAAAGCTGGAACCTCTTTTTTGTAGGCGGAGTGCTGCTGGGTGGTTTGGTGGCGTCGGTTTGGCTTAGCAACCCTCAACCGATCCAAGTAGCTCCTGCCACAGTTGCCGATCTCAAGTCCCTCAACATCACAGTCGACAACAATTTGATGCCAGCCTCCATTTTCACCATCGATAACCTATTAACACTCAAAGGACTCTTCTTCTTTGTCATCGGCGGGTTCATGGTAGGCTTCGGCACACGCTATGGTGGCGGCTGCACATCCGGACATGCCATCATGGGCCTGTCTAACCTGCAATGGCCATCGTTGGTAGCCACTTGCTGTTTCATGGTTGGTGGCTTTGCAATGGTTCACCTCGTCTTTCCATGGCTCTTTCAACTTATTGCTTAAACTCTCATTCCAATAAAACTCATGAAAAACTCAACTCAGATCTCAGACACGCAAACCGTAACCATAGAGCATCCCATTGAATGCGAAGCACCCAATGACCAAATCTCAGAGGACAACCACTTTACATCCAATATCAAGTACCTTATTGTCGGTCTGGCATTTGGTATTGTCTTCGTAAAGGCTGAAATCATCTCCTGGTATAGAATTCAGGAAATGTTCCGGTTGCACTCCTTTCACATGTACGGCGTGATAGGAACTGCTGTAGTCGTAGGTATTCTCTCTGTTTGGGCTATAAAAAAATTCAAGATCAATACCCTACAGGGAGAAAAAGTAGTTTTTCACGACAAGAAATTTCACTGGGGCAACGTCATCGGTGCGTTGATATTTGGTCTTGGTTGGGCCATTACCGGCGCCTGCCCTGGTCCGCTTTACGCCCAAATAGGCAGCGGTTTTTCTGTCGTGACAGTTACGCTTATTAGCGCAATAGCCGGCACATGGGTGTATGGGCTACTACGTGACAAACTACCTCATTAATGGTAAATTATACTCCATGAACCAGCCATCGTTTAACCCAAAACAAATAATCAGTTTACTGAATTTACTGATTGTCGCCGTGCTATTGTTGCTGATGGCATCAGGTGGCCTCATTGCCTCCCTGATGATCAAGCCCGCCAAGTTGCCGGCAGTGGCAGCCACTCCGTCCACAGCCAAAAAGACTATTCAACCCGCTAGTGCCAAGTCAAGCACGCTTTGGGAGGCACCGCTTGAAAGTAGCCTTCCGGCAGGAAGCAAGGGGGAGATGATTCGCTATGGCAAAGAGCTGATTGCTCATACTTCTCTTTACCTGGGCCCGAAAGGAAAAGTGGCACAAATCAGTAACGGTTTAAACTGTCAAAACTGTCATCTTCAGGCAGGCACCAAGCCTTTTGGCAATAACTATGGTGGTGTAGCCAGCACCTACCCTCAAGTGAGGGCCCGGTCAGGTAGGGAAACAAGTATCGCCGGCAGGGTCAACGGTTGCTTTGAGCGAAGTCTCAACGGACGGCCTTTGAAAGAAGATAGCAAAGAGATGCAGGCCATTGTTGCCTATATCAAGTGGCTGGGACAGGATGTGGAAAAAGGCAAAAAGCCAGAGGGTGCGGGTTTGGTGACACTTGCGTACCTCGATGAGCCCGCCAATCCAGCCGCTGGCAAGCTCCTTTATGAGCAAAAGTGCGTCGTTTGTCATATGGAAAACGGTGCCGGGCTGGCCAATGGCGATGGCACAGAATACGTTTACCCTCCACTTTGGGGTGCTCACAGTTACAATCAGGGAGCAGGCCTTTATCGGCTTTCAAAATTTGCTGGCTATATAAAAGCTAATATGCCTTTTGGAGCTACCTACGATAGCCCACAACTCTCTGATGAGGAAGCCTGGCACATTGCAGCCTATGTGAACAGCCTGCCCCGCCCTTCCAAAGATCTCAGCAAAGACTGGCCCGACATATCTAAAAAGCCCATCGACCACCCCTTTGGGCCATACACCGACGGCTTTGAAGAGGAGCAGCATAAGTATGGTCCATTTAAACCTATTGAAGAAAAAAGGCGAGGTCAGGCGGTCTCAAACTAGCAATCATGCATCGTATATTTTTGATTACCACATTTTTACTGACAACGCTAGGGTTAGCGTCAGCCTATGCACGACAGACCGATCCGGCCTGGCTTTCCGGGGAGCTCAGTTTTGAGAAAAAGGCAGCAGCAGATACTCTTAACACAAAGCTCCACTCCTATGGAACCTTTGAAGGCCACCTAAGAAGCTTTTCGATGGCCACTGTCAACCACAACGACTTCCCTGACTACTATGCCCAGGGTGTTGGCGTTGGTTTGGGCTACTATTCTCCGGTGATTAAAAATTTCCAGGTAGCCGTAAGTGGCTTCTTTACCTACAACCTGGCATCCAGCAGTTTGGGCAATCAGCCCCCGTTCAATAACCGTTACGAGGTAGGCTTGTTTGATGTATTGAATCCCGACAATCGCAGTGACCTTGGCAGGGTGGAGAACCTGTATCTGCGATACGTTCTGTCAGCAAAAAGCAAATCTTACATTCAGATTGGCAAGTTTGGGTTAAAAACGCCGATGATAAATCCTCAGGATGGCAGAATGATGCCCAACCTTCAGGAGGGTGTTTGGGCCGATATAAACGAGTGGAAGAAGGTTAAGCTGAAGGGTGGATGGCTGTGGCGCACCTCACCCCGAAGCACCGTGCGGTGGCTCAGTATCGATGAGTCGATAGGTGTTTACCCAGTAGGCAGGGCTGTTAACGGCGCTAGGGCTGAGTATGCCGGACATCTCAGCTTGCCTGGAATAGCCATCGCAGGCTTTACCTATCTACCCAATAAAAACTTGCAGGTGAGTGCCTGGAACTATACAATACCAAAACTATTCACGACCAGTTTACTTAACGGAGAATGGACAAAAGAGACAAACGCTTCGAAATGGTCTCTTGGAGGACAGTACCTTTTCCAGCAGTCTATGTACCAGGCCGATCTGCCTATCGAACAACAGTACATCAGCGAGGGTGAGCAGGCACATGCCTTTGGTTTGAAAATAGGCCGGACCAACCTTTCAACCAAAACGGGATGGAGCCTGAACTATACCCGAATTGCGGCAACGGGGCGCTTTCTGTTTCCTAGGGAATGGGGCATTGAACCCTTTTTCACATTTATGAACCGGGAAAGGATGGAAGGCGCTGGAGACGTTCATGCTGTGACGGTCAAAAACACGCAGTTTTTGGATGAGAACAAAAGGCTTTCTCTTCAAAGTATGGCTGGAGTTTTCAGCATGCCCGCTTTAGATTCTCCTGCATTGAATAAGTACAATATGCCCAGCTTTTATCAATTAAATATGAGGGCCAAATACAACTTCGGGGGATTTCTTTATGGCTTGCAAGCCGACCTTATGTATGTCTACAAAGGCGCTCTTGAAAAAGACTTACCAGAAACACCAGCTAATTTTCACAACAAAGTAGACATGCATCACATTTCGCTGGTGTTTGACTACAATTTCTAAACGGCGCAAAAAAGCTAAGAAAAAAGCCCTGTGTGACAAGAATCACTGAGAAAGACACGCTTCAGTCCGACCTTTACAATAAATTAAAACTAAATAAACATGTATTTCCAGCACGTATACGACAAATCACTCGCCCAGGCCAGCTATTTCATTGGGTGCCAGAAAGAAGGTGTAGCTATTGTTATTGACCCCAAGAGGGACGTTGACACCTACATTGAGATCGCCCGGCAAAATAAGATGAAGATAACCCACATAGCAGAAACGCACATACATGCCGACTTCCTTTCGGGATCAAGAGAGTTAGCCGCTCTTACTGGTGCCGAAATGTATCTTTCCGACGAAGGAGGAGAAGGCTGGCAGTATGAATTCCCTCATGTCGGGTTAAATGATGGTACTATTTTCAAAGTTGGCAACCTGAAGTTTGAAGTATTGCATACACCAGGCCATACACCAGAGAGCATCACCTTCCTGCTAACCGATGTCCCCGCCAGTGATAAGCCCGTAATGATGTTCACCGGCGACTTTGTATTTGTTGGCGATGTAGGAAGACCCGATTTACTTGAAGAAGCTGCCGGTATCAAAGGAACCAAGGAAGTGGGTGCAAAGCAGATGTTCAAATCTGTTGAGCGTTTCCGTCAACTGGCGGAGTACATTCAGGTGTGGCCCGGCCATGGCGCAGGTTCTGCATGTGGCAAAGCCCTCGGTGCCGTTCCTAGTACCACAGTAGGCTATGAAAAAGTAAGGAACTGGGCGCTTCAGCATGAAAATGATGAGCCTGGATTTGTGAAATACTTGCTGGAAGATCAGCCGGAGCCCCCCAAGTACTTTGCGATGATGAAAAAGCTGAACAAGGTCGACAGAAAGCTGATGACTGAGGTGCCAGCACTGAAAAAACTATCCAAAGAGGATTTCAAGGCAGCCATGGACAAGGGCATTAAGGTCATTGACACCCGAATGAAAACTGATTTTGCCAAGGGCTTCATCCCGGGATCTATCAATATTCAAGGCAACAATGCTTTTGCCACCTGGATGGGCTGGATAGTTTCATACGACGAGCCATTTATCCTTATTGCGGATGAAGCTACTCACGATGACCTTACCCGTAAACTAATGCGCATAGGCCTCGATAATATTTACGGGTACGTTCCTGGTGTTGAAGTTTGGGAAGAACTAGGCAACAAACTTGAAAAAGCGAGTGTGATCTCACTCGATGAGTTCAAAGACATCCTGAAAACAAACCACACCCAGGTAGTGGATTTGCGTGGAGCCGCTGAGTACAAAACAGGACATATTAAAGGAACAGACAATGTGTTCATCGGGACGCTGGAGAAGAACCTTGACAAGATCAAAAAAGACCAGCAGGTAATTATCCACTGTCAGTCGGGCGACCGGTCTTCGATTGGTTACTCAATCCTGGCTAAAAACGGCTTCAAAAATGTGAAGAACTATTCAGGCGGCATGGGTGAATGGGCGAATGCCGGTGAGCCCGTTGTTACCAACAATTAAACAACAATAACTCAAAGTTGTAGCTGCTTCGCAAAGGGTGATTCATCATCCCTTGCGAAGCAGCTTTTTGTTTAGATCAAGCAATATTTCCGGGGGATTGATTTTTGGCATGGGTATTTTGTGCTTGCATAAAAAAGCAAAAGGTCCAAGCCTGTCCGACTGGAGAAGCCCGGCCGGGCGAGACGCATTGAACCAGCTTTGCTTCTTTATTGTCAATCGTTCGCCAAATGGGACGGCGATATTTCAGAGGCTTACTCCACAGATTTTCCACTTGATCCGTAACTAAGTCGGGCCTGCCCGACGGAGCCCGATTGACTAAAGTTCGAACAAACTGGTAACCTTTAAAGCAAAAAAAAAGCCCGCCGTCGCTGAAAAAGCTATGGCGGGCGGAATATTCGATTAACTAAATCAATCTCTTGTTCAGAAAAGCTCTGCCTGATCCAGTCTTAAGATACTTTTCAAACGCAAAAGCTTTGTGTTGTTCAGCGAAGGCAATATAGGTTAAAAGTGTAACAGGCAGCCGGGATTTGGTGGCGGGGACATAACCAGCATTGTGCCGGGCCAGACGCTCTTCTACATTAGCCGTGCATCCAGTATACAAATCTCCATCAGCACACCTCAAAATGTAAACGTATTGCATAAATACAAAACTTAGGTTGGTAACTAAGTCGGGCCTGCCCGACGGAGCCCGATTGACTAAAGTTCGAACAAACTGGTAACCTTTAAAGCAAAAAAAAAGCCCGCCGTCGCTGAAAAAGCTATGGCGGGCGGAGTCGGGATACCAGGATTCGAACCTGGGACCCTCTGGTCCCAAACCAGATGCGCTACCGGACTGCGCTACATCCCGTACTTCAATTAATCAGGTTCCGTGTGCCCTGATTCTCAAAACGAGGCTGCAAAGATGCGGAATCTTACTTTTCCACACAATACTTTTTTCACTTTAATTCATCAATCATTATAACATCCTCAACCTGATTGACTTAATCTCCAGGCTGCTTCCAGAAAAACCGTTAACACTGACACTTAGTTCGCCACTTCCCGGACTTACTTTCAGGTTGCCTGCAAATACCAGTGGCCATTTTCTTTCATATACCTCTCCCCGGTCTTCACGATCGGGGCTTTCGAGCTGCGGAGCCGAAAGGCTTGCGGAAACTTCTTTTTGAACAACCTCGCTTCCAAGCGAAATGCGAACATTAAAAGGGGCTGCTGTTTCACATGCCATTTCCACATACACCGCATAGGTGGCTGTGTCTACCGCCAGCAAATCCCAGATAGCTTTTGACTCATTGTTCACGCCGGTGAACCAGTCGTTGGCCCAGCCCATCCCTCCTTTAAATTCTACCGCTTCTTTAGCAAACACATCAGGTGCAGGCAACTCCACTTCCGGCACGCCAGAATGGCCTACCTGGATGGGCTCCGGCGTTGTTCCTTTTTTGGTTACTTCACTAAACCAATTCCGATAGTCTGCCTGCATATTTGCCGCCAGCTCTGGTAGCGAATCGATAATATTCTGCTTTTGGTACGGATCGGCCAACAGGTCGTAAAGAGCCGTTTCATTAGGCTTCATGGTCAACAAATACTGATCGGTTCGAACCGCCGAAGGAATGGTATCCATTTCACGAATCACCTGGTGCGTGTAAAACTTCCGGTCGGGCCGGCCCGGCGCCGAATCAGTCATTGGAAGCAAACTCTTTCCATGAATATTCAAACTATCGGGCAGCACAACCCCAGTCAGCTCAGCTAGTGTGGGTAGAATATCGATATGGCCTGCCATCTTTTCAATCTTCGCCCCTTTGTCCCAGCCCAATCTTGGATATCGGATCAAAAAGGGCACCCTCACTCCCCCTTCATCTACGTGTGCTTTGATACCTTTGAAGCCGCCGTTGTAACGCACGCCGTTGGGACCATTATCTGTCATAAAAATAACGATCGTTTCTTCCTCTTTCTGAATAGCATTCAAATGATCAAGCAAACGCCCCATGATGTCATCAATGTTCTCGACCATTCCATACACGGCCGCATCCTTGTTGCTCAATCCCATCGCCGCATACTTATCAAAATACTCGTCGGGCACCTGAAAAGGTCCATGAGGTGTATTGAGCGTCAGCATGCACAAAAAGGGGCCATCGCTGGCCATAAACTCCATGGCTTTGTCTGCCAGCACATTAGCCATGTATCCTTGTGTTTTTACCTCCTCAAAGTTATGGGTGAGCACAGCGTCAAAGTAGTTATTAAAGTGGCCTTCCTTGAAGCCGAAAAACTCTTGAAAGCCCTGCCCTAGCGGGTCGTGCGGGTACTGCTTGCCATTGTGCCACTTTCCGAACAGCCCTGTGCGATAACCGGCAGCCTTCATCACCTCGGCGATTGTCACTTCCTCCTCACGCATGACTTCCATTCGGTGGGTTACCCATGAAGTTCCGGTAGCCAGGTGATAGCGGCCAGTAAGGATGCTTGCTCTTGTAGGGGCGCAAACCGGAGAAACGTAGAATCTTGTAAACTCTGTGGCATGCTGTGCCAGCCAATCAAGGTGTGGTGTATCGATGCTGTCGTTACCGTGAAAGGCCAGATCGCCCCACCCCTGGTCGTCCGTAAGCACCAGAAGGATGTTGGGGCGTTTCTGCTCAGGCTCTTCGCATCCTGAAAGTGCTCCAACTGAAAAGGCGGCAGCAAATAATAATAACAGATTCTTCATAGGGTAAAATAAAAAAAACCGGAGGTGAGCCCCGGTTTAATATTGCTAATTTCGTTCACTAAAACTTCAAAGTATCTGGTAGATATTTCGACGCCAGGTCTTCGTAATAGGGTCTCAACTCCTTCACATTCGGAGGAGTGGCAGCCTTTGAGTATAAGTCGTACGGATTGAATTTATTCACCCACTCAAACAACTTATGATCATCCTTGTTCATCAGGTGCTCGTAGGCATTCTCCCTGTGCTGCGAGTAAAAGCTGTGATAACGAAGCATTGCCAGTCCTTCCTGCGGAAGATAGTCCTTCATGATCTGGTAAATGTATTCATCATGCCCCCATGAAAGGTGCACATTGTCCAACCCACAATTTGGTTCGTAAACACCATACTTGGTATTGAAGCGCTCGTTATAAGTATCAGCGTTATCCTTGAAAAACTCTGGGTAAACGATCTTGTCGGAATGCTTGCAGCCCACTGGAAACGTATCACCCACCACACACCACTGAGGCTCACCAAAGAGGCAAAGCACCTTTCCCAGGTCGTGAAGAAAGCCTGTCAACACAAACCAGTCGGGGTGCCCATCGGCACGAATGGCTTCAGAAGTTTGCAGCAGGTGCTGTGTTTGATCAAGATCGGTGTCAGGGTCGGAATCGTCTACCAGGGTATTCAGAAATTCTACAGCATCCCAGAGCTTCATTTCCCTTTTATCAAACTTGAGAAACTCCTTTTCCTTTGCCATCACAAAATCATAGGTCTGATGGATGTGGTTGACCCGGTAAAATTCTCTTACCGTATCTCTGGCGGGATCATCGTAGTTTCTGAATTCCTCTTTTGCCTTGGCAGGTTTTCCTTCTTCGGGGTATCTTTCTAAAAGATCTTCCTCCCAAAGCTCTTCCATTTGATGAGGTGTAACGTCCTTCATGGGTGCTTAAATTTTTACTAAGATATTAACAATGTTGTTTAGTTAAGAGCCTTATTACCCTTTTATTCCCTAAAGGGGTATGCTAACGACCATTCTTCGCCCTTCAGGGACAGGGGTAAAACAGAATCGGGAAACCGAGCCTCTTAACTAAACGACGTTGAAGATAATAATTCAAACCGAGATTCTAAACCAATTCATTGTCCCAGCCAAATGTAAATAGCGACGGTAAGTACTACCAGAAGCAGCCCGAGATGCCTGGCATACTTCCACGGATGCATTTGTATCGACTCAATATCGGCGGGTTTAAACGTATTGGTATTGGGGTAAAAGTAAGACACGCCAAACATCACTATCATATTTAAGATGAACTCAATGCCCCACAGGTGCACGAAGTGTATATCGACTTTAAAGATGAAACTGGTAAGGATGTAAAAAGCCAGACCAATAAAAAGCGCTGCCTTCGCTCCCACGGCAGATATTCTGGGTATAAAAAGGCCTGCGATAAGAATGGAAGCGATGGGAATAAAGAAGATACCATTGAGCTGCTGCAGAAGTTGATACAATCCTTCTGGAGCTCCAGCCACCATAGGAGCGGCAACAATGGCGCAAACGGCAAGGATGATAGACGTCAATTTCCCTATCCACACCAGCTGTTTCTCAGAAGCGTCTTTGTTCAGGTGCCGCTTATAAATACCCAAACTAAAAATGGTTGCCGTACTATTGAGCACGCTGTTAAACGTGCTTAGCACGGCCCCCAGCACTACTGCAGCAAAGAAACCAGTGAGGCCGACCGGCAACACTTTTTTAATGAGCTCGGGATAGATCAAATCTTGATTGTTGTAAAGGGAGTCGCCGAAATAGTAAAAGCCAATCACACCAGGCAAAATAATGATCAACGGCACCAGCAGCTTTAGCACGCCGGTATACAAAAGGCCCTTCTGCGCCTCCGCAAGGCTCATTGCCCCAAAAGCCCGTTGAATAATGGTCTGATTCATGCACCAGAAGTACAGCTGGTTAATCATCAACCCGGTAAAGAGTGTTTCGAATGGCAGCACCGAATCCTTTGCTCCTATCACATTGAACTTCTCAGGTGCGGCCTTGTACACTTTACTCAGGCCTTCAATCATATTGCCATCGCCGATGTCCCAAAGAGCAAACCCAAGCACCAGCAGACCTCCTATAAACAGACCAAAGCCATTGATGGTGTCAGAAAAAGCGACCGCCTTCAAACCACCGAAAATGGCATAAATAGAGCCTATCACTCCTATTATGATAACTGTCACCCACAGCCCCTGCCCCTGAGTGACCCCAAGTGTTTCAGACACGTTAAAGATGCTTTCGAGGTTAATAGCGCCAGTATAAAGCACAATCGGCAACAGGGTAACTACAAACGATACAATCAGGAAAAGAGCCACCAGCGTTCTCGTAATTCGGTCAAAGCGGTACTCAAGGTATTGCGGGATCGTCGTCAAGCCCATTTTGAGGAACGTCGGAATGAAGTAGAGAGCGCCAATGACCAGCGCTACCGCCGACGTCACCTCCCACGCAATGATGATGAAGCCATTTTTGTAAGCCGAGCCATTCATCCCTATCAGGTGCTCGGTAGAAATATTGGTAAGTAGCATGGAGCCAGCGATGACTACGCCGGTAAGGCTGCGGCCTCCGAGGAAGTAGCCGTCCTGAGTGTCCAGCTTGTCTTTGCGGAGTTTGTACCACGAAAAAAGAGCGACGAAACCCGTAAAAGCCAGAAAAGATAAAAAGGTAAGTAGCATGTAAGTAGGTGTAGTTATTAAGCGAAAGGGTAATATACACCAGAATGATATTTCTTCCTCATTCAATTATTCGAAGTGGCTTTCCCTTAATTTCGCATGACTCGGCAGATACGAAAGCCCCGCTTGGTACAAATCTTGAGGGTGTTTCCGCAACAGCATTCAATAACTATGAAAAACACACTACCCTGGCTATTAATCATCTGCCTTTTCGGTTGCACGGGGCCTCGCATTATTCCGGTTGACTCAGCATCACGAGTTCTTCCAGAGCCGTTAGTCATTCGCCCTGCTTTCGATATGTACAGCCTGCGTGCCGACTTAATCAGACAAAAAACTTATTCCTATATAAATGATCAATACCATGAGCAGCCTGTGAGCTACCACCCCCTTGGCTTCGATCTGAGCAATGGTCTGTTTTTCGACCTTAACAGGAATTTATGCCTCGATCTGGGTTATCTCTTAAAGCTGGATAAAAGCAGGGACTTTACCCTGAAGACTACCAACTGCAGTGTAGATGGCCAACCCAAAAAAAGACAGCATTTTATTGTTCAAGCAGGCGACCAGTTGTGCACGGGTAGCGGAAGAGACGCCGATGAAGCTGCAACCATTTGTCGCACCCTGGAGCAGGAAGGTGAGCAAACTAAAGTAACCAAAAACAACAAGGAAGACTTCACTTTTTCACTGAGCGAAAGCGGGCCAACATTTGCCAGAAAGGGCAAAGTAAGGGCAGAAATTATGAAAACATCGAACTCGACTTTCAGAGCAGAAACCAATCGGCCTTTTGAAGTTTCTATGATTGAGAATCAGCTAACATTAGGAAAGGCGTATTACGTTCATGCCGACGACGAGAAAAAAGAGGTCAGTATATTCCAGAGAAGAAAAAGGAACCACAAACTTCTTTATACAATCACCGAGACGCCTACCGCACTGATTGTTAACAGTCTGAATAGCAACCGGTATGTGGTTGCTCTCGACAAAAATGCACTTACACTTTCCAGCGGTGCACGACCAATCCTTCAAATTCAGGTAGAGTATGTTAATCAGGGAAGGTAAAAACCAGAACTCATCATATTGAATCGCCGCTTTCCCGCTTCACTCTTCGATCGAAATTTGGAGTCGCTAGCCTGATGTTTGCGCACACACCCCCTATTTTACAAATAATAAGAGTTTTAACTCTCGCTTTTTTTTCTCAAATTGAGGCTGTACGTCATATTACTCATGTACTCAATCATACAACGCTAAACTGACTCTTATCATGGAAAAACTAGAACGCAGATCTACCCTGAAAAAACTTTTTGCCGGTATAGCTGGCTTCGCTGGTTTTGGAGCCGTCTCATCGGCCAACGCCGCACCAGCTACTCTTGAAAAGAAGGCTAACAACATTACTACCTTTCAGGACATGCCTTTATTTTCAGGCTCCACTCAAATGGGTAATCTGGTGTTTATCGCCGGAAAAGGGGCACATTTCGAAGGCGACATCAAAGCACACACCGATCATGTGCTAAAGGAACTGGAAAAAGAACTCATCAAAGCAGGATCCTCCATGGAAAAGGTACTAAAGGTAAGTGTTTTCCTCGCTGATTTGAATGACTACAAAGCCATGAATGAGGTTTACAAAGGCAGGTTTGGTGCGAAGCCACCAGTGAGAACCACGGTGGCAACCTACGGTGGCGTACCCGGCGACTCCCTGGTGGAGATTGATTGCATCGCCTACGTTTAAAATACTATCTATGAATGCCCGGCGCCGTGAGACGACGGGCTTCCTTTTCACACCCTGAATCCACTACAATGAAACGCTTCTTATCTATTATTGCCTTTTTCTTTGTCACTGCCAGCATCGTAGCGCAGCCCTACCAAATCGTTATCAAAGGAGGTCACGTCATTGACCCCAAAAACAACATCAATGAGTTGATGGATGTTGCCATACACGACGGAAAGATTGCCAGGGTAGCCAAAACCATCGATGCTACCGGCGCCAGGCAGGTGGTAGATGCGAAAGGCATGTACATCACCCCAGGGCTGATCGACATACACGGACACGTATTCTTCGGCACACAACCTGACCATTACCTGAGCGACGGGTTGACGGCTATTATGCCGGACGGATTCACCTTTCGTGTAGGTGTGACTACCATTGTGGACGCAGGAGGATCCGGTTGGAAGTCGTTCCCTACATTCAAAGAGAACATCATTGATAACTCTCAAACCAGGGTACTGTCGTTTCTCAACATTGTTGGTGAAGGCATGAGAGGCGGCGTGTACGAGCAGAACCTGAATGACATGGACCCCCGCATGGCTGCTGCTGTGGCACGGTCAAATAAGGAACATATTGTAGGCTTTAAAGTGGCTCATTTCAATGGCCCCGAATGGACGCCGGTAGACAATGCCGTAGAAGCAGGTAACCTTGCAAAAATGCCTGTGATAGTTGATTTTGGCGGGAACAACCCTCCTCTTTCGATCGAAGACCTTTTTATGAAGCACCTCAGACCAGGTGATATTTTCACCCATGCCTTCGGGGAACTGGATACGAGAGAACCTATTGTTGATCCGGCTACCAAAAAATTGAAACCTTTTGTTTGGGATGCGCAAAAACGGGGGATTGTGTTTGACGTGGGGTACGGTGGCATAAGCTTTTCCTATTCACAGGCCATTCCTGCTATCAAAGCGGGTTTCTATCCTACCACCATCAGCACCGACATCCATGCGGGCAGCTTCAACAATGCCATGAAAGATCAGCTCAGTGTGATGTCGAAATTCCTTCAGATGGGGATGGATTTGGAGCTGGTCATCAATGCCTCCACCTGGAAACCTGCGCAGGTTATCCAGCGAACGGAGCTCGGGCACCTTTCCGAGGGGGCGATTGCCGACGTGGCTATTCTGAATATGCGCAAAGGCAACTTTGGCTTCTTCGACTATCGGGGGCATAAAGAAACGGGCACACAAAAGTTTGAGTGCGAAATGACTATTAAGGGAGGAAGAATCGTCTACGACTTAAATGGCATCGCTAACCCTGTGGTGCTGCCGAGATAACTACATGTAAGGCGGGGGTGTGGACATACCATGTCGCAGGGTGTGTCTTCACACCCTGCTGACCATTTTTGAATAGAATCCGGTGTCTGACGGCTCTTGCTCAGGGGCAATTTGCCGTGCCGACACCTACAATCAAAGCCCTTAACCCGCTGCTGCTTTCTCAAGGCCGTCACGGATTCGGTCCGCAACAATTCTTTCCTGTCCTGGACGCATCATCCAGGTGGTGATACTGACGGAGTTTTCGCCACCACCCGCAACCTCTATCGACGGGTGACCGCTTCGAAGCACATCTTTAAGGCCGTTGCCTGATATTTTTACCTTTTTGGTATCCCATGAAAGATCCAGGGTAGGAATATGGTTGGCAATGGGGGGCACATGAATTTTGATGGTCAGTCCATCAATACCCTTTACGGAGTCGGCAATAAGGTTGATCTGGCCTTCCCACAACTTCCATTCTTTTTCATGGTCTCCATTTACAAAGGCCTCCAGTGCAGCCCACATGCCGAGCACCTCTTCCTTGTTCACTTTCATTCCTCTGCCGACAGTATTGCCTCTTGGCGGAGCGCTCAACCGGGCTGCCGCTATCAGTTCTTTTTTACCGAGCAGTAAGCCTGCGCTCTGGGGGCCTCTCAGTCCTTTGCCTCCTGAAAAACATACCAGGTCATAGCCCATTTGGGTGAACTTCCACAGATTCTCCACCGGTGGCACATCAGCCGCACAGTCGTTCATGCAGGGGATATTATTCTCCTTGCCCGTCTTCAGCCATTCTTCTGCATTGATCTGTCCATTAGGCTCATAGGCATTGATAAAAAGCATCAAAGCCGTGTTTTTATTGATGGCCTTTTTCAACTGTTCTTTGGTCTCCACCTCAATCACTTTCACTCCGCAGTTACGCACAGCATGAGCATAACCAATATTGTGAGACTTCTGAATGATCGCCTCTGTTTTCATCCCTGTGCCGTCCAGGTGTGGAATCTGCTCTGCTTTTTTGGGATCCATGCCGGTGAGCACGCCTGCCATCCCGAAAGTCATCGCCGAAAAGGCTCCGGAAGTGACCGTGGCTGCCTCACATTTAAGCAACTTTGCAATTCTCTCGCCTACTTTATCCTGCAACTCGTCGAGCATTACATAATGCTCCGAGGCGTAGTTGTAAGCGTCTTTCATTTCATCTCTTAGCAAAGAGCCAGTCATAGCGGTGTAAGTACCTGCCGCATTAATGAAGGTGCGCACGCCTAACTCGGCAAAGTAATCACGGTAAGGGGCTGCAGGTGCAGCGGCAATGGCTGCAAGAGGCACGCCACCACCGATGATCCCTCCTACAAAAGGCAGGGCTGAAAGGCGTTTAATGAGTTTTCTTCTACTTAGCATAGGTTTGTCGTTTAAATAGGTCTTAACTAAAAATAGGTTGGCTCAGGCATTGTTACACTGCTGCCTGAAGCACTTCTTTGATTCGCCTGGCAACAATTGGCACCTGGTCGGGTAACAAAGTAACCACGGTGATGCGAAGAGCATCGTCTCCGGCAGAGGTTTCAATCCTCGGCTCACCAGCCCTAAGCGCCTCCACTACGTCCTTTGGCTTGATTTTTACCTTGTTCTGATCCCACTTCACCAAAAGCCCTGGAAATACATTGGCCCTGCCTTTAGGCATGTGCATCTCTCCTTTTACCCCGGGCACGGTTTCTACTGTCTTGGTGATATCGGCTACTCGTCCCTCCCACTCCTGCCATTCTTTTTTATGGTCCTTTTCAAGATAGAGCTTCAAGGCGGCGTACATGCCAAATATCTCCTCTTTGTTCACTTTCATGGATCGCCCAATGGGGCTTTCATGAGGAGAAAAATTAAGCTTAGCAGCTTCAATTAAGTCTTTGCGACCAAAGAGCAGGCCTGCGCTTTGTGGGCCACGAATCATTTTTCCACCGGAAAAGGTGACCAGGTCAAAGCCCATCTTTTGGTATTTGAAAAGGTTCTCCACTGGCGGCACATCCGCTGCTGCATCTATAAAAGAAGGAATATTATGACGTTTGGAGATGGCTACAAAATCCTCGTGATTGATACTATCTTCAATGCCATACCAATCGACCGCACCATTAAAGAAGAGGGTCATCACCGTGCGCTCGTTAAAGGCAGCCTCCATTTCCTTTGCATTTTCTACTTCTATCAACTTCACTCCGGCAGTGCGCACCGCCTGGTCAAATACATAGCGATGCTTTTTCTGAATAATCACTTCTGGCTTAGGGCCAGGCAGGTTAGGGATTTGTTTGATTTTATCCATATCCATCCCGGTAATAGCAGCCGCAGTGCCAATGGTAAGAGCACATGCAGCCCCGGAAGTGACCATGGCTGCTTCACATTGTAGCATCTCTGCGATTCGCTCACCCACTTTGTCGGTCAGTTCATGCATGTTGGCGAAGTCGTGTGCAGTTGCGTTAATCGCCGCCATCACCTCAGGCTCCATCAAAGAACCTGACAAAAACGTCATGGTGCCACGGGCGTTGATCAATGGGCGTATCCCCAGCTCTTTGAATAAGTTTTGTGCAGGTTTCGCCGCAGGTGTTGCTGCGGCAACGGATTGAATAGGAATACCACTGCCCACAAACCCTCCTATCAAAGGAAGACTGGCTAAGCGTTTTACAAGTTTTCTTCTGCTTAACATGATCTGATAGTTTATAATGTCCGTCTTATTTTTTCTACATCTTCCGTGGAAACCTCACTGGCCTCATTTCCAAAGCTTTGCCGGATATAGGTGAGTACCCTGGCCACCTCCTCATCACTCAAAAAGCTGTGCTGAGGCATCACGTTGTTATACTCTTCTCCATTTACCGTAATGCTTCCTTCCATGCCATTGAGCACAATACTAATGAGCAAGCCTTTGTCGCCAACCACCCAGGGCGCTCCAGCCAGCGGAGGAAATCTACCAGAGGCGCCTTTGCCGTTGTTCTGATGGCAAGACCCACAATAAGTCAGATACGTCTTTTCTCCGGCCACTTTCACTCCTTTTTCAAGGTTATCTTCAATCTTGTCAGGTGTGCGGATATTGGAGGCATTCTTACGTTCTTCCATTTTGGCCAGTTGTTCGGTGCCAAAGCTGCCCCTATCTCCCTTGTACATTACCCTCCAGATTTTCCCTTTTTCAGTATCAGAGAAATAGAGTGAGCCATCGGGCCCCATGGCTATGCCCATAGGTCTGTAAATAGCGTCGCTTACATTGACAACAGGATCAACTCCGGCGAAGCCATCGGCAAACACTTCCCAATCGCCCGAGGGTTGACCGTTCCTGAAGGGTACAAACCCAATGAAATAGCCCGCCTGCGGATAGGGTGCCCGATTGGTAGAGCCATGAAATGCGATAAAGGCACCGTTTTTATAATGCTCGGGAAATTGATCGCCTGTATAAAAGAAAAGATCGTTGGGCGCCCAATGCCCCGGGAAACCCATCAAGGGATCGACAAAATCAGCACAGCGTCCGATGCTATCGCCATCGCCACCATATTCCGGAGCGAGTACCTTCTGGCCTTTTATCTGATCGTAGTAGCAGTAGGGCCAACCGGCGTTGGTGCCTTCTGTCACCCGCAGGAATTCCTCAGCTGGCAGCATGGCGCTTTCCCAGGGACTGTACTTCTGCGCCCAAAGCCGGAGCAGGTCGTCCCGACCGTGCATGACTACGTACAGATTATTGTCTTCAGTATTCCAATCCATGGCCACAATGCTGCGCAATCCCGTTGCGAACTTGGTGCCATCTTTCTGCGTTTGATTTTTCTTGTTAGCATCGAACTTCCAGACTCCACCGTGGTCTTCAAGCTGTGGGCATGGATCCATCCCCGGCATATTGGGCGTTCGCTTTACCGGCATGCAGGCATTCGAAGGCGTACCAAACGGGACATACATATTTCCCTTATCATCAAAAGAGACGACCTTGGCGATGTGCTCATGGCTGCCGTGCTCGTGGTCGTCGGTTAGAATTGTTTCTATTTCAGTATCCGGAACCAGTTTGCCAGGCACCAGCTTCTGCCGATACACCGCCAGCTGGGAGCCGTAGTACAAGTAGCCATTGTATATTCTCATGGCTGCCCCATAGCTTCCGTCATTTTTGTAGTCGCCAAATACCTGAAGTTCGTCTGCTTTGCCGTCACCGTCCACATCCCGCAAGGCCATATTACCACCTTCCTCCTGTGGAAAACGGAGTTTTACATAGATGTCGCCATTGTCGTTTACAGCCATGTGCCGGGTTCTGCCCTTGAGGCTGTCGACCACCACCACAGCATCGAAGCCACCGGGGAGCACAAGGCCACCGTTATCAGGGTCGCCGGGTGGCAACTGCGGGCCGCTGCTGCACGACACCATGACAACAAACCCTGCAGCCAACGCCGACCGGCAGATAAAAGTGATCAATGGATGAAACCATCCCTGTTTAGGTAAGAAGCGCCGTCTAGCCATGTTAATTCATATAGAGTGTTTGTTCAATATATAAAAAAACATTCTAAAATGATGTTGTGTGCGGACACAATTATTCAAAAGGCAGTATAAGAGGTTTGACGAAAGGAATCTCACTCACACAGTGTGATCGCTTCGATCTCACGTAACTGTAATACCTTATATATTATAAGGGAGAATGAAAAGCCGAGAAAATCCAACACATAGAGAGCAGCGGCCTGCAATATTGATCACCTACTTTCAATGCGAGTATCCGAAGAATTCGATCATCTGCTTTTTTTTCATCTACTGGCCAAAAAGCACCAAAAACACCTCAGTCAAAATCATAGCTATAATCCACTTCATTTATAGCTACAATTCACCTCAAACATAGCTATGTTTCGACCCAAAGATGGCTATGTTTGGAATGAATGATAGCTATGTTTAGGGTAAAAGATAGCTGTATTTTTGAGGAAGCGTAATTTTCCTCCTGTGGCTCATTCCTCAGCACACAGTAAACTTCTCCCTGATAAGTCCAATCCAGGGAAACACAACATCTCCCAAACGATTGCTTATCAATCATCCCGCCGTCATGTGGCCACTATTAGGCGTAAATGTGACAAAAATTTGCCTCCCATAAGACCTACGTCATAGCAATGGTGAAAGAGAATAAGAATCTTTAGTCAAGCAAATTCAATGACTAAAAAACCAATATTATGAGCACCACAGTAAAAGAATCGGCATTAGGCTCCACACAAAATACCGGTAAAGATTTTTGGAGTGAGCAATATGTAATGGCAGAGCGCTGGCAATCCGACCTGAAGTTCGACAAGGATGAATTGCGGTTCCTTAAGAAACTGATTGACAAATATTTCTTGTGGCTGATTGACGAAAAGCACCTCGAAAGCACACAACAAGTAGCCAGCAGGCTCTCCCATTTTGAGAGAAATACTCTAGCAACTGAAACGAAAGTAACTAAGCACATGCATCATTTGGTAGCGTTTATCGAAAACCCTTCGCTTCCTGATGCGTCGGCCTGTGAAAACGAGCATAACACCGTTAAAAAGGCTTTGGCTGACCTGCAGATGGAACTACGGGCGGTAAAAAAAGAGGTGTTTCAAATAGCGGAGCAGGCAATTGACTCCAGTAAAGCCCAGCGACTGCTTTCTTCCACATAAGAAATAGAAGCCATGAAAAAGATACTTGTTCCCTGCGATTTTTCCACACCAGCAGTTCACGCTTATAGTTTCGCATGCCAAATGGCAAGAGAAGCGCAAGGTGAGGTGTTTGTCATGCACGCCTTCGAGCTTCCGTTTTCCTACGAATCGACCTTTGGAGTACAACCCTATATTTTCGACATGGAGCTTCTGAAATCTATAGAAGACAAGGCAGAAGAAAACTTCAAGAAAATGAGAAAAGCTGTAGGCAAAGCGGTAGAAAACCAGCATTTCGAGGCCTTATATGGCAGCATTACCGGTTCAATTCTCGACCAGATTCGGGAGAAGAACATTGACCTGGTAGTAATGGGCACAACAGGAGCCAGCGGACTCAGCGAGGTTTTGATTGGCTCCAACACCGAAAAAGTAGTTCGGTTTTCGCCAGTCCCAGTGCTTTCTCTAAGAGAGGGCCACGAAGCTTCCAACATAAAAAACATTGTATTGGCCAACTCCCTTGAACTTAACCAGAGGAAGTTTGTGGAAAAGGTAAAAGATCTTCAGTCATTTTTTGGAGCCAAACTTCACATACTCTATATCAACTCGCTTGCTCGCTTCAAGCCCGAGGAGGAAGCACAACTTTTACTGGAAGATTTTGTAAAGCACTATAAACTTGAGAATTACACGCTGAATATCCGAAATGCTCCTTTTGAAGAGGAAGGTATTATCCGATTTGTGGAGCAGACAAAGGCAGACATGCTGGCGATGGCCACCCACAGTCGGCGAGGGCTGGCTCACCTGGTTTCCGGCAGCCTGGCAGAGGACATTGTCAACCATATTGAATGTCCTATCTGGACTTGTACGTTAAGGGACTGAGGCTGATGCAAACAAAAAAAGCCTCCAGTGTCAACTGAAGGCTCTAAATTTTCTTCGTGATCCCATCAGGATTGGATCGGGGGCGCCTGGCCGTGAGACCTACTGCTTAGAAGACTAGGCGTCCCCGACTAGGCGTCCCCGACTGGGCGTCCCCGACAGTGGCTCTATCCAGCTAAGCTCTCACGATTATTGGATCAAGCGGAAAATCTGGGGAATTACCCTTTAAGCCCAAAATCCCGAGTAGTCATAAAAAAGCAAAAGGTCCAAGCGAGACGCATTGAACCAGTTTTGCTTTTTTATTTAACCACAAACGAAACATTCAATCCCCAGTTTTTTCGCTTGATTCCCATTATTATAGAAAAGGTAAAGTACGGACACAAAAAAAGCCTCCAGTGACAACTGAAGGCTCTGAATTTTCTTCGTGATCCCATCAGGATTGGATCGGGGGCGCCTAGCCGTGAGACCTACTGCTTAGAAGACTAGGCATCCCCGACAGTGGCTCTATCCGGCTGACCGTTCACGAGTATATTACGGAAAAGGTAAAACGTGCAAACACAAAAAAAGCCTCCAGTGTCAACTGAAGGCTCTAAATTTTCTTCGTGATCCCATCAGGATTGGATCGGGGGCGCCTAGCCGTGAGACCTACTGCTTAGAAGACTAGGCGTCCCCGACTGGGCGTCCCCGACTAGGCGTCCCCGATAGTGGCTCTATCCGGGATCAAGCAATATTTCTGGGGGATTAATTCTTTTGACAAGAGTATTATGTCATTACATAAATAAGCAAAAGGTCCAAGCCTAACCCGGCCGGGCGAGACGCATTGAACCAGTTTTGCTTCTTTATTGTCTATCATTCGCCAAATGGTACAACGTTATTTCAGCGTCTTACTCCCCAGATTTTCCGCTTGATCCTCTATCCGGCTGACCGTTCACGAGTATATTACGGAAAAGGTAAAACGTGCAAACACAAAAAAAGCCTCCAGTTTCAACTGAAGGCTCCAAATTTTCTTCGTGATCCCATCAGGATTCGAACCTGAGACCTACTGCTTAGAAGGCAGTTGCTCTATCCAGCTGAGCTATGGGACCTCAATCAATGCGGAGAGACCGGGATTCGAACCCGGGGTACCGGTTACCCAGTACGACAGTTTAGCAAACTGTTGGTTTCAGCCACTCACCCATCTCTCCATAGGTCTGTTCTGAAAAAGAGTTGCAAAGATAACGGACATTTTCTGACGGAAGCAAACCTCAGCCCTAAAAAAATGATATTCTTTTTACCCTGTTAAAAAATGTGAATTGCTAGCCTGCCAGCGTTCATTTTATATATTTGTCCCCACTTCCGGTGTTATAAAAGCTGTGGCATTGCCCAAATAGTGTTGTATGAGTTGGTATCAGTCGTTTGGATTACTTGAATTAACGTTTTGCCTCGTTTTTGGCATCCTCTACCTGGCCTACCTGGCCCGGGTGCTTTATGTCGCCAAGGCAGTGGGAAGCTCCTCCAAAATAGTGCTAAGTAAAGTCATCCTCCGGTCAAGCTACTTTCTGCTCTTCATTGTCGCCCTCATGGGGCCATCCTTTGGCGACAGCAAAAAAGAAATCAAGTCGGTTGGTAAAGACATCTTCTTCTGCGTCGATCTCTCTGTGTCTATGGATGCATTTGACGTACAACCCACGAGGCTTGAGAAAATAAAATTCGAGCTCAAAAACATCACCGATGCGTTCAACTCCGACCGGATGGGCATCATCATGTTTTCGAACGAAGCTTTCATGCAGTGTCCGCTCACTTACGACCAGTCGGCACTCAACATCTTCATCGAAACGCTCAACACCAGCCTTGTGCCCAACACCGGTACCGACTTTGGCCCGCCACTTCGGATGGCACTTAGCAAGCTGAACGACGATGAGTCGCCCCTTACCCAACAAAAATCGAAGATTATTATACTGATCAGCGATGGAGAAGATTTTGGAGAAGAAACCGACCAGATTGCTCAAGAAATAGAGCAAACAGGTATCAAACTGTTCACTTTGGGCGTTGGTACAGACAAGGGCAGTAAAATACTAAGCCGAAGAGGCTTTAAAAAAGACAATCAGGGAAATGACGTAGTGACCAGGCTTAACAGCAACTCATTAAAAGACGTCGCCACAAAAACCGGCGGCAAGTACTTTGAGATCAATGAAACTAAAAACGACGTTTCGAGATTAATAAATACAATCAATGAGATCGAAGGCGAAATGAGAGATGCCCGGCAGGTCGACGTTACGGCCAACAGGTACTATTATTTCCTTGCCATTGGGCTGGCTCTTTTCGCTCTCGATTACCTCATTTCAGTGAAAACCATGAAAATATGAAGGCATTAGCAGGCATTTTATTGGTGATAGCGGCCATCATTCCGGGAGTGAATGACATCGCCACTGTTAACAAACTGAAGAAAGACGCAGAGAAAGCTTATCTGGCAGGAGACTATGCCAGGGCTTCTCAAGCCTACACTATACTTACCGACTCGTTGGGTGTGCTGGAAGACAAGCTATTTCTTAACCTCGGCCATTCTCTCTTCCAGCAGGGCGACTCAGCCCAGGCGTTCAGTCAATACCAGCGCCTCATCAACACCAAGGAGAAAGACCTGAAGTCGCTGGCTTATAACCAAATGGGCATCATCAGCAACAAGCCGGGCGACAGAAACACTGCGTTAAGCTTCTTTAAAGAGGCGCTAAAGGCTGACCCTACCAATGAAGAAGCCAGGTACAACTACCAGCTGGTGAAACGCCAGATAGCCGAAGACAACGAAAAAAACCAGGACGACCAGCAGCAAGACAAGGAGAAGAACGAAGAAAAAGAAGACGAGAAGAAAGACCAGCAGAACCAGCAAGACAAAGATCAGAACAACGATCAAAAGAACGACGAACAGAAAAAGCAGGACCAGGAAAAGAAAGACCAGGAGAGCGAGAACAAAGAGCAGAAAGACCAGGAGCAGCAGAGCGAAGAGCAAAAGAAAGAACAAGAAAAGAAGGATCAGGAGCAAAAGAAAAAAGAGCAACAAGACGCCGAACAGCAGGACAAAGAGAACAAAGACGGTGAAAAGCAGCCTCCTCAAATCAATCCCGATAAGCTGAAGGAGATGAACATCTCAGAAGAAAAGGCCAAAATGATACTTGAAGCGATGCGAAACAGCGAGATTCAGTACATTCAGCAGAACAAGCGGAAAGGCGTTAAAAAGCCAGAAAGCGGAAAGCCCGACTGGTAAAGCCTCGGCTGTAGCCAACAGCCAGGCTGATATTGTTATAAGAAAAGTCGATCAATACACCCCATTTCATTAACCCGAAAATTATATCATTATGCAGGAAGTAGTTATCGTTTCAGCAGTAAGAACGCCCATTGGAAGTTTTGGAGGCGCTTTGGCTGGCTTGTCTGCCACTCAGCTTGGCTCTATCGCTATAAAAGGTGCGTTGGAAAAGGCTGGTGTTGGTGCAAAAGAGGTTGGTGAGGTATTCATGGGCAATGTCATTTCGGCCAACCTGGGGCAGGCTCCGGCCCGTCAGGCGTCGTTGGGTGCTGGCATCGGGCAAAATGTACCCTGTACCACCATCAACAAAGTGTGTTCTTCAGGCATGAAAGCGGTGATGATAGGAGCGCAGTCTATCATGACTGGGCAGAATGAAGTTGTGGTGGCTGGCGGTATGGAAAGCATGACAAACGTGCCTTATTATATCCCAAAAGCACGCTATGGCTACAAATATGGCCACGGCCAACTCATAGATGGCCTCATGCACGACGGATTATGGGAGATTTACAATGGCTTCCCGATGGGTAACTGCGCCGAGAATACCGCCAAAGAAATGAAGATCACCCGGGAGGAGCAAGACGCCTACGCCATCAACAGCTACAAGCGAGTGGCAGCCGCTACTGAAGCCGGTTATTTCAAAGACGAGATTGTTCCTGTTGAAATCCCCCAGAGAAAAGGAGATCCAATTTTGATGAAAGAGGACGAGGAATTCAAAAATGTGAACTTCGATAAGATACCTTCTTTGCGGCCTGTATTTGAAAAAGACGGCACGGTAACCGCCGCCAATGCTTCGACCATCAACGATGGCGCTTCTGCCCTGATCATCATGAGTGCAGCCAAAGCAAAAGAGCTGGGACTCATCCCCATCGCAAAAATCAGAGGCTTTGGCGATGCAGCGCAAGATCCCATGTGGTTCACCACCTCGCCATCGCTGGCCATCCCCAAAGCGATGAAAATGGCTGGCGTTAGTGCGGATGATGTTGATTTCTACGAGATCAATGAGGCTTTTGCTGCAGTAGCGATTGCCAACAACCGAAAGCTGGAGCTTGATCCAGCCAGGGTAAATGTGTTTGGAGGGGCTGTGGCATTAGGGCATCCACTTGGCTGCTCCGGCGCCCGGATTATCACAACGCTAAACAGTGTGCTGCGTCAGGAAGGTGGCACCATTGGCGTGGCAGGTATTTGCAACGGTGGTGGTGGCGCTTCCGCCATTGTCATTGAAAAAATTTAGCCAGTAAAAAATGAAAGTGGCGCCGCAACGTTATCAAGCGGCGCTCATTTTAAATTCGCTTGATGCATGATGAAAAACTGCCTTTTATTTAGCATGCTTCTCCTTCCTTTGGTTGTGGCCAGCCAAACCAAAATCACCACCTATCACGACCGGATCAAAGGCCTTAAAAACGAAGAATACTTTGTTCTGAATGCCGACAGCAGCCTAATAGATGGTAGGTATCTTAAATACAACCCGGAGGGCGTAGTCATCATCGAAGGCGATTACGTAAAAGGGAAGCGAAATGGCACGTTTTTTAACTACTACGACAACGGCAAGCTACAGAGAGAAACCATCTACATCGATGGCTTAAGGCAGGGGGAAACAAAAGTGTATCACCCCAACGGCAACCTGCTTCAAATCGCCGTCTTTAAAAACGACACGCTTTCCGGACAAATTATTTCCTATTACGAAGATGAGGTCGTCAAATCCTCCACTGAATTCAAAAGTGGCAAGCCCGATGGTGAGGTAGTGAATTACTACCCCAGCGGCGTGAAGAAAGAGGTGATCCACTACCAAAGCGGGCTACAGGACGGTGCCACCGAAACGTTCTACGAAAACGGAACCAAAGAAACCGAGGCCTATTATAAAAAGGGGAAGCTGGATGGGCATTTCAAAACCTACTATCCCTCAGGTACCCTAAAAACTGAAGCCTACAATGAGGCTGGATTGCAGAATGGCACCTATAAAACCTACTATGCCAATGAGCAGTTGGAGTATGCCGGCACCTACGTACAGGGAAAGCTAAGTGGTACTGCAAACGCTTTTTTTGAAGACGGAACGCCCTCACAAAAGCTGGTGTACAAAGAAGGATCCCGGGTAGGGAAAAACTACACGTACCATCCCAACGGCGCTGTGAAAACGGCAACTGACTACTCCAACAACGAGAAAGACCGCACCATTGAAGAGTTCAATACCTCAGGTCAGCTTCTCTCCACCAAAACCTACAAAGAGGACGTCCGCTCAGGGCAGTGGACAATTTACAATATTGCCGATGGATCATTCGTCAGAGAAAACTACATCGACGACAAGCTTGATGGCAAGAGGACAACATATAGTTCGAAAGAGATTATAACGGAGGAAGCCGACTTCAAGAATGGCAAGCAGCATGGTTTGACAATAGGCTACCACCTCAATAAAAAAACTGCTTACGAAACTTATTATGAGTACGACAGGAAGCACGGTTCGCACAAAGCCTTTGATAAGTCAGGCGATCTTATTGAAGAGGGTAATTATGTGAGAAATCTAAAAAATGGCACATGGAAATATTACGACCGTAAAGGACGATTGGAAAAGACGGTGACCTATAAACTGGGCAAGGTAATCAAGGAGCAATAGCCCGCCATCTCCTCACTGCTACATTTCAAAAAAGAAAATTTTTTAATACGCCACCCATCCATAAATTTGTCACCCTTATGGAAGCCCTCAAGGAAACCCAATTTCAATTCCCCGGCGTCACTGGCAAATACAAAGGCAAAGTGCGGGACGTGTACTACCTCGACCAACTGATGATAGTAGTTGCCAGCGATCGCATTTCAGCGTTCGATGTCATCCTTCCGAGGGCCATCCCGTTCAAAGGACAAATCCTGAACCAAATTGCAGCCAAGTTTCTGGCACTAACAAGGGACGTGGTGCCCAACTGGGTAACCGCAGTACCTGATCCCAATGTCACGATTGGTGTGAAGTGCGAACCCTTCAAAGTAGAAATGGTGATCAGGGGCTATTTGGCCGGACATGCCTGGAGAGAATATAAATCAGGGAAGCGTCAGGTTTGCGGAGTGCCTCTTCCCGACGGGCTAAAAGAAAATGACAAGCTCCCCTCTCCCATCATCACACCCACTACCAAAGCCTCAGAGGGTCACGATATGGACATTTCCAGGGAGGAAATCATAGCGCAGGGAGTGGTATCGGAAGCTGACTACATGCAGCTGGAGAAGTATACGCAAGCGCTTTACAAAAAGGGTTCGGAGTATGCGGCCTCGCAGGGACTTATTTTGGTAGACACCAAATACGAATTTGGGAAGCACGACGGCACCATCTATTTAATTGACGAAATACACACACCGGATTCATCCCGGTATTTTTACGCCGATACGTATGAGGCAATCCAGGCAAAGGGAGAGCCTCAAAAGCAACTCTCAAAAGAGTTTGTGCGGCAGTGGCTGATTGAAAATGGATTTCAGGGTAAAGAAGGTCAAAATGTGCCGGAAATGTCAGATGAGGTAGTAAACTCCATCTCACATCGCTATATTGAGCTTTTTGAGAAAGTAACAGGCGAAAAATTTCAGAAACGCAGCTATGCCGGGGTTGAATCAACCATAGAGTCGAACGTTTTGAAGAGCCTTAAAGAAATTAGTAAGTAGAAGTAAACACATAAACACATGAAGTATTCGTTAGATAAGAGCGAAAAATACAGCATCTTAAAAATTACACAGGAAAAACTGGATACCTCTACTGCCCCGGATTACAAATCCGAATTTGTAAAGCTGCAAGCTGAAGGCAGCTCCAACATGATCCTAGACCTTTCCGATGTAAAATATGTCGATTCGTCTGGCCTGAGTGCATTGCTTGTTGGCAACCGCTGCTTTTCAGAAGCTGGAGGCATCTTCGTTATGATCGGTATGAACGACCACGTGGTGAAGCTGATTAAAATATCGCAGCTTGACAAGGTGTTGAATATAGTACCTACCAAGGAAGAGGCAATAGACACGGTATTTCTTCATGAAATTGAAAGTGGACTCGAGGAGGAAGAAGAATAGTCTCCATTGAGCTTTGTATTAAAAATTCTTGGATCAAATTCCGCCGCCCCAGCGCACAACAGAAACCAAACGTCGCAAGTACTGGTGGTTGATGACGAGCACTTTCTCATCGATTGCGGAGAGGGCACTCAGCTTCAGCTAAAGAAATACAAAGTAAAGGCCACCAAAATCAATCATATTTTTATCAGCCACCTGCATGGCGACCACTACTACGGCCTGATAGGGTTGTTATCAACCATGCACTTGTATGGCAGAAAGGCCAGGCTTTTCCTCTATGGCCCGCCAGGCCTATCTGAAATCCTCAGTCTGCAGTTCAAGTACTCCAACACCACACTGAACTTCCCCATCCAGTTCAAAGAATGGGTGCCCGGCACTAGTGAGGTGCTTCTGGAAAATCAGAAAATCACTGTCAGTAGTTTTCCTGTCAGTCACCGAATTTCCTGTAGTGGGTTTCTTTTTCGGGAGAAACCAAAAAACAGACGGATTGAGAAGTCCTTGCTGCCCCCTAACGTTACGCCCACCCTGATCATTAAGCTAAAAAACGGAGAAGATCTGCTGGATGAAAATGGGAACATCAAATACAAAAATAGCGAGGTAACGCTCCCTCCCCGGCCCTCTTATTCGTACGCCTACTGCGCCGATACGAAGTACGAAGAGTCCCTCATCCAATACATTGCCAGTGTCGACATGCTCTATCACGAGGGCACCTTTCTGGATGACATGAGAGAGCGAGCTGAGCTAACGTTTCACTCCACGGCCGCACAGGCAGCTACCCTGGCGCTGAAAGCAGGTGTAGGCAAGTTGATCCTGGGCCACTTCAGCACCCGCTACAAAGAACTAAATCCTTTGCTGGAAGAAGCATTGACTGTGTTTAAAGAATCGTATCTTGGTATTGAGGGGACTGACTTCTCCCCTGCCTGACAGAAAAATGGAGCAAACACTCAACAACAAACGAACCAATCTCTTTATCGTCCTGAGCGGCATTTTTCTCACCAATGCCGTCGTCGCAGAGATGATTGGTGTCAAAATTTTCTCAGCCGAAGGCACCTTCGGACTGCCCCCGGCACAAATTCATCTCTTTGGCGACTTTGTGCTCGACTTCAACCTGACTGCAGGTGCCGTGATCTGGCCGGTGGTTTTCATCACCACCGACATTATCAACGAATACTTTGGCAAACAAGGCGTGAAAAGGATCAGCTATATGACCGCTGGCTTTATCGCTTACGTTTTTCTGGTCATCTATCTGGTTACACTGCTCGACCCCGCAGCCTTCTGGCTCGATGTCAACGGTACCGACAGTGAAGGGCATCCATTCAATATCAACTATGCTTTCAAAGTCATTTTCAGGCAAGGGCTTGGTATCATCATCGGATCACTGGTGGCGTTCCTTATCGGCCAGTTGCTCGATGTCTATGTGTTTCATCAGCTTCGCAAAGTAACCGGATCAAAAATGATTTGGCTCAGGGCTACCGGGTCAACACTCGTCAGCCAGTTCATCGATAGCTTCGTGGTATTGGGCATTGCTTTCTATGTCCTCGCTCCTGAAGGTGGTCGATGGAGTCTCTCTCAGCTTGCGGCAGTAGGCACCATCAACTACATCTACAAATTCAGCGTCGCTATCTTGCTCACGCCTCTGCTCTATGTTGCCCACTACTTCATCGACCGATACCTGGGCAAAAAAGACGCAGAAGCGCTGATTGAAGACGCTGCTGCAAAAAGTAAAGGCTTTTTCTGATGAGACTCTATTCCCTTTTATCGATCGCCGTTCTGGTTGCCTTGTCATATTGCAATCCGGCTACTCAACAGCCCGAGGTCATTTCAGTCAACGGCAAAATGACCCCCAGCGAAATGGGAACCACACTCATCCACGAACACATCCTGGTCGACTTTATTGGAGCCGACAGTGTTGGCTACCACCGATGGGACCGGGACAGCGTGATTGCCCAAACACTTCCCTTTCTGGTGGATGCCAAAAAAAGAGGTGTCAACACCTTCATCGACTGCACCCCTGCCTATTTGGGACGAGACCCCTGGCTGCTGCAGGAGCTCAGTGAGCTGTCGGGGCTGACCATCATAACCAACACCGGTTACTATGGAGCTGTCGGCAATAAGTACTTGCCTGAGCATGCTTTCACGGAAACGGCGGAACAATTGGCCACAAGATGGATCGACGAATTCCAAAACGGTATTGAGGGATCGGGCGTCAAGCCGGGTTTTATAAAAATCAGCGTCAATAGCGACGTGCCACTTTCCACTGTAGATCAAAAACTCGTTCGGGCGGCTGCCATCACACACCTGGCCACGGGAATGACCATCGCTTCCCACACGGGCCCGGCACTGCCTGCCCTGGAAGAAATCGCCCTGCTAAAGGCCGAAGGTGTTGATCCATCTGCGTTCATTTGGGTGCACGCCCAGATCGAAACTGATTTCACTTACTACAACAAAGCCTATGACCTGGGTGCCTGGATCAGTCTTGACGGGGTAGTTTGGGATGTGGAAGAACACTTGAAGCGACTCATCTATTGCAAGAAAAACGGTCTTTTAGACAAAGTGCTTATTTCCCACGACGCCGGTTGGTACAGCCCGGGTGAATTGAACGGAGGTGACTTCAAGGCGTTCACAGCCATTTTTGATGAGCTCATCCCCCTTTTGAAGCAAAACGATTTTTCAGAAAAAGACATAGACCAACTGCTGCGGGTCAACCCGGCACGGGCCTTTGCTATCAATGTAAAAGCAGCCAACTAGCTCTTTGGCCTGCGTACATTGTCACAAACTATGGCAGTAGCTACAGCTACGTTGAGCGACTCGGCACCACCGTGCCCCGGAATGGTAATAGGGTGACTCACCAGCGGTAGCAAGCCAGCAGAAATGCCGTTTGACTCATTGCCCATCACAATAAGCCCAACTTGATCGAATCTTTCGTCGTAGATGTTCTTCCCATTCAAAAGGGCGCCGTACACAGGCCCTTCGTACCCCTCCAACAGGGTGTTCAGCGCTGTATAAAAAACCTTCACTCTGGTCAGCGAGCCCATGCATGCCTGCACCACCTTCCCTGCAAACAGGTCGGTCGTTTCCGGAGAGCAATATACCTTGCCGATGCCATACCAGTCAGCTATCCTGATGATGGTGCCAAGGTTACCGGGATCCCTCACGTCGTCCAAAACAAGGGCAAACTCCGAGGCAACTGGTTCTTCAAACTGATAAGCTGGCATTTGAACAACAGCCAAGGCAGCATTGTTGGATTGTAAACCACTGGCCATTTCCAGTTCCCGCTCCGAAACTATTTCTACCGGAATAGGTGCCAGTTTTAGAATAAATTCGTTTTCTGCGTAAAAGGAAGAGGTTACATACAGCTCTATGAGCGTGAAATTTGATTGCAAAACTTCGAGCACACTTTTACCGCCCTCTACCACAAAAAGCCCCTCCTGCTTTCTGAATTTTTTTAATTGCAGTGATTTAATGAATTTTGCCCTGTTTTTCGAAATCATTCCCGTGACGGCTTCAATCCGCAAATTAGTATTTATAACCATTATTGCCGCTGCTTTTTCGGGCACCTTGTCGGGGTGTTTGGGATTGCGGTACCTTAAAGAAGACGAGAAGCTGCTTTACAAAGAATCAATAGAAAATGCCAAGGGACTGAATATAGATGAACTCGAAGCCCAATTTCAGCAAAAGCCCAATCGGCGAACGCCCATTTTCCCCTGGTCTCTATATGTGAATGTCTACTACTGGGGGCAACACAGGTACGATTCAGCAAAGTATCAAAGCAAAAAAGAAAGTGCCATTGCCAGGTACGATGCCAAGATTGCCAAAGCAACAGACAAAAAAAAGCCAAAAAAAGCAGAGCTTCTTAAATCAAGAAAGCTCAAGAAGGTCTCTAAAATTGACAAAACTTTAAAGGAAGGCAATTTATTCATGCGGTGGGGTGAGGAAGTCGCCGTTTTCAAGCCAGAGTTGCGAGAACAAACAGAGCAACAGCTTGTATCCTACCTTCAGTCGGAGGGGTATTTCAATGCCGGAGTTACCTCATCGCTGAAAGAAAAGGAGAAACTAGTGTCGGTGACCTATGAGCTTGAAAGAAACAAGCCGTATGTTATTGATTCGATATTTTACGGCATACCCGACGATGAGATCAAGGACATTGTACTTAACTCAGAGAATAAATCACTGTTAGTGAAGGGCGACAGATATCGCCAAAAGGAGCTGGCCAGTGAACGGGAAAGAGTCTATGAATCTCTTGTAAACAAGGGCTACTACAGATTCAATAAGCAATTAATTTCTTTTCAGGTGGACACGGCAAGCCTGGGCGGCAAAAAGGTCCTCATCGAAATCGCAGTGAAATCACCTGTAAAGGAACATGACCACAAAAGATTTGTCATCGACTCTGTAAACTTCATTACTGATGCCAATATCAATATCCCCGGTGAGAAGCGAAGCAATAGGATCTATCATGGTGTCAACTATAGCTTCTATGAGGAGCGATACAACAAAAAAATACTTGACTGGAGGGTTTTCATCTACCCGGATAGTATGTATAGCAGGGCCAACACCTTCGAGACGCAAAAGCAATTGGCCAACCTCGATATTTTCAAGTTTGTCAACATCAACTACGACACCGTAGGTACTCATTTCATCGCCAATATCTATACCAGCCCTCTTCAAAAGTTCCAAACCTCAACAGAGTTTGGTGTCAATGTAAGCCAGGGACTTCCCGGACCCTTTGTCAACGCCAATATCAAAGACAGGAATGTATTCAAGGGCCTTGAAATACTGGAACTGTCTGGCAGGTTTGGTATCGAAGGCGTCGCATCACCATCCGATGTAAAGGATGTGTATTCCAGCAAGGAGTACGGAGGGAATCTTGCCTTGACTTTTCCTCAGTTCATCACACCTGCCTCCTGGAGCAGACGACGAGACCAGGGGCGGCTCAACCCCAGAACACGCTGGCTGGTAGGTACTACCGTTACCGACAGGCGTGAGTACAAACGAACCAACTTTAACTCGACCTGGGCATACATCTGGCAAAAGGACAATAAACACCTGTTCAACCTTACCCTTGCCGATATCAGCTTTATTGACTCGGAGTTGAAGGACGACAAATTCAAAGAGTTACTTCAAGACTACGCCGACAGAGGCAACCGATTGATCAATTCCTTTAACCCATCTTACGTTGGAAGCACCAGCTTCTCGATGGCGGTCAACAACAATAGCTATGGTATTACTAAAGGGAATGCCAGCTTTTTCAGAATTTTTGTCGAAAGCAGCGGAAACTCACTCTGGTTCTTCAATGAGGACAATCTCATTAGTGACCGGTTGGAGTACTACCAATTTTCTAAAGCCAATTTTGACTTTCGAAAGGTCACCAACCTATCATCGAAGCACGATCTTGCCTACCGCTTCAACGTTGGGGTGGCTGTGCCCTACGGGATAAACACCGTGCTTCCCTATGAAAAGTACTTCTTTGCTGGCGGAAGCAATGGTATTAGAGCCTGGCGCCCCCGGCGGCTTGGCCCAGGATCCTACACGCCTCCACTCAACGACAACCCGGAAAAAGACGGGCTCTACGACTACAGCTTCGAACAACCAGGAGAAATCTTACTAGAAACAAGTGTTGAATATCGCAGAAGGCTTTTCAGCTTTGTATCGTGGGCGTTTTTCATTGACGCAGGTAACGTGTGGACGCTAAGAGATGACGTCACCAGGCCCGGAAGCCAGTTCAAAGTTGACTCATTTGCTAAAGAAATCGCAGTTGGATCTGGCTTTGGCCTGAGGTTTGATTTTTCGTTCCTTATCCTCAGGCTCGATGCGGGAGCAAAGATACATGATCCTGCAAGACCTCCCGGACAAAGATGGGTGTTCGACAAACTGCTGACCAACTTCCCATTTGGCGAAAAAGAGCAGACTATTCTGAATATTGGAATCGGGTACCCGTTCTAGTTTTGTGGTTCTCCTATATTTGCCATTGAATTGATATCGTTGAAGCTATGCCTGGAAAAGAAGAAATTACAAATTGGTTCAAAGGCTTACAGGATAATATCTGTGTGTCACTGGAAGCAGCCGATGGCACTGGTTCCTTTGAAGAGGATGCCTGGGACAGGCCTGGGGGCGGCGGTGGCAGGTCACGGGTGATAAGAAATGGAAAAGTAATTGAAAAAGGAGGCGTCAACTTTTCAGCGGTATGGGGCCCAACACCCGAAAAAGTTCTTCAGTCCTTTGGCCTCGACCATGCAGATTTCTACGCTACCGGCGTTTCCATCGTACTCCACCCCTCCAATCCTTTTGTACCCATCATTCACATGAACGTTCGGTACTTTGAAATGAGCAACGGCGTTTGCTGGTTTGGCGGCGGCATCGACCTCACCCCACACTATGTAAACCCCAACGACGCCCTCTATTTCCACCAGGCACTCAAAAACACCTGTGACAGGCACAACCCGGCTTACTACCCAAAGTTCAAGGAATGGGCTGACAACTATTTCTATGTGCAGCACCGCCACGAGACCCGTGGCATTGGTGGAATATTCTTCGACCACCTGAAAGCAGAAGATGGAATTTCGATGGATGACCGGTGGAAGTTTGTACAAGACGTGGGCAACACTTTTGCACCTACTTACACGCACTTTATGGCCAGCAATAGCTCGCAGCCTTATGGTGAGCGGGAGAAAAACTGGCAAATGCTGCGAAGAGGCCGCTATGTGGAGTTTAATCTCGTGCTCGACAGGGGTACAAAATTTGGATTAGAAACAGATGGACGTATTGAGTCGATATTGATGAGCTTGCCGCCATTGGCTGGCTGGGAATACAACCACCAGCCTGAGGCAGGTACGCCGGAACATGACACGCTTTTGTCCCTTAAGAAAGGGGTTAACTGGTTGGGCTTATGAACTGGCTAATTGAGTTAGACCAACAATTTTTCCTGTGGCTCAACTCGCACTATGCCAGTTGGCTTGACGGCCCCATGCTGCTGATAACTGGAAGAAATACCTGGATTCCGCTTTACCTTGCTCTCATTGCCTGGTTAATCTACCAGCAAAAAAAGGAGGCGGTTTGGTCAATACTTGCCATAGTGCTCACCATTGTGATAGCCGACCAGCTGACCTCTGGCCTTATGAAGCCATTTTTCGAAAGACTGAGGCCATGCCATGACCCCGCCATCGCCTCACTGGTTCATCTGGTTGACGGATGCGGAGGGAAATTTGGCTTTGCCTCCTCACACGCAGCCAACACTTTTGCACTGGCCACGTTCGTCAGTCTATTGCACACAGGAAAACCCTACTGGCACTTTGTGTGGTACGTCTGGGCCGCAGTAGTGACTTATAGCAGGATTTACGTTGGCGTGCACTACCCCGGCGATGTACTTGTGGGAGCCCTTGTGGGTATTGCCGCAGCCTACACCATTTATCTGATTGGGAGGAAAACAGGCAGACTAAAGCATGTTTAGCTTCTTGATGAATTTCTCTTTGTAAGAAGCTCCTACCGGCACACTCTTATCACCTATCATGATATTCGATTCCTCAAGATGATCCACATTGTCGATATTAATAATGTACGACCTGTGAACCCTGGCAAAGGAGGTGGTGGGGAGCCGCTTTTCTATACCTTTCATTGTGTAGTGAACAATGTACTTTCCTTTTTTGGTGTTGAAGATCACGTAATCAGCCAGCGCTTCTACAAACAGCAGGTCACTTAGCTGAATCCTCACAAGCCTGCCATCGCACTTCACAAAAACGTGGGTTTGTTTTTCTACAAACCTGCGAAGTGTCTCAATATTCTCTTTGCCTTTAGTGGCGGCCTTCAAAAAACGTGGGTATTCAAAAGGCTTTACGAGGTAGTCGACTACACTATTCTCAAATGCCTGAACAGCATACTGCTCTTCGGAAGTGATGAAAACAATCTGGTAAGATTTATCCAGCGACTCCATTAATTCGAGCCCCGACATTTCTGGCATTTGGATATCCAGAAACAGCAAATCGACGTCAGCATCCTCCTTCACCAGTATGTTTTTGGCTTCAATCGGATTGGCAAGCTCATAGCTCAACGTCAGAAATTCCGTTTTTTCAATGTAGTGTTTAACCAGCTTTCTCGCCAGCGGATCGTCATCCACTACCATGCATTTAACTTCCATAGTAAATTCTTAAGGTTGAAGGTTCAGGTCGATTAGTATCCTTTTATTATTCTCTGAATATATTTCCCCAAAATATCAAATTCAAGATTAACATTAGTACCCTTGTCGATATTTTTGAAATTTGTGTGCTCAAAAGTATAGGGAATTATAGCCACCCTAAACTCCCCTTTTCTTGAGTTGAAACAAGTCAGGCTTACACCATTGATGCAAATAGAGCCTTTTTCGACAGTCACATTGCCCAATGCGTCATCATACTTAAAATCGAACAGCCAACTGCCGTCTTCTTCCGTTCTGCTTATACAAACGCCTACCTGGTCAACATGGCCTTGCACTATATGACCATCGAACCGACCATTGGCCAGCATGCATCTTTCCAGGTTAACAAGGTCGCCTTCTTTTAGCAACCCCAGCGCCGTCTTCTCCATTGTCTCGTGGATAGCCGTAACCTGATGCGCTCTACCGGCAACGCCAATCACCGTCAGGCAAACACCGTTGTGAGACACACTCTGATCAATCTTTAGCTCGGGGCTAATCGCACTTTCGATTGTGAAAGTATAGTTGGATCCATACTTTTCTATCTTCTCTACTTTCCCGGTAGTTTCAACAATCCCTGTAAACATCTCAATTATTAATTATCCAGCGAATTTAACTGGCAGAAGCTCCCCACGGTAGCCTTTTCCAATATCTTTCAAAAGTAATGAACAAAACTGATCGCCTTCTGTGCCCCGTACTGTCAATTCAATTAAATTGCCATCAGAATGGAAGACAGCTACAGGCACAAAGGGCTAAGAAGAGGACTTGTAAATACGTTAATTGAAAAAGGGATTAAGAGCAAAATGGTGCTCGACGCCATTGGCAAAGTACCTCGCCACTTTTTCTTCGACAACGCCTTTGTAGAACACGCCTATCAGGACAAAGCCTTTCCCATTGGGGAAGACCAAACCATTTCTCAGCCCTACACCGTAGCGTTTCAAACACAGCTAACGGGCGCAGGTTCAGGAAGTAAAGTCCTGGAAATTGGCACCGGATCTGGCTATCAGTGTTGCATTTTATTGGAGCTTGGCGCTGAAGTCTACACCATTGAATATAACAAAGTGCTTTATGAGAGAACTCGTAAGTTTCTCCCCTCCATGGGATATAAGGCCTATTTTTTTCAGGGAGACGGGTCGAAGGGCATGCCTAACTTTGCTCCATTCGACGCTATTTTAGTCACGGCCGGAGCGCCCACAATTCCCACCGCACTTGTTGAGCAGCTAAAGCCGGGAGGCAGGCTGGTGATACCGGTGGGTGACGACAAAAGCCAAAAAATGATTCGGATAACCAAAAAAGAAGGCAACAAACTGGTGAAAGAAACTTTCGATAATTTTAGCTTTGTGCCATTACTGGGCGAGCATGGCTGGGGCAAAAAATAACGAGATGGCAAAAAAAGCAAAGAGTGCAAAGGAATCGGAAGTAGTCATGACAGAGCTGGTGTTGCCCAACGACACCAACACGCTCAACAACCTCATGGGAGGTCGGCTGATGCACTGGATGGATATAGTAAGCGCCATTGCGGCACAAAAGCATTCAAACCGCATAGTGGTAACAGCTTCCGTCGACAACGTTTCGTTTGGCAAACCGATTCGGCTGGGGAACGTTGTGACGCTTAAAGCACAAGTTACAAGAGCCTTCAACTCGTCGATGGAAGTATATATCCAGGTGACAGCAGAAGACATCCCAGGCAATAAAAAAATTGACAGCAACACGGCTTTTTTCACTTTTGTGGCTGTAGACCAAACCGGCCGGCCAATTGATGTGCCGGAGTTGACTCCAGAAACGGAATTTGAAAAGGAACTCTACGAAGGTGCCCTTCGCCGCCGTCAGCTGAGGCTGGTGTTGGCAAAAAGGATGAAGCCTGAGGATGCCGTAGAGTTGAAGTCTATTTTTAAGTTAAAACCTGAAGACCTAAGCTAAATCACTATGGGCGCTGATCTCCATCCGGCTTCGTTGAAAGCTTTGTTTACTGAAGAGCTTTACCTGATTGGTGAAAAGCAAAGTGCTCAGGCTCCGGCAGAAAAGCCAGCCCCTGTTGAGGCCACAAAACCGGAGGAGACAAAAGCCGCAATGGCTGAAGCAGCCGCTCCCAAACAAAACACGCTGATCATTCTCAAACAACCTTTTCAGGCACTCGAAGCGTCGCAGAAAGAGCTGCTGACCAAAATCACAGCGGCAGTTAGCATAGACCTGAGAAGTGCTGTGCTCATCAGCGAATCGGATTACAAAGCCAATCCGGCGCAAACAGTTTCCTTCAGCAAGGTGCTCTCTTTCGGCGTGGAGTTGCCGGTCTCTACCTCTAAATACTCCGTTATCAAAAGAGATGGCCAGCAGTACCTGGCCTCCGATAGCCTGGCTGCCCTCGAACAAGCCATTGCACTAAAAGGAAAGCTTTGGAAAGCCATGCAGGAAATGTTCCTTAGCTAGCAATCGGTTCGATACCCTTTCGTTTTTAATTTCCGATGTCGTATTTTGGAGACAATTTTTTATGCTTTTCCAGCCTTGGACATTTTTGTAAGCTAACCAACTCTATCTAATATGAATAAGATTCTAAAGGTGACGATTATCGTCATCAGTCTGTTAATCCTGATAATTGCGTCAGGCTTGTCCTACCTGAAATTTGCACTTCCTGACGTGGGGCCTGCCCCCGAGATATCAGTTGAAGGCACCGAACAGCAAATTGAACGAGGCCGCTACCTCGCTAACCACGTGAGCGTTTGTATCGATTGCCACTCCACACGTGACTGGAGCAAATTTGCCGGACCTCCTATACCTGGCACAGAAGGCAGAGGCGGTGAACTTTTTGATCAGAGCTTTGGCTTCCCGGGTCGTTTTGTTTCGAAAAACATCACACCTCATCATTTGGAAGGCTGGACGGACGGCGAAATTTTCAGAGCCATTACAACAGGCGTTAGCAAGCATGGAACGGCCTTCTTCCCAGTCATGCCTTACAAATACTATGGCAAAATGGACACAGAGGATATTAAGTCGATTATCGCCTACGTCCGCTCACTCTCTCCAATAGCATTTGACCCGGACCCGTCTGCTGCCGATTTTCCGGTCAATTTCATTATCAACACCATGCCAGCGGCAGCCAGCCCTAAAAAAATGCCAGATCCAAAAAATGTAGTCGAGTATGGCGCCTATGTGGCAAATGCCGCAGGCTGCGCCGAATGCCACACCAAGCAGGAAAACGGAACAGTGGTAGGTGAGCTTTTTGCGGGCGGCTTTGAATTTAACATGGGCAACGGCTATATGGTATCGTCCATGAACATTACCCCACACGAAACGGGCATAGGCAAGTGGACAAAAGCTGCCTTTATCCAGCGGTTCAAGCTTTACACCGACACCACCTACGTGCTACCTGATGTAGATATGGCAAAAGGCGAGTTCCAAACTGTGATGCCATGGACCATGTACGCTGGCATGACCGAGCAGGACTTAGGGGCCATTTACGAATATTTGCAAACAATTGATCCCGTGCCAAACACAGTGGAACGCTGGAAAAAGCTTTAAACCATGCATTCTTTATCCTCTAAAAATCAGGCACTTACGCTCATGAATGAAACAAAATAGTTTTAAAAACGCTATAACTAGTTGTAACCAGTTATAAATTTTAAATTAAAAACTATGAAAATTCTAAGAGGTGTATTGATGTCAGCTATACTGTCGATGTTGTTCTTTAGTTGTACCCAGAACTCAAAAAAAGAGGCTGAGGACATGAAAGAGAATGCAACAGAAGCGGTAGAAAATGCGACTGATAAGATCAAAGTTGAAAAGGCGAAGCTTACTGCCAAAATTGAAAATCAGATTGACGAGTTGGATGAGAAGCTCGACGGTTTAAAGGACAAGATGGATGAAGAAAGCGAAACGCTCAAAGAAAAACTCAATGATCAAAAAGAGCAGCTTCAGTCCAAACTGGAGGGCGTGAAAGAGGCAACAAAAGACAATTGGAATGGTATCAAAGAAGATGCAACCACAGTTGTCAACAATGTAAAAAAGGAGTTCAACGATGTGTTCAAAAAAGAAGAGAGCTAAAAAATCGGTGGACTATTACATAATCAAAATGAAGAGTGGACGTTTGTCCACTCTTTCTGTTTAGGGGGTATTTTGCCCATTCCCCAATGATTTTCTCTTCCTACCATCACATTTCATTGCCTTTGGCCAAAGTTATTGATAAGTTCGAAAAATCGACAGACACGAAACCGTCCTAATATTGTTATTATTGAAACTATGAAAATTCTAAAGAATTCATTTGCTGCCGTTATTGTGTTCGCCACAATATTCTCTGCATGCCAAAGCAATAAAAATGAAAGCCAAAGTGCCGAAGCCACTGAAACGGAAGCATCGGGTGAAATGAAGCCCGCTTTTGTTGCCAACCCGCAGTTCATCGCCAAAAGAGAAGTAACAACGCTGGAAATAGGAGCAAAAGCACCAGACTTCAACCTACCGGGTGTTGATGGAAAGTTCTACACCCTTGATGATTTCAGTGAGGCCAGTGTGCTTGTGATCATTTTCACATGTAATCACTGCCCTACTGCCCAGGCCTACGAGGACCGTATCAAAGCTGTTGTAAACGATTACAAAGGCAAAAGTGTGAAGCTGATAGCCATTTCGCCCAACAGCCCTATGGGACTACTCTACGAAGAACTAGGGTACACCGACCTGAACGACGACTATACGGCTATGCAACTCAGAGCCGACTATATGGATTACAATTTTCCTTACCTGTACGACGGCGACACTGAAGAAGCCTCTCTGCAATATGGCCCGGTGGCTACTCCTCACGCTTTCGTTTTCGACAGCAACAGAGTGTTGACCTACAATGGTCGTCTTGACAAAGTAGAAAAGCCTGGCACCACCAACTCAGAGGATCTTAGGGCTGCCATAGACGCTACCCTTGAAGGAAAACCTATTGCTGAGCCGGTTACAAAAGTCTTCGGCTGCTCCACAAAGTGGGGATGGAAAACAGACATGAGAGAGCGGGTGGACAAGGACTGGAACAGCAGAGAGGTGAAAGTTGAAGACATCGATTTGGCTGGAATCAAAACTTTGCTAAAAAATGACAACTCGAAAAAGCTAAGACTTATCAATGTGTGGGCTACCTGGTGCGGCCCTTGTATGCTCGAGTACCCCGAGTTCATTGCTATTCAGCGCATGTATGGCGCCCGTGATTTCGAATTTGTATCCATCTCGGCCGATAAGCCAGAAAAGAGAGACAAAGTGCTCGAGTTTCTTGACAAAAAAGAATCAGGAGTGCCTAACTACCTATTTACAGGCGGCGACAACTATGCTATGGTTGATGCGTTTGGTGACGGTTGGGACGGCGCATTGCCTTACACAGCACTGGTGGAGCCGGGAGGCAAAGTGGTGTACGAGCACCAGGGAGAAGTCGACTTCCTCGAGTTGAAAAGAGCCATTGTAGAACATGAGATGATAGGCAGAGTGTACTAACACTCCCACATTTCCCGTCCTGAAAATTTGAAAAGTGAAGTCTGGAAACGGGCTTCACTTTCGTTTTTTAAGGGAATTGCTTGAAAACCATCCTCAAAAATCAGCCATTCTTCCTCAAATTCCCTCCCTACGTCCATTAGTGAATGTTACAGGCCAACTCTAAGCCATCTTTGTATGTTTAATAGGCTGTTGACACTGTCATCAGTGTAAAAATCATAGCATGGCAATAATAGAAACCAACGGAAAGAACTTGAGAATACTCCTCCATTTTGGAGTATGGTTCATTCTGTTTTTCTTTCCCGTCTTCGTTTTTTATGGCGACACACTCGACATAAGCATTGTGGCACGCAGAACCTGGGCGCCAATGGGATTCTCCGTCATCATTTTCTATGTAAACTACTTCATCTTTATTGAAAAATTCATTTTCGACAGAAAAGGGCTGCGATTTATTGTTTCCAACATACTGCTAGTGGCAGTCTGCATTTTTTTACACAGTCAAATCAGAGAAATCTTTTTTGAAAGCCATGATCGGCCTCACTCATCAAGTTTCAAAATATTCTCAGTTTACTGGGAGTCAATCACGGCCATCATCACTATTGGACTTAGCATGGCAGTGAGGATGACGCAAAGGTGGATTGAATCTGAAAACCTAAGGAGAAACTCCGAAAATGCACAATTGCATTCAGAGCTCACCTATCTTCAGTATCAGTTGCAGCCTCACTTTTTCTTCAACTCACTTAACAATATATACTCGCTTGTAGACAGCTCTCCTGAAAAAGCGAAGGAAACTATTCACAGCCTGGCCAAGCTGATGCGCTACATGCTTTACGAGGCCAAGGAAGGCAAAGTATCACTAGTAAAAGAAGTGGAGTTTCTGGAGAAGTTCATTGACCTGATGGAGATAAGGCTTCCGGCTAACATCAAGGTGAAAAAGAATTTTAGCAAGGTGCAGGAGGGTGCCACCATCACCCCACTTCTTTTCCTTCCACTTGTGGAAAACGCCTTCAAACACGGGGCCAGCGGTTCTGCAAAAGGAGTCATTGAGTTTGAGCTGGCAATGGCAGAGGGCGAAGTGACGTTTACAGTTGCAAACCCTAACCTGCCCAAAACTATCGATGACAAAAGTGGTTCGGGCATAGGGCTGGTCAATCTTGAAAAAAGGCTGGACTTGATGTATGCAGGTAAATACAGCATTGAGCATAATGTAGCGGACGGCATTTACAAAACAGAGCTAAAAATTAAGCTATGAAAAAGATCCGCTGCCTGATTGTCGACGATGAGCCATTGGCACTCAACCTTATTGAGGGCTACGTGGAAAAAACGCCTTTTCTCGAGCTGGCTGGAAAATGCAGTAGTGCGTATGAGGCCTTGGAAAAAATAGCCGCTGAAAAAATAGATTTACTGTTTCTCGATATTCAAATGCCTGGGCTTACTGGCATGGAACTTTCGAGATCTTTGAAAAATGGCCCCAAGGTCGTTTTCACAACAGCGTTCGAAGAATACGCTCTGGAAGGCTTCAAAGTCGACGCAATAGACTACTTGCTTAAGCCATTTAACTACGAGGAGTTTCTGAAGTCAGCAAATAAGGCCAGAGAATGGATATCGGTGGCTTCAGGCGGTAGCTCGGAAACCGATCCCAATGCCCTTTTTGTCAAATCAGAATATAAACTGGTAAAAATCGACTTGAAGAAGGTGCTTTATATCGAAGGGCTGAAAGACTACGCAAAAATATTCCTTCAGGATCAAACAAGGCCCGTCATGACACTGATGAGCTTGAAATCTCTGGAAGAGCAGCTTCCATCTCAACAATTCATGAGAATACACCGGTCTTTTATTGTGAGACTAGACCGCATTGACCTGATAGAAAGAAACAAAGTGGTCATTGGACAGGTGGGCATCACGATTGCAGACGCATATAAAGAAACATTTCAGGCATACCTGAACAAAAAATCAGTGAAGTAATGAAACTAACATACAACATAAAGTCAAATAGGATCCTTAGGATGAAAAAGCTTTTAACCATCATGTTTACAATTGGCAGCGTAGGACTTGCCGTAGCCCAGCCGGCAGCAATAAGCAATACGCCTATGCAGGCTCCTGGGGAGGCCAGCTACAGAAGCATGCCTGCAGCCGCAACTGATGCCGGAAACGGCGAAATTGAGGGAGTTGTACTGGACACTGAAACAAATCAGCCAGTAGAGTTTGCCACGGTTTCGCTTATCGACCCTGCGACGGACAAGCCCATCGACGGCGCTGTATGCGACAACAAAGGTCAGTTCAAAATCTCAAAGGTTGAACCAGGTACGTACAACGTAGCTATTTCTTTCATCGGCTATGAAAGGCAGGTAATTGAAGGCATCACTGTTGAAGACAAAAAAGATAAGGTAAATCTTGGCGTTATCAAGCTGGGATCTGCCACCGAGGTACTGCAGGAAGTTTCCGTCGTGAGCCAGCGTGACATGGTGGAAGAAAAAGTCGACCGGACTATATACAATGCCGAATTGGATGCGACCACGAGAGGCGGCAACGCTACTGACGTGCTGAGACGTGTGCCAATGCTTTCAGTGGATATGGACGGCAACGTGAGCCTTCGTGGCAATGAAAACATTAGGGTGTTAATCAACAACAAGCCATCGGCGATCATGGCAGCCAATATTGCTGATGCTTTAAAGCAAATCCCCGCAGACGAAATAAAGTCCGTGGAGGTTATCACCTCTCCCTCAGCTAAATATGATGCAGAAGGAACTTCGGGAATTATAAACATTATCACCAAGAAGAACAACCTGCAGGGCGCCACACTTAACCTCAACACAGGGGTGGGCTACCGAGGCTCAAACCTGGGGCTGAATGGAGCTTTGAAAACCAAGAAACTGGGACTTTCGCTGGGTGGCTTCGGCAGGTCAGAGTACAACACCACAGGTAGTTTTGAAAACAGGCAAACTACCATCAGCAACGGTGTAGAAACCTTTACCACCCAGGAAGCGAGCACCACCTCCAACAGGCTATTTGGACGATACACTTTTGGACTTGATTATGACTTCAATGAGAAAAACTATCTGACCGGATCAGTACAGCTGGGAGCCAGAAATGGCAGGGGCACTCAGGACGACCTAACCAGCCAATCTTTTCAGGACGGTGTTTTAGTTAGGGAAACGTTAAAGGATGTTACAACAAAGGATTTATCGAATAATATTGATGTAAGCCTGGCATACACTCACGTATTTGATAAGCCTCAGAAAGAACTTACCATCATGGGTATGTGGAGTATAAACGACCGAACAAATGACTTCACTAACTACAATTACGATGTAGACGATGAAACACTGTTGACCAGGCTAAAAAACCTCAACGACAGCTATGACGAAGAAACCACTTTGCAAATTGACTACACCAGCCCTATTGGTGACAAACAGCTAGTTGAATATGGTGCCAAGCAAATCATGAGAACCGCTGTTAGCGACTACACTTACCTCAGCGCCGATGGTGAAAATGGCAGCTACGTGCAGCTGGAAGGGACTACACTCAACAACAACCTGGATTACAGACAGGGAATTACATCAGGGTATTTGTCGTACACTGCCACCCTGCCTAAAAACTACAGCGTGAAAGCAGGCGCCAGATACGAATACACTACTATAACCGCTTTTACCAAGACTGAAAGTGACATCGACATTCCATCTTACGGTGTTATTGTGCCAAGCGTTAACCTGTCAAAGAAACTGGAAAACGGCAACATGGTAAAACTGGGATACAACAGAAGAATACAACGCCCATCTATCAGGTTTCTGAACCCTAACATACAAGCTTCTAATCCGTTGAACATCTCAATTGGAAACCCCGAACTAGACCCTGAATACACCAACAACTATGAATTGGGCTACAGCTCCTACTTCAAAAGGTCTTCTGTGCAGACAGCACTTTTCGTCCGCAACACCACTGGCGCCATCAGTAGCGTGCGTGATGTAAGAGGCGACACCATCAGAACCACCTACCAGAATATCGGCCAGGAAGATGCTTACGGCATCAACCTTTCTGCCAATATAAATTTTGGAAAGCTAATGCTGAATGGTGGTTCAGATGTGTACTATGCAGTGCTTTCTAACAATAACCCTGACCCCATTTACAATGCCAGTAATACGGGTATTGTGATCAGTGGACGGTTTTTCGGAAACTACGACCTGGGCAACGGATATGGCTTGCAGATGTTTAGCTTTTTCCGTTTGAGAAGAACTGAGCTACAGGGCTACAGAGGTGGGTTTGGGATGTACAATCTGGGCGTGAAGAAAGACTTCAACAACAAGCGTGGAAGCATTGGCCTTGGCGTGCAAAACTTCCTGAACCCCAAGCTCAAAGTGAAGAGCGAAACCATCACTCCTATCATCGTACAAAACAGTGTCGATATCAGAAATAACCTAAGCTTCTCGTTGAACTTCAGCTATCGCATTGGTAAAATAACTACTGATGGCCCACAGCGCAGAAGAAAATCCATTCAAAACGACGACCTGAAAGATGGTGGTGACGGTGGTGATAGCAATGGAGGCGGTGCCCCTGCTGCAGCTCCTGCTGCTGCCCCTAGAAGAGGCAGAGGAAATTAAGCCTGAATCAGGCGCAAACGAATAATTTAAGTTTGGTAGGGATAAAGGCCGTGGCATATTTGCCCGGCTTTTTCTTTTTATTTTCGGAGTGATTCGTCGGATCGTGTTTGCCGTTTCTCAATCTTCAGGCCACCCTGTAATTTCTTTTTGCTATCTTTTGGATTGTAACTACACCTACACCTCTATGTTAGCTGATAAAGCAAAGCCAGGCAGCCTAATTACCCTACTCCTAATGACTAGTCTTTTTTGGTCATGCGAGCAAAAAGAAGAACTAACCCCACCCAACATACTATGGATTGTCAGTGAGGACAATAGCCCCATTATTGGTGCTTATGGCGACGATTTCGCTACCACTCCCACTCTCGATTCCCTGGCGGCCGTCAGCGTTCTCTACACTAACGCCTTTGCCACCACACCAGTGTGTGCCCCTTCCCGGTCGACGCTCATCACAGGCATGTATAGCAATTCCCTTGGCACGCTACCTATGCGCAGCCCCTACCCCATACCGGACTACATGCGTTTCTTTCCTAACTATCTAAGAGATGCCGGCTACTACACCACCAACAACTCAAAGAAGGATTACAATACAGTAGATCAACCTGAATGTTGGGACGAGTCAAGTAACAAGGCGACTTACCTGAACCGGCAGCCTGGTCAACCCTTCTTCCATGTGCAGAATATTTTCATTACTCATGAAAGTCAAATCCATGATTCGATTCCCTGGGGAGAGTTGAAGCATGATCCTACGAAGGTCCCGATGCCTCCGTACCATCCCCGCACCAAAGACATGGAGCACGACTGGGCGCAGTACTACGACCGTATACAGCAAATGGACTCTCAAGTGGCTGGCATTCTGGCCGACCTGAAAAAGAGTGGTGAAGCCGAAAACACCATTGTCTTTTACTACTCCGACCATGGCGGAGTGCTGGGCAGAAGCAAACGATTCATGTACGAATCAGGACTTCACATCCCTTTGATTATCAACTTCCCGGAGAAGTACAAGCACCTGGCACCATCAGCAGCAGGCTCTAAAATTGATCGTTTGGTTAACTTTGTGGACTTTGGCCCAACCGTTCTAAGTCTGGCAGGCGTAACAGTGCCTGACTATATGCAGGGCAAGCCGTTTTTAGGTAGCCAGCAGGCGGAACCGAAGCAATATGTCCATGCTTACCGGGGAAGAATGGATGAGAGAATTGATCTGGTAAGAAGTGTGAGAGACAAACAGTTCAGGTACATCAGGAACTACATGCCTCACAAGCCCAATGGCCAGCACCTTTACTACCTATGGCTGGCACGCTCTATGCCTTCGTGGGAAAAGGCTTTTAAAAATGGTGAATTGAATGACGTGCAATCAAGGTTTTGGCTGCCAAGGCCTGCCGAAGAACTCTACGACGTTGCAAAAGATCCGGACAACATCAACAACCTGGCAGCAGACCCGGCATATGCTAATACTTTGATGGAGCTTCGCAATGAAAACCTAAAGTGGGTAAAAGAGATCAGCGATGCCAACTTCCTGCCGGAGCCAATGACGGCCGAAATATCGGAAGTGCAGCCTGTCTTCGACTATGTGAGAGGCAAAGACTTCCGGATGGACTACGTGATTGAAACCGCCGACCTGGCAAGTATGCGTGATCCTTCTGCGCTGCCTGAGTTGATCAAGAGGCTTGATGACCCCAACGCAGCCGTAAGGTATTGGGCAGTTACCGGCACCATGATACTGGAGGACAAATCACCCGAAACAAAAGCCGCTCTGCTCAAAATGGCTAAAGATCCCTCGGCAAGTGTGCGGCTGGCTGTCGCTGAAGCCCTTTACAAATCGGGAGTTAAGAAAGAAGCGCTTGATATCTGCGTCTCCGAACTGCAATCTCCCAGAGCGATTACCCGGGTGTATGCAGCTAACGTGCTTGAAGAATTTGGAATGGATGCACTTCCTGCAAAGCAAGCCCTCGAGCAATCACTTACCGACAGCGTGGGGCAGGCCATCAGCGAGACACCAAAAGCTATCAACCACATCCTTGACAAATTGAATTAAGCTATGTCAACGCCCGCACTAGCAAACCAGCGACTGGTATCTCTCGATGTAATGAGGGGGCTAATAATGATATTACTTGCAGGCGAAGCTTGTCGGGTGTGGGACTCCATCCACGAACTAAGCCCTGAGAGTTTCCTTGGAAGTTATATCATGATCCAGTTTTTTCACCACCCGTGGAATGGCCTCCGCTTCTGGGACCTGATACAACCCGCTTTCATGACCATGGCAGGCACGGCCATGTATCTTTCCTATATACAGAAAGAAAAGAAGGGCATTAGCTGGGAAGACAATTGGAAGCACATACTAATCAGGTGCCTCAAGTTGCTGATAGCAGGTACGGCACTGCATTGTGTGTACAGCGGCAAACTGGTCTGGGAGCTTTGGAATGTGCTGACCCAACTGTCGGTAACCACACTTATTGCTTACCTGATTATTAGGAAGTCATTTGCATTCCAATTCACAATATCAATTGGATTGCTGGTGCTCACAGAACTTCTGTATCGTTTCATTTTAATGCCAGGCTTCGACCAGCCATTCGTAGATCAACACAACTTTGGCAACTACATGGACACGGTGCTGATGGGCAAAATCAACGGGGGAGGCTGGGTAACCATCAACTTTATTCCTACTGCAGCGCACACCATCTGGGGAGTGTTGATAGGCAAATGGCTAATGGAGGGCAAGCCATCGTCGGTGAAACTAAAACGGTTGTCAATAGCTGGAGCCAGCTTTTTGGCCGTAGGTTTTGCGATGGATTTGGCTGGCATCACTCCTATAATCAAGAGAATCGCCACCAGCTCGTTCACTATTGCGTCGGCTGGGTGGGTAATTCTTTTTGTGGCACTTCTTTTTTGGTGGGTCGATATCAGAAAACGACAAAGAGGGGTACTAATAGCCACAGTAGTTGGAATGAACTCCATCTTCATTTACTTGTTTTTTGAAACGGTTGGCCACCAATGGCTCAATAAGACCCTGGCGGTCTTCGCTGGCGGCTTCACCGGTTTGCTCGGCGCAGGTGAACATTGGCAAGCCTTATTTGCGGCTTTGGCGGCGTGGGTCTTCACCTGGTATCTGTGCTATTGGCTGTACCAACGGAAGATTTTCTTTAAGATGTAGCTATGACGGTGAAAAATTACCTCTTGCAGCTTCATATCTACCTGGGGCTTTTTTGCACTCCCTACTTGCTTATTTTCGCCATCTCGTCTCTCAGTTTTAACCACCTGTCATTAAAAGAGGAGTTTACCCCGGTCAAATCCGAGAGTCTAGCCATTGCTCTAAACAAAGAGAGCTTTAATACCCCACGGGAGCTGGGTGAGGCACTTCGTGACTCTCTCCAACTCATGGGCTGGTTCATCCCGTGGGAGTCAAACATAGACTCATCGGGCTTTCTCGTGAATGTGCGCAACCTCGGCAGGGATTTCCGGATGACCGGCACCTGGGGCATCCCGGAAATTGAGTTTACCACTAACTCCACAAGGTTTATATCGAGGCTAAAAGGACTTCATGGCCTTCATGAAGAAATCCCCGGAGCGCCTTGGTGGATCAACGGCTGGGGACTCTATCAGGACCTGACCGTTTACTCACTGTTGTTTTGGGCACTGAGTGGCATCTACCTTTGCTGGGTTAGCAAAACGAGGTCGAAATCTTCGGCCTTTTGGCTTATCGGAAGCCTTTCTATGTCCCTTATTCTAATGACCTATTTATGGCTCGCCGGGTAAACCTCTATCAACTTATCAGGCAGATCCATATGTATGCTGCCTTCATCACCATCACGTTTCTGGTGATGTATTTTGTCACCGGCTACCTGATGAACAACCCGCAATGGTTTGATCAGGAGAAGCCTGCGCCTGACATCAAGACCATTTCCATGAAAAAGCCGGAAGTGAGCAATGAGGAGCTGTACAAACAACTAAAAAATAAACTGGAAATAAGCGGCCGCTTCCACAATTCTTGGACAAACAAAGGCACCACTTACTACGAATACCAAAGTATGCTGCGGCAAACGATCGTTTACTTTGACAGCACCCATACCACAGCAACCGTCAAAGTATCTGACAGAAACACTATGGGAAGCATCACGGCTTACCATAGGCTGCACAAATATGGTGGTTCGCCTGCCTATAGCTTGTATGTCCTGCTGATGGATCTCGCCAGCCTGGCCCTGCTCATATTCGTACTAACTGGCGTGTACATGTGGCTGAGCTTCGTAAAATACAGGTGGTTGGGTGTGGGATTTCTTGCTGCCGGCCTCGCCTACTCAATATGGGTTTGGTTAACCTTCATCTTTTACTAATTTCGACGGAATCCGGGGCTGCGCATCCTATTCAACTAACTTGCCTATCAATATGACCCACTTATGTCGCAAGAAAAGAAAATAGGGCTCTGGACTTCTACTTCCCTCGTCGTCGGCAATATGATAGGCTCGGGTATTTTCTTCCTGCCTGTAGCCCTGGCTGCCTATGGGGCAATCAGCCTGCTTGGGTGGGTGGTTTCATCCATTGGTGCACTTTTTCTTGCTCTCGTTTTTGTCCGACTCAGTCGGCGATTCCCTAATGAAGATGGTGGGCCCTACACCTATGCCACCAAAGGCCTGGGGCATTTTGCAGGTTTTCTGTCTTCATGGGGCTACCAGATATCCATACTGGCTACCAACGCTGCCATAGTGGTGGCCTTCGTTAGCTACCTGTCGGTGCTTATCCCCCAGCTTGCCGATAATTCCAGCTACTCCCTGGCAGTGAGCCTGGCTGTCGTATGGCTGCTCACCTGGGTAAATACCCTTGGCATAAAAGAAGCTGGCTATGTGCAACTAATCACCACTGTGCTAAAGCTAGCTCCCTTATTATTGGTAACTATTGCCGGTTTGTTTTATGTCGATTTTGGCAATTTTCACCCTTTCAACATTAGCAAGGCAAGTAATTTCAGCGCAGTCACCACCACCGCCACTATCACTCTTTTTGCGTTCATGGGGCTGGAAGTAGCAACTATCCCCGGAAAAAGTACCCGGAACCCGGAGATCACAGTTCCAAAAGCTACCATGCTTGGCACTTTGATTACCACAGGGGTTTACATTTTGAGTTCGGTTGCCCTCATGGGAATGATCCCCCCTTCTGAGCTTCAACACTCCAACGCCCCGTTCGCCGATGCCGCAGGGTTGATTTGGGGAGATCCTGGCCGTTACCTCATCACGATTGGGGCACTGATATCTACTTTTGGGGCGCTGAACGGATGGATTCTGCTTCAGGGACAAACCCCCTACGCCGCAGCAAAAAATGGCGATTTCCCGAGAGTATTTGCCAAAGTAAATAAAAACGGCACCCCAGCTGTTGGCCTCATCATCGGAAGTGTAATCGTTTCGATATTGTTGGTAATGAACTACTCCAGGGGAATGGCCGGTGCCTTTGAGTTCCTCATCCTTTTAACTGCCACTACAGTCCTTGTACCCTATCTTTTCTCAGCAGCGTCTTTTTTGATTGTCAACCGAAACCAGGATGTTTCTCCAGCAAAACGTTTTTGGGATATTTGCCTGGGTCTGCTCGCATTTGCATACGGAATGTGGGCAATGATTGGTGCAGGCCAGGAGAGCATTGCCTGGGGTTTTGTGTCGCTATTGTTAGGCATCCCGATTTATGTTAGCATTAACAGAACAAAAGAGATATGAGTCAAACTGCCCATTCGGAATTTGGTAAGCTTACAAAATTAGTCATCAAGCCTGCCGTGCAAGCGTTTATCAGCGAAGCAAAAGTACACCAGGAATGGCGGGCATTAAACTATCTGCAAAAGCCGGACTTCGCTCTTGCAAACGAAGAATATGAGAAGTTTGAAAGAGTGCTGAAAGCTTGCGGCACCGAACTCATTCGGCTGCATAGCGGCGAAGGGCTGTCTATCGATTCGCTTTACTGCCGGGATGCGTCTATAGCCACCGACTTTGGGATGATCATTTGCCGTATGGGCAAAGAAGCCCGTTCCAGGGAGCCTGAAGCACAAAAAAAATTCCTTGTGCACAATGACATAGCTATTCTGGGTGAAATCATAGCGCCCGGCACACTGGAGGGCGGAGACGTAGCCTGGCTCGACAACAAAACCCTCGCCGTAGGACACACCTACCGAACCAATCTGGAAGGCATTGCTCAGCTAAAAACCATGCTTGAACCGAAAGGTGTTGAGGTGGTTGTAGCCGAATTACCACATTATAAGGGGCCTTCCGACGTTTTTCACCTGATGTCGATATTGAGCCCGGTTGACAAAGACCTGGCAGTTGTGTACTCGCCACTGATGCCTATTGCATTCCGAAATCTGCTTTTAGAAAGAGGCTTTCATTTAGTGGAAGTGCCGGAGGAAGAGTTTGATTCCATGGGTTGTAATGTGCTGGCCCTGGCTCCCCGTCAATGCCTGATGGTAGAGGGAAATCCAAAAACAGAAAAAAGACTCGAAGAAGCTGGCTGCGAAGTAATCACCTACAAAGGTCAGGAAATCAGCGTAAAGGGAGGTGGTGGGCCCACTTGTTTGACCCGGCCTATTTTAAGAGGGCTTTAGCAAGGCGTACTATCCTGTCATTAGCCACGAACAATCCTTTGATCAAGGCTTAATGGAAGAATCCTTGCGTCAATTTTATCAAAATCTCTTGACATTGGATTAATAATAAAGTTTAAAGAACTTTTGTCCACGACTGACGGCACGCCGAAACACAATAGACCACTAGTTAAAAGTTGACTACCAAACTCCTCTGAAACAATGCCGTGGGGAATTGCATCCCATCCTTCTGGCAAATCGCTGGCTGAATATTTTTTAACCATCGCATCAGGGCAATCAAGCTCCATCACCGAGTATAAGACATAGCGCTCCGAAGAAAAGAGCTCGCTATCGACCGTAAGCCTTTCAAGCAAGGCTGAGGAAACAGAACTACTTCCGTAAAGGGCCGCAAAACCTTGTCTATTCCAGCGTCCCCCGTAAATCTTGGCGCCCTCGCCAGACACGTCGCAAAACTCAGTCCTGGCAATTCGATAGATAGTCATATGGCAATGCCATGCTGAACTCGCATTATCTCATTTTTGAGTAGATCAACGCCTTCCGAAACGTCTATGAGGTCAATAGGCTTTATATTGCCGAGACTAAAAAGCGGCCTTTCCATCCATCTTCTGAAGCCCTCCTGCCCAAAATAAGAAATACCACTGGCGTAAAGTGTAGCCAATTCGTACATTTTTTCGGACTGTACTAAATCAAAAACGTCCTTTCTTTGAAGTGTTTTTGAGGACACCGATAAAGCCCTGGCCATATTCTCGTAATCGAGGCCTGTCACTTGCTTCAATCTATCAAAAGAACCTTTGCTCAGCCCTTTCCTGAAGGTAGCAACTCTTTGAAGTGGCTCCATAAGTTGATCATTAGCTAAGCCCAGAATAGCTCCGGGAGAAAATTTACCCGGCAGGGCATAGTATGCGAGAGCAGCTTCACTCACTTCCATTGGCTTGTCATCTTTGAGCTCGTATCTTGGCTTTTTCATATTCGGGTAATTTGTCCACTAATATAACGTATTTTGTCCAAATTTTGTTTATTCCTCTATCATTAAATTACACCTGCCTTCCAATCCCCCTTATATAATCTCTTTTATGATCCCTTCATTATTTCATAACGCCCCATTTGTAATAAAACCGTTGTGAAGAACCATTTTTGATTATATTAAGGAATTGAAAAATTGTGATATCTCTAATTATACTCAAATGCCCCACAAAAAAATAACACCCCCAGCTTCAGGAAGCACTTCTAGAAGAACGTTTATGAAAAATGCGGCTATAGCAGGTGCTGCGTTTACTATAGTGCCACGGTACGTAATAGGCGGCAAAGGCCACCTAGCCCCCAGCGATAAGCTATTCGTAGCAGGCATCGGCGCCGGTGGCAAAGGCACGAGTGACATCGCCAATTTTGCAAAAAGTGGCAAGGCTGAAATCGCCTTCCTTTGCGATGTAGATGACCGAAGAGCGGAGACTTCCCGAAAGAATTTCCCCAAAGCAAAATACTACAAAGATTATCGGGAAATGCTCGACAAAGAAGGGAAGAACTTCGATGCCGTATCAGTGTCAACCCCTGACCATCAACACGCAGTTCAGGCACTTGCGGCCATGCAAATGGGTAAGCATGTATACGTGCAGAAGCCGTTGACCCACGATATCTATGAAGCTCGAATGCTCACCGAAGCAGCGGCCAAATACAAAGTTGTTACTCAAATGGGTAACCAGGGATCGTCTGGCGATGGCGTACGCCAAATGAGAGAATGGTACAACGCAGGCACTATCGGAGACGTCACAGAAGTGTATTGCTGGACCAACCGCCCTGTGTGGCCTCAGGGCATTCCCTGGCCAACGAAAAGTGCACCAATACCAAAAGAGCTCGACTGGGACTTGTGGCTTGGCACAGCACCTAAAAAAGATTATGTTGACAAATTAGTACCATTCAACTGGCGTGGCTGGTGGGACTACGGCACTGGTGCACTCGGAGACATGGCCTGCCATATCATCGAGCCTCCTTTCCGCACGCTTGGTCTTGGCTACCCTAGTTCTGTTGAGTGTAGCGTTGGTAGTGTATATGTTGACGAGTTTAAGAGAGGATATTTCCCAGACAGCTGTCCTCCTTCATCTCATGTCATTATGAATTTCCCTGGCCCCGGTGGAAAGCCAGACGTGAAATTCCACTGGATGGATGGCGGTATTCAACCGGAAAGACCTGAGGAGCTCGGGCCAAATGAAATGATGGGTGACGGTGGCAACGGTGTCATTATGGTAGGCAGCAAAGGAAAAATGATGTGTAGCACCTATGGCATCAACCCACAACTACTTCCAACCTCAAGAACAAAAGAGGTGAACGTGCCTCAAACGATAGCGAGAGTCCCGGGAGGATCTGAAACCGGTCACTACTTCCAGTGGGTGGAGGCTTGTATCGCAGGGTATGGTAAAATGGAGGTCAGCTCACCGTTTGATATTGCCGGACCTATGACGGAGAGCATCCTGATGGGTAACCTGGCGATAAGAAGCTATGACATCCAGAAGAAAAGACCAGGTGGCAGAGACGACCAGTTTGACTACCCAGGTCGCTTTATCAAGCTCCTATGGGATGGCCCTAACATGAAAATCACTAATTTTGATGAAGCTAACCAGTTTGTTCGCAGAGACTACCGAGACGGCTGGAAAATGCAAGGATTGTAACCTACTCTAAATCATATATTGACGAAGTCACTGTCGCAAGGCAGTGACTTTTTTTTATTGACAGGTCTTCGCTCCGTTCTCCTTCAAGCCTTAACCATAATTTTAGTATCATTGCCAAAAAAGCTTCTGTTTATGAAATACATCAAGGTTGGCCTCGTCATTGGTTATGTGCTGGTATGTGCGAGTTGGACAAATGGACAGGTATCAAAAGCTGAGAAGCACTTGGTAAAATATATCGACCAGCACAACAACCAGGCCCTTCAGCTACTTGAGGAAATCATCAATATCAACAGCGGCACCATGAATTTCAATGGTGTGAAAGCCGTCGCCGACGTGCTCATGCCCAGGTTCAAAGCCCTTGGCATGGAAGTAGAATGGAAAGAAGGAAGCGCCTGGAACAGGGCCGGACATCTTGTTGCAAAAACAAAAGGCGGAAAAGGAAGGAAAATTCTACTCATCGGCCACCTCGACACGGTATTTGAATTGGAAAGCCCATTTCAAAAATACAATGTACTGAACGACTCCACAGCCAGCGGGCCAGGTATTGCGGATATGAAGGGAGGAGCCGTGATCATACTTCAAGCCTTGTCGGCACTGCATGATGCAGGCCTTTTGAAGGACATGAGCATTACTGTGGTGATGACAGGTGATGAGGAATTAAGCGGCGATCCGCTGTCTCTTTCGAAGCAGGAATTGGTAGAGGCAGCTAAATGGGCCGATATCGCTCTTGGCTTTGAAAATGGAGACGGCAATCCAGGCACAGCAAATGTTGCCCGTAGAAGCTCATCAGGTTGGACGCTAAAAGTGACAGGAAATGCTGCTCATTCTTCTCAGGTATTCAAACCGGAGGTGGGCGCCGGTGCTATTTACGAAGCCGCCAGAATCCTTACCGAATTTTACGAAGCGCTTAGCACAGAAGAATACCTCACTTTCAATCCTGGAATGATACTGGGAGGAACCAATGTAAGCTATGACGAGTCAATTGATGGCGGAAGGGCCACCGGAAAAAGCAATGTAGTGGCCAAGGATGCGATTGTCACAGGCGACATCCGCACCATTTCACCTGAGCAACTGCAACGCACTCAAAAAACCATGACAGAAATTGCGACGAAACACCTGCCCAGGACGAATGCAACCATCACTTTTGATGAAGGCTACCCTCCATTCGCCCCCACGGACGGCAACTACGCACTACTTAAGCAGCTTAGCAAAGTGAGCACCGATCTGGGTTTTATGCCTGTGGAGCCGGTCAACCCAAGCAATGCCGGAGCGGCAGATATTTCGTTTACCTCTCCGTATATTGAAATGGGCCTTGATGGTCTGGGTATGGGCGGGAAAAATGACCATACTGTGAATGAAATAGGAGATTTGAAGGTGCTACCCATGCAAAGCAAAAGGGCGGCTGTTCTGCTCTACAGGTTAACCAGGTAGCCGGTTGACGATGGTTTAGCACCCCTTCTGTCTTGGTCGGGACTTTTAATGAAAGGTATTTTTTGAAACTTATAGGCCATTTACCAAGTTATTAACATCATGAGAAATACACTTGCCAAATCCGCACTCTTTATCGCTATATTAGGTTTCTATTCTTGCGACGCCCAAAAATCAAAAAATGACGGCGGCGTAAGGCAGGTTGAATTAAAGGCGCCGGCCGGAAAAGCCATCGCAGCATTTGCAGAAGGCTGCTTCTGGTGCTCTGAGCATATCTTCGAGGCAGTAGTAGGTGTCGACTCGGCGGTGTCGGGCTACGCAGGTGGGCACACCAAAAACCCTACCTACGAACTTGTGAATACTGAAACGACCGGTCATGCTGAAACAGTGCTAGTCTACTACGACCCTTCCAGGATTAATTACGAAGAGCTGACCAAAGTATTCTTCACCTCCCAGGATCCAACTACCAAAGACCGCCAGGGGCCGGACGTCGGCAATTCTTATCGCTCCATCTTGTTTTATTTGACACCGGAGGAGAAAGCCATTGCGGAAAAATCGTTAAAGACCTTCGACAACTCAGGCATGTTCAGCAAGCCCATTGTGTCTGAAATCATGGAGCTGAAAGCTTTCTATCGGGCAGAAGAGTATCACCAGGATTATATCGAGCACAACCCTGGCAGTGGTTATGTCCGGGGAGTTTCCATTCCGAGGTACGAGAAGTTTAAACGCACTTATAAAGGGAAGTTGAAATAGACCCTGGGCAGGCGAATACACAACGATAAAAGCCCGGATTCAGATAACCCGGGCTCTCATCAGATGGTTTGGGTTTGCTTGTTAAACGAAAATAATCTGCGTGCCCTCTTCGTCGGCTCGATTGTAAAAATCGCCAACAGTTAACACCTCATCCAAATCATCCCAAAGATCCTTTTTCTCCAGGTGGAACATTTCCATGGCCAATTTACAGGCAAAAACCTTTCCTCCAGAAGCCTTATAGATTTCGAGAAATTCGCTAACCGGAGGAATGTCCAGCTTGTCCATTTCTTTCCGCATCATTGTACTGGCCAGTGTTTCCATACCAGGCAGGCCACCTATCATGGTAGGTATGTGCAACCCAGGGTTGCCCACGGTGGCCACATGCAAATGATCCATTTTATCTTTTTGCAACATTTCCAGCCCAAAGAATGTGCAGAAAATTTCGGACTCAATACCTTCCATCCTTGCGCCGTTGGCCAGGATTAGGGCAGCATACACAGAGTCGATAGTTGCCTTTGAATTAATGATCATTATCTTCCTCAGCTTCTTTTCTTTTTTTGCCGGGGCTTTTACGGGTGCTTCTACAGTTTCCATGGTTCAGATTTTTAAGTGACTAAATACAACTTGCTGGCTTAGGAATACCGGCTATGCGAGAGGCTTTCTTGAGTGGGCCTTCCGGAAACAGAGCATAGAACTCTTTGATATCTACTACTCCTGATTTGCCAACCCTGCGGATAGATAACGCTGTGCCACTCTCTTGTTCCTCCCTCAAATAATTGAGTACTTCAAAATGGCGGTCAGTCAGTTCAATGCCCTCTTCAAGAGCAATCCCACGTGCTATTTCCTTGTCCCACTGGTTCATATCTAACAAGTAACCTTGTTCATTCACCTCTACGGGACGGTTTGCAATTACAGCTTCCATGATCTTTTTGGTTTTATGACAATTACACAGTTTCTAATTTTTCTTCCTCCAGCTCTTTTCCCGCTTTTTGCATCTGAGCCGTAATGAAAGGAATACTATGGCCTTTCATCAGCATGTTCCAGTAAATCCACCGGAACCCTAATTTACCCCAGTGGTTGACTTTGTTCTCCTTCAGAAGTTTCATTGGTCCAACTCCCGGAAATGGGAAGTTTCCTGGTACTGGCTGGGTCGTATAGTTAAAGTCGATAAGCATGGCTTTGCCGTAACCAGTTTCGACAAAACAATTGGCATGACCATCAAAGTCTTCTTTCAGGGGCTCGCCTTTTATGTACCTCATGATGTTCTCGGTAAGAATCTCAGCCTCAAAGTGAGCCACAGAACCCGCCTTTGACGCCGGCACATTGGTAGCGTCGCCAATCACAAACACATTTTCAAAATTGCTGGACTGTAGCGTGTGTTTGTTTGTTGGTACAAAATTGAGATCATCACCCATGCCAGACCTGGCAATCACTTCGTCGCCCATGTTGGTAGGGATGGTTACCAGAAGATCGAAGGATACTTCTTTTTCGTCCCAGGAAACAATCTTTTTATTTTCATTGTCTAATTTCGCTATAGCGAAATCAGGCACGATGTTTATGCCTTTCTCTTTGAGCAAGTGTCCTAGTTTTGAAGAAGCTACAGGCTTAGTAAAAGCACCGTCGAGCGGTGTCACATAGTAAATGTTCACCTTGTCTCTCATCCCCTTTTCGTGGAAATACCAATCGGCAAGGAAGGCAAACTCAAGGGGTGCCACCGGGCATTTAATGGGCATTTCTGTAATATGGATGACCATATCCCCACCCTTCCAGTCACGTAGTTTGTCACGTAAGTTGCGAGACCCTTCGAAGGTATAAAAGTCGAACACAGACTTATGCCATTCGCTGCCCTGCATCCCTTCTACTTCACCTGGGGCAATTTGTGACCCGGTTGCAATGATCAGTAAGTCATATTTGAGGATAGTCCCGTCGGCCAATACAACCTGATTTATTTCGGGCTTAATAATATCTATAGCCTTTTGAACATAATTAATATTGTTTGGCAAATAGTCTGTTCTTTCTCTGTACACATCCTCTTCCTTGTAGACATCGAAAGGAAGAAACAAGAAACCAGGTTGGTAATAATGTTTATCGAATTGGTCCACAATTGTGATGCTCCAACTCTTTAAAGACATTTTCTTTGAGAGGTGATTAGCCATCATTGTACCTGCGGATCCTGCGCCGAGTATGAGAAGATTTTTCATGACTTACTCTTTTTTGGTGGTCAGTGATGCTAAGGTACTCCCCACAAATCCCTGATGCCCTGACCTTTGTCAGTCGGGATTATGACATTTGCATGAGGCTGGCAAAGAGAGGTGGGGTGCGGAAAAAAAAGGTGCTAAGGCAAAAAAAATAGCAGTTGGTATTTCCCCAAAGCGGCCCCGCTTGTTAGCCGCACACCAAAAAAATAGTTCTGCTACATTATCCGTTAAACAGCGTGCTGCTTATTATCAGCAACCATCATCAGCATGTTGTTCACCTGGCGATAAACATAAACTCGCTGCCCTGGTCGTCAGCGCCAAAGGAGCCAAACCTTGGTGTGGTCTGTAGCTTCTGCATGTACACATTTACTTCGGTAATGGTCAGCAACCTGTCTCCTCCGCCGCTGGTCTTCAGCGCCTCGAGCATCCTTACAGCAAAAGGTGAGTGACTGCCGGGTGTGCCGTCGGACACATACTCCTTGCTCCCACTGGTGAGGTACTTCCTTGTTCTCAGCGACAACTTTTTGACGATGAATTCAGAGTTGTCCATTTCCTCGTAAATACTTCTTGATGAGGCCAGCACCGGATCGAAAGTACCTCCAAAGCACACATCCATTACCAGCATAATGTGCTGACACTTCACATTGTCAATAATATTTCTGAGTCGGCTGTGGCTGATATAGCTATTCTTGCCTGGGTCGTTCGCTATAGAGTTACGAGCTACCACAAAGCCTTCTCCGAAGGTTTCGTCGTACTGTCCGTGCCCTGCGAAAAACACGAAAAGCTGATCCTGCGGTTTGTAGCTCTTCTGGGCATATTCTCTCAACGTATTGAAAACCAGGTCCTGGCTGGCGTTCTCAACAATCCTTACCTCAAAACCATACCGCTCTTCCAGCTCCTTCCCTATCGCTTTTGCATCATAAATTGGGTTGGTGAGGTCGCTCCAGTTGTCATACTTATCTGTAGCAAACAGCACTGCGTAGTCTTTTCTGTCAATGGCAATGGCGTCTTTCAGTGCATCCATGCCCACAATAACCGACCGGTCGTCCGACACAATGCCTCCATCCACATTTTCCGCAGTGATCCTCACATAGTTCTGGCCATCACCCAGGTACATGCTCTTCTCAAACTCGGCAGACGTCGGGCTAATCAAAGGTACATCCACGGAAGCCATGGGCTCCTCATCCAGCGAAGTAAGCACCGACAGTGTCACCTTTTTCAAAGGCACCTTACTACTTACATTGGCTTTGATATCTACCTTATTTGCCTCGCTATTGGTATACTCCAAACGTGGCAACACCCAATTGATTTCCGGCAACACCGTGGCCTTGATCGGCTTGGTAAAATCCAGTGCTACTTTGTTGGTGCGGTCAACCACTACCTGTGCCGCCAGCTGGCAATAAGCAACCAGCAATAACGTCAGGGAAATGAGAGTTTTGGTTTTCATTATCGGAGGATTATTTTTTTGTACAAAGGCACTCTGCTGTTGTCGCCAAAGCTCAGCCGGTAGAAGAACAGCCCACTCACAGCCCGCTTTTGGGCCGTGCTAATATCCCAGGTAAACTCATACACTCCTGGCCGGTGTTTGCCGCTGGCAAGAGTGGCCACTTTGTTCCCATTCATATCAAACACCGACAAATCGATGTCAACCAGCTCATTAGCGTCACCTGGCAGCAGTATGGGAATGGTCGTTTGCGTGCTGGCCGGGTTCGGATACGCATCGCCCAGCAACAGCCGGTTGGGTATGACCTGATTGCCGCTGCCTGCAAAGTAGATTTCAAACTTGAAATCGCCCTTGCTGAGGTCTACCGTGTGGCTATCTGTGGTTTTCATGTCCACCAGCTTGCCACTTTGCTGGTCGAGCAGGTAGAGACCGGAGGCTTTGCCGTGCAAAGCCCCCATGTCCCAGGTCAAATTAGATGGTCCTGCTACTTTATTGGATGACAGTGTAAAGCTCCAGGTGTGGTCGCCTTTGGTGGGGACCACGTCGGTGGAGAAGTAAGGATAGAAATAGTCTTTGTGCTCGGTAAACAGCTCGCTGTAATGAATAAAGCGGGGCGGTGCCATGCCATCAAATCGGTCTTTCATCTCCAGCGCATCTGGGTGCATGCCCACGCCGCCCAGCACTGTGGCGGTTTGGCCATCGCTTAATTGTAGCGGGAAGAGCCAGGCCATCTCGTCGATATCTATACTTTCGATCATGCCGTCTCCAGCCAGCATTCTGCCATTAGGCTTGGAGGCGATGGGGTCGATGTCCACCGAAGTGGCTTCTTCGGCGAAGACAAAGCCGCCAGAAAATGGCTGAACAACATCTCCAATGAACAGGGCCGTACCATTAAAAAGCCGGATAGGGTCAATCCCAGTTTTGTCTGGATTATCTGCCAGCACCTGATCCCAGGAGATCGCTACAGTGTATGGATTGCCGATCAGGTTCCAGCCTTTCAGTAGCGTCATGGGAAACGGTATTGAAGCTGTAGTTTGGCCGGCTCCTACGTTAATGCGTACATTTGTTTTGGAATTGAACCAATACGCCTCCCCCACTTTCACCTGGCCAGTATTAAAATTCACATAGTCGTTGGTCGAGTTACGGTATCGCACAATTCTCCAATCGAACTCATGTCTGTTTTGGTCAAGATCGGCAAAAATATTACTCACAAGCTTGTTATCAAGCTCATAAGGAATGGTGAATAAGTTCCAGGTCAGTGCGGAGCCTCCGAAACGCTCCAAGGGAAGTGCAGGGCTGGCTGCCTCACCAAAGGAACGGGCAATACTTCCTGCTCTCGACTGCGTATCGCCTTTGGCATCAGTGGCCGTAATTTCAAACTGCACACCCATGTCGTCGAGCATTTCAGGACTGATGGTGAAGGAGTAATTACCAGGTGTTATTTCCGACAGCGTTTCTAATGTATTTTCACTTTGAAGCAATCCCCGATGGCTCGCCGTTACAACATAGGGTGCTGTGCCTCCTGTGACCGAAATGCTGAGTGTTTGGGAAGCCGAATTGTCTTGTTTTGATGAGAAGCTTAAGGCTGACAAGGCAAGCGGTAATGATGCGGCATCATTCAACGTTAACACCGAGACTGCATTGGAGTTTCCGGAAACTCCGGCACTATTTCGTGCCCGCACCCTGAACTGGTAAGACGTTTGAGCCAACAAGCCAGAAACAATAACACTGGTCGTTGCAGACTCTACAACCAAAGGATCGAATTCTTCGACCAGGGTCGCAAAGTTGTCAAGAGAAAACTCCAGTTCATAAGTTAGCACCCCTGCAACGGCATTCCAATTTGCTTTGACACTGGTAGCCGTAATGTCTTCCTCAGCTGTGTCAAATGCCACAGGGTTGGCAGGAATGGTAATTTGAGATACGGTATTAGAGGGTACTGATCTACCTCCGGTATTTTCTGAAATGACTCGATAGAAATAGGCTATTCCAGCCATTAATCCTGTCACACTTACAGAAGACAAGTCGGGTGCAAGAGCTACCGTGCCATCGAAACTTACCACTGGCGACGAGAAGTCGGCATTTGGCGACACCTCGAGGTAATAATTAACTACACCTGGTACAGTCGACCAATTGGCAGTAAATCCCGATTGTGTAACGTTTGTCGCACCTGAGGCAACAGGACTCACTGTTTTGGTGGTTTGACTACCGGGGGCAGAGTAGTTAGAGCTACCAGTGGCATTGACGGCCTGTACCCTGTATTTGTAAGCGGTAGCTGGTAGCAGGCCACTGGCCGTCAGACTTGTCCCAGTCAATGCTATACTCCCGTCGACTCCGCCAATGAAGGATGTAAAATCATCAGTGGATAACTGAACGTGGTAGCCTGTGGCACCTGCAACCGCCGACCAGTTGATAGTAAAAGCATCGTTTGTGACCGTTGTAGTCGCACCCACAACCGGATCGGTCGGCAAGGTCAATTGTGAGATGATATTGGACGGAGCAGAGGTGCCGGCCGCATTTCCGGCTTTTACCCGATAGTAATAGGTAGCACCAGATGACAAGCCGGTCAGCGCCTTGATAGTATTGGAAGAGGCAATCGCCACAGTGCCGTCGTATCCAGACAAAGGCGACGAAAGATCTTCATTGGTGGACAACTCCAGGTAATAACTGGATGCGCCTGTGACTGCCTCCCAGTTGGCAGAAAAAGATGTTTGAGTAGTGCCGGTAGCAGCTGTCGCCACCGGATTGGCGGGAATGGTGATTTGAAACATAATATTAGAGGCAGCAGAAGCGCCTGTTGCGTTTTTAGCCGTTACTCTGTAGTAATAAGTCGTGCCTGATGCCAGGTCAGTTAATGCCTGGCTTGTAGCGGGAAAAGCAATGGCTATGGTACCATCGTAACCTGTTATTGGCGATGACATATCGCTATTGGTGGAAACTTCCAAAAAGTAATTGGCTGCTCCGGTCACACTCTCCCAGTTGGCTGTAAAGCCAGTCTGGCCTACTGAAGTGGCAGCTGTTGCAACTGCGTCGGCTGGCAGGGTCAATTGTGAGATGGTATTCGACACCGATGAGGTACCTGCTGCATTTCCGGCTTTCACCCGATAGTAGTAAGTCGTGCCGGATGACAAGCCTGTGAGCACCTCGCTGATGTTGGAAGAAGCAATCGCCACGGTGCCATCGTAACCGGTCAAAGGAGATGACATATCGCTATTGGTGGAAGCCTCCAGAAAATAACTGGAAGCACCTGTGACAGCATTCCAATTGGCAGTAAAGGACGTTTTTCCAGTATTTGATGCGCCTGATGCAAGTGGATTAGCAGGAATAAGGAGTTGCGACCCAACACCGGAATTTTTGGACACACCAACAGCATTGCTGGCACGCACTCTAACAAAATATGTTACCCCCGAGGGAAGGTTGCTCAAATCGATGCTGGTATTTGTCGTAGAAAGGGACTCATACCCAGATACCATTTCTGTGAACTCAACATCCGTTGCTACATCAATCTGATAGTCATTTGCCGGATAAAGGCCATCAACACCCGCCCATGAAAGGGTAAATGATGATTGCGTGACATTGCTAATACCAATTATCTCTGTGGGCAAAGGGGAAAATGAGATCTTCCATAAATCACCCTTATGTTCACCCCAGTTGCTTAAAGTTGCACCATAATTTCGTCGACCGCCAAAAAGCCAAAGGTTGTTATTTTCGTCCGATACTGCAGTCGACCCTGTTCTCGAATCCGGAATGTTATCGACCGACGAAACCCCAAGACTTCCATAATTTGGCTCTTTGTTCCTGGCATTACTACCCGCCATCCAAATCCAGACATTTTCACCAATGTCAAACTTCCAAAAATCATTCAAATACCCATCAGAAGCGGTGTTTGTATCATTTCCTCTGCCTCCAAATAACCATAAGTCATTGGCGACGTCTGTCCAACTAACAGCATTATACCTGGAACCAGGTGTATTGGCTGAAGTTCCTATTTCCAACTCACCATAAACTCCCGGCTGATTGATTATATCACTTCCTGCTACCCAAGTCCATTTGCCGTTTCCGATTTCATACCTCCAAAGGTCATTCAAATCGGAAATAGCACCATTTTTATCATAGCCATATCCGCCAAACAACCACAGATTACCATTCTGGTCATTCCATCCCGTGGAATGCCAATGTCCCCCGGGAAAGTTGTTAACAGACCCTGTTCCCTTTGTTCCGTAAACGCCCGACTGATTGACAATATCGTTTCCACTCATCCATGTCCACTGCCCAGTCAATATTTCGTACTTCCAGAGGTCATTTAGCATGTTTGAAGTACCATTTTTATCAAAGCCACGCCCTCCAAAAAGCCACAAGTCGCCATTTTCAAACCACGTTATAGCAAACTCCCTGGCTCCCGGAACATTGGACTCGGCTGCCATGCCTTTGGTGCCGTAAATCCCAGGCTGATTCTTAGTGTTGCTTCCATTGACCCACGTCCACTCACCTGTGGCTATCTCATATTTCCAAAGGTCATTAAAATAACCCTGAAACCCTTCCTTTTCTACGCCTCCAAAAAGCCATAAATTGCCATCTCCGTCGTTCCAGGTATGCCCTCCCGCTCTTGATCCCGGGCTATTATTTACCGATCCAACACCCTTGGCACCGTACACACCCGCCTGATTGATAACAACTTCCCCGGTCATGATCGACCATTTTCTGGTGGCAATATCATATCTCCACAAATCATTCAAAGTTCCCCTGTTTGTTACCTCGTCACGCTGGTCGCAAACTCCGCCAAAAATCCACAGATTGCCAGCGCCGTCAGCCCATGAACTTGCATTCTCTCTGCCACCTGGTTCATTCGTATCCAGTTCAATTTCGTAAAAACTGTATACCCCCGATTGATCCAATAAGTCGGTACCACTTATCCAAACCCATTGGTCGGAGGAAATATCGTATTTCCAGAGATCATTCAATGAACCGAACTCAAATCCAACGGTATATCCTATCCCACCAAATAACCACAATTGATCACTCTCATCAACCCACGAAGCTGACCATTGCCTGGGGCCTGGTGTTGTGGTGGCTGTTCCTTCACCTTTTGTTCCGTAAAATGCTTCTAAACTACCCAGCGGGTTGCCCCTCACCCATACCCATAGCCCAGTCCCCACCTCGTATTTCCACAAATCGTTAAGGAAAGCCCTCGCTCCATTTTCTTTATTACCAAGGCCCCCAAATAACCAAAGATCGCCTGCACTGTCGATCCACGAATTACCACTTGACCTGGCACCAGGCAGATTACTCTCGTTACCAACGCCTTTCGTATCATAAACACCTGCCCCATTCCCAATATCGGCTCCAGACACCCAAGTCCACTTTTTTGACGAGACTTCATACATCCATAAATCTTGAAGGTCGTCGTCGGTACTTAGTTTGTCAAAGCCTTGCCCTCCAAATAACCAGAAATTGCCACTGGCATCAGTCCAAAAAAATGGCTGTTGTCTGGCTCCGGGGATGTTAGCAGTATTGCCAGCTCCTTTCGTTCCATAGTTTCCTGGTTGTTCGACTATATCGCTCCCACCCATCCATGTCCATTGTCCCGAAGTCAGATCAAATTTCCATAGGTCATTCAATTTCCCAAAGGAGCCCGTCTTGTCAATGCCCGTGCCGCCGAACATCCATAAATCAGATGTTCCTTCCCAAAATGCAGCACCAAACCTGGCACCAGGCTCGTTAGTGTCATCACTTACTTGCAGCGTACCATAAATGCCCGCTTGACCGGGCTGCCCGGCATAGTCCCGCCCACTAACCCACGTCCACTCGCCAGTTGTGGGATCGAATTTCCAAAGGTCATTCAATTGAGCTGATATGCCTGTTTGACTTGTGACACCCCTTCCCCCAAATAGCCAAAAATTTCCATCTGTATCTTTCCATGTTAAAGCATCTTGTCGGGCACCTGGAAAGTTGGACGAAGCGGGCACTCCCTTCGTACCATAAACGCCTGCAGCATAGTTGATCTCGCTACCTCCTACAAAAGACCATTTGTCACTTGCGAATTCGTATTTCCAGAAATCATTCAGCCAAAGATTGACACCATTTTTATCATACCCCCACCCACCAAACAACCATAAATTACCATCGTCGTCAGACCAGGAAACAGGTGAATACCTACTTCCAGGTGGTGGATAGAACACGATTGGTTTTTGATTTCCTGACTGAGCTCCACTTTCCCAAGAAAAATAAGTAGTTTGAGCGGAAAGGTTTTGTGCAAGGCCGTCCAAGAAAAGCGCAGCAATAAAAAAGACTTTCACTTTATTCATTCCTTTCTTCATTTACTTGGTGGAGATATCGGATCTCCAATTTTTTCCTCTGGCGCCCCAGCCCCACCCAGCGAAACGATATATCCCACGCCGCCAAGCAGTGCCAAACCTAAACCAGCCTTGACTACCATTGGGACTTTGGCTTTTACCCTAAAGTCTTTAGTGAATACCACCTCATCCCTGTTCCTGCTATCACTGATCTTGAAGCGGTAGTTACCACTTTTCACATCCTTGGGAATGATAATGGTAGTATTCCCCACATTGGGGCGCTCTTCGAATACTTTGATCTTGCTATCCTCTTCGTAGAGTTCAAAAAGGAGCACATTGTCGCCCCGTCCGCCCGTCCAGGTGACTTCATAGGGCTTGCCACGCTTCAGCACTTTATAGTCGTCGAAGTTATCAAGAGCAATGAAGGGTACATAGATATTGCCTTTTAACTCGAGGCTCACATCCCCTGCAAAGGTGTCTCCCAGCTCTTCTTTGGCATTCCAGATAATGGTTTTGTTGCCACCCACCGCAAGATCCACTCCCACATCACCACTCACATTCGTCAGCGGCTGGATGTAATTGTCGGTGGAGGCGTACAGGTAAAGGGAAAATTTACGATCCAGTCGATCGTCGTTCAGATTGTACTTGAGCACCACATTGCCATCAGGCTGTAGGGCGAGCTGGGTGATGACAACCTCCTGTGAATAAGCAGCAACAGCAATGGCCAGCTGTGAGATCGTGAAAATAAACGCCCGCCTGAAAGACAAGAACAACAAGAGGCTCGGCACACGAGGCAGGCGGGAGCTTTTGCAAGGACTTAGTACTTGTTGGATCATAGGTATCGAAGGTTACTCAACACTAGCTCCATAGCTGCTGTACTCAATACATCGTCTGATTCTGTCACCAGTAATCACACTTCCAAAAATCCTGAAAACCGTCGGTTTCTATTATCAATTTTGAGTCATCTTCTCTCAATTTTGAGTCAATTTCGCCTCACAGCACTCTCCTTCGTGTTTTGAAACCGACTTCACACCACTCCAGTGGCAAAGAATAGTGAATGTGCTTTTATAAAAAGGTTGCTTGATTTGTTCCAAAAAGGAAAGCAATGTTGTCTGGTTGTTGGGGGGTGCCTTAAGACCTCAGTCTCGCTACCGATCAAGTGTATCCGGTGTCTTTGGCGGCAACAACAACGGCCGTGCCTGTTTTAGCCATTTGGATTTAAAGCTCACTCAACAAAAGAAAAAGGCCTCAAACTAGGTGATGTCCATCCGTCATCCGTTTACGGCCTGATTGCCACCCCAAAAGTAGGATAAGCCCGTTTATTGACGGGCGAATAATTCATAGTGACGTTGTAAAACACCGCTCTCTCTTTGTCGAGGTTTTTTCTAATCACACCAAATCCCAAATGAATAAGGTGTGCATCGAATCGATCATCATATACTGTGTCGCCTGAAATTTTCACCTTGTAGAAATCGTGGCTGTACAACGGTTGAATGACAAGGGTATTTGTTTCAGTAACGTCAAAGCTAAAGGGAATGCCGCCCACAAGCTGGGCAAATGTAGCGGTGCCATTTTCCACCTTGTCGGTAGAGGCCGCAAAGCCCCCACCTCCATAAAGTGATACATGAAAAACACCGTCGTTGGGTAAAAGGGCATACTTGGCGAAGCCGTGGAGTCCCACACTAAAAAGCCCAAACCCAAACGATCCACCCACATCCAGTCGTTCAGCCAGACCATACTGCGCCTGGATATTGATCCATGGCGCAGGCACTTTGAAGGGGTTCAGGGCGACAGTTTGCGAGACAGTATCTGGTGTGTAAGAAGGCACCACGTTGTAAGAAATACCGATAGCTCCTTCAAGTTCCTTCTTCCCTGCCGTTTTTCCATCCTGAAAAAGCACACCTGTGCTCACGCATCCGGTGCACAACGCACCAAGTAGCATTGTTAAAAAATGAGTTTTCATAAGTCTAAAAAGTTGGTAATACCAGGAAGCTACACGCATTATTCATGCCAGTTTGGTTCACGAGTATGAGTGATCAACCAGATTGGCATTAATTTTTATTGCGCTATATTGAGCGGGCTTTTACTCACTACCTAAACACCCTCAATGAAACCTGTTCTCACCTTCCTTGCCCTTTTTACCATTGCATCAGCCTCACTATTCGGCCAAACGGCTGACGAAATTGTAGGTGTTACCAAAAACTTCCTGAAAACACTTAGCGCAGAAGAGCTCCAGCAAATTAGTTTACCTTTCGACGACCCGGGCCGGGAAAAGTGGACGAACCTGCCCGTTGGCCTTGTGCCAAGGCCTGGTAAGCGTTACGGTGACCTTTCAGAAGAAAGCATGATCCAGTTTCACAGGGTGCTCACGACTTTGTTTAGCTCACAGGGCTACCTGAAGGTTACCAGCATCATGAAGCTGGACGATATCCTGAATATGGTATACGACTCCACTTTCAGCAGAGGGAAAATTTCTAAGGAGGGGCTGGCGCAAATCAAGAAACTCGATTGGGAATACGGGAATTACTATATTTCTCTGTGGGGCACACCCGATGTGAAAGAACCCTGGGGGCTTAATTTGGGTGGTCATCACATAGCCATCAGCCTGTCGATGGCGGATGGTAAATACTCGCTCACCCCCCTATTTATCGGAACCGACCCCGCTGAGGTGCGCATTACAAAATTTGCCGGACTCAGGGTATTGAGCAAAGAAGAGGACTATGGCTTTCTGCTGATCAACGCATTGACTGAGCAGCAAAAGAAAGTGGCGACATTGAGCCAGAAAGTACCGGGAGACATTATCACCAGCCCTAGCGGGCCGAAAAGAATTGACGACTACTACGGCATAAAAGCCGCTGACATGAACAAGGAGCAAAAAGGGCTGCTGGAATGGCTGATCAAAGAGTATGTCGACAACCTGGAACATGAGGGTGCGAAGCGGGCCTATGACAAGCTGCTGAAGTCTGGAGTCGACAACATCTATTTTGCCTGGATAGGAAGCTATGAGGCAAGAAACCCTCACTACTATATCATCAACGGGCCCGACTTTATGATCGAATACGACAACGTAGGCTTCGACAACGACGGCAACCATATCCATGCCATCTGGAGAGAAAAAGGCGGCGATTTTGGTGAAGACATTCTCAAAGCGCACTATTTGGGGCACAAGCATTAACCAATCGGCAGCAATTGGGATGAACAAACGCTTGGCCTTATTGTTCAGCTTTGCGCTGGCAGCGATACTGACATTTGGCAGCTTACTTTATTACGTTCTCAGCACTAAGGTGACAGATGTTTCAACATTTGAGCCTTATAGCGAAATAGTAGGCACAACTGTTGTTTTGAAACGTGCGGCAGTCATTGTCAGAAACCTTGATGCCTTTGTAAATGAGCACCCCTATTTACTAATCGAGATAGATCAGGGCCTTTTTGAAGGCAGCGAAGCTATGGACACGCTACCGATCGGTACCTCTCTGGGGATTCAAAAAGCAAAGCACTTCACAAACGGCTCCAGCGGATTCACACATGCCTTTGTGCTCGGTTGGGTGGAGCTGCCTGGCAGTGGCGAAATTGTTCCGTTTGAATATGGCTGGGGTGAGCAACACATTTCTCTTTATGGCGAAGAGGAAGAATACTGGACGTACCCAGTGGCATTGTGGCAAGAAAATGCGAATACAGCAAAGTTTTACATGAAAAAGACTGGCTTGCAGTGACGCTGGCTGTTGACTTAAAAAATGCCCTTCCCTTGCGTCGGAAGCTAAAACAGCGCCTCCAGTCGATGAAAGCAGTAAAAAAGTTTCACCAGGCGTGTACCGAAGCCGTCTGAAGGGTACTTATAATTAAAGGGCAACATCGTCTTTGATATTAAAAAATCTGTAACTCACCAAAACTCTAAAAACTATGAACCTGCTTCGCTTTGAACTACCCTCTCGTTTTCATGACTATGGATTGCTTGTGTTGCGGCTTGCCTTCGGCTTCTCCCTCATGTACGGGCATGGCTGGGGCAAAATGATGCGGCTATTCGGTCCGGACGAAATTAAGTTTGCCGACCCTTTCGGCTTTGGCCCAGCCTTCACACTGAGTTTCGCAGTATTCGCTGAGGTAATCTGTGCCATATTAGTGATGGCGGGCCTATTTACAAGAACAGCGTTGATCCCGCCCTTTATCACGGTAGCAACGGCCTTCTTCACCGTTCACTTCAGTCAGGAATTTAGCCAACAGGAAAAAGTAATACTGTTTGCCTTCGCTTTTCTGGCATTGTTTTTTACTGGCCCGGGAAAAATCTCACTTGATGGATATCTCAAAAACGGTAAATAATCGGAGGCAATGCCTTACCATTTTTCTACCTACTCATCAATACTATGCTAATGAAAGAACTCAAAAAAGAAGATATTAGCCAGGAGGTATTTGACCTTTATGACGACTACGCACATAGCCGAATTGACAGACGACAGTTTCTGAACAAACTATCTACCTATGCGATTGGTGGCGTAACGGTGATGTCTCTGATGAGCTTCCTGATGCCGGATTACAAAAGCAAGGTTCAGATACCTCAAAATGACTCCCGACTGGTGTCCGAGTATATCACCTATCAATCTCCGAAGGGGGGAGGTAAGATAAAGGCATTGCTAAGCCGACCTGCCAACGCCAATGGCAAGTTGCCTGGCATCGTGGTCGTACACGAAAACAGAGGGCTGAATCCACACATTGAAGACGTAGGGAGAAGGGCTGCTCTGGCTGGCTTTGTTTCGATAGCGCCTGATGCCCTCACACCACTTGGGGGCTATCCTGGAAATGACGACGACGGTCGTGCCTTGCAAAGCAAAAGAGACCGTGATGAAATGCTGGAAGACTTCATCGCTGCCTATGACTACCTGACTGCAAGTCCGCAGTGTACAGGTAAAATAGGGGTGGTAGGCTTTTGCTTCGGAGGAAGTATTTCAAATCTGATGGCAGTAAAAGTTCCTGGTTTGTCAGCAGCGGTTCCTTTTTATGGCGGACAGCCCCCTATCGACTTGGTTCCAAACATCAAGGCACCACTGATGTTGCACTATGCCGGTCTGGACACGAGAGTAAATGAAGGCTGGCCCGCTTACGAAGCTGCGCTTAAGGCGAACGGAAAGCCGTACAAAGCCTACATTTACCCTGATGTGAATCATGGATTTCATAACGATACCACACCGAGATATGACAAAGAAGCAGCTGAGTTGGCCTGGGAGCGGACTACAGCTTTCTTTAAAGAAAATCTACTGTAAACGACAAAAGTAGGTCTCAAATTTTATATCCAGATTCTATGATCATCAAAGCTTCAACAGGTGCAGCAGTTCTGCTCTTTACTCAATTAATGACGTTGTCGTCTACAGAAATAGCAGAACGACAGCCTATAGCGAACGGAATCTCTTTCTACGTAGGCACTTATACCCGTGGAGAAAGCAAGGGCATCTATCGATACCGGCTTCAACCTGACGGCAAGCTGAAGAGCTTCGGGCTAGCCGCTGAGTCGGAAAACCCGTCATTTCTCGCAAAAAGCCCCGATGGCAAGTACCTGTTGGCGGCCAACGAAAACAGAGATGATGCCGGTGGCGGTGGCACCATTACGTCGTTTGAGATAAATGGCGAGGCTTTGTCTCTTATCGACAAAAAGCCATCAGGAGGAGCTTCGCCTTGCTTTGTAACAATCGACAAATCTGGTTATGTGTTTGCGGCCAACTATAGCAGCGGGAATGTAGGGCTGCTACGGTTAGGTTCCTCAGGCATGCTAGATGGCCCATTGCACGTACTGCAACACGAGGGCGAAGGATCTCACGCAAGGCAAAAGGGGCCGCATGCGCATTCTGTTTGGTTCGAACCAAAGGGAAACACAATCATCTCAGTCGACTTGGGCACCAACGAACTCTGGTTTTCGACCCTGGATAAAGACAATGAAAAATTGGTTCCAACGGCGCCTTACAAACTGGCGATGGCTCCGGGAGCTGGTCCACGACACATGGCTTTCCATCCCAAAGGTAGCTGGGTATATGTAGTCAATGAACTATCGTCTACAGTAACTCAAATAAAGAAAAACAATGTGGGGCACTACGAAATTGCAGGCTCCATTAGTACACTGCCCACCGGATATGAAGAAACCAGCAGTTGCGCCGACATACATATTTCCGACGACGGAAAGTTCCTTTATGCCTCCAACAGGGGGCACAACAGCATAGCGGTTTATCAGGTCAATTCATCGAACGGCAGCCTGACACTTGTGGGGCATGAGGGTGTGCGGGGCGACTGGCCCAGAAATTTTACGCTATCCCCCGGCGGCGACTACTTGCTTGTGGCTAATCAAAAATCTAATAATATCATTTCGTTTAAGCGTGACAAGAAGAGCGGCAAGCTGGAGTTTGTTAGTGAGATAGAGGCTCCCAGTCCTGTTTGCTTGTTGTTCTAACACAGTCTTATGATCACTGGTTAAAAAAAGGGGAATCATGCGACTGACATGTGATTCCCCCACTTTGCTTTGGGCGTTACCTTGCTACTCTGCCTGAGGCATCTCCCGCCATCAACTTCTTCACCTCCTCAAGCGTTGCCAGGTTAGCATCTCCTACAATCGTATGCTTGAGGCAAGAGGCGGCCACAGCAAAATTGAGTGCATGCTGATCATCGTCTGGATAAGTGAGCAAACCATAAATAAGGCCTCCCATAAAGGAGTCTCCTCCACCTACCCTATCCACGATATGCGTAATTTGATATTCAGGGGATTTGAACATGGTCGTTCCATCATAGAGCACACCTGCCCAGGTATTGTGTGACGCAGAAATGGAGCCTCTTAGCGTGGTGATTACTTTCTTAGCATTCGGAAATTTCTTCATCATTTGCTGGCAAACCGATAGAAATGCTTCGGCCTTTACGTGCTCTCCTTGCTTGGTGATGTCCAGGCCGTCTGGCTTGATGCCGAAGTGTTTTTCGGCGTCCTCTTCGTTGCCTAAAATGATGTCGCAATAAGAGGTTAGCTCTGTCATGATTTCCTCAGGTTCAACTCCATACTTCCAAAGCTTTGCCCTATAATTCAGGTCCGTCGAGATTGTAAGGCCCATTTTGCGGGCTGTTTGCACAGCCTCCAGGCAAGCATCAGCTGCACCTTGTGATATCGCCGGTGTGATGCCAGTCCAGTGAAACCACCGGGCACCCGAAAATACACTCTCCCAATCAACCATGCCCTTTTTTATTTCCGCTATCGCAGAATGAGCCCGGTCGTAAACCACTTTACTGCCTCTGCTCACCGCACCGGTTTCCAGAAAGTATATGCCGAGTCGGTCTCCGCCAAAAATAATTTTATCTGTTCCAACGCCTCTTTTGCGCATCTCCATTAACGCACACTCACCGAGGTCATTTTTCGGCAGCCGGGTAACAAAGTCTACCGGAATCCCATAATTGGCAAGTGATACGGCCACGTTTGACTCACCTCCGCCATAAACTACATCAAAACTTGTTGTCTGCGAGAGCCTTAAAACTCCAGGGGTTCCAAGGCGCAACATGATCTCACCAAAGGTTACTACTTTTTTCATGGTCAATTCTTTTTCAAGATGTTATCAGTTAATTATTTGCTGGGATCTGCTCTGGTTCCTCATATCCCTTTGGGGCTCTTTTGTGCCAATAGGAAGCCAGTATAGAGCCCGTGATGTTCATGAGTGGGCCAAATACCGCCGGTGCCAGTCCCATGGTGCCAATTTTCCCAAGCGTATTGGCTATGCCTGAGGCCAGGCCGCCATTCTGCATCCCCACTTCTATGGCTATTGTTCTTGAGTCCTGTTCGTTGAGCTTTAGCAGCTTTGCATAAAAATACCCAAGCGTATACCCAAATAAATTGTGAATAAGTACAAGCACCATCAATATTCCACCGATATCGAGAAGGCTATCCCGGCCTGCCGCTGTAATAATCACAATGATGACCCCAATCGCCAGCATGGAAAGCAACGGCATTAATTTGTCCATCCATTTAGTTTTGTCACCCAACAATTTGTTAGAAAGCAGGCCGGCTCCTATCGGAAGAATGATCATCTTCACAATGCTCCACATCATCGCAAGCACCTCAATTTCGATAAACTCACCGGCAAGCAACTTCATCATCAGTGGCGTTGTAAATGGTGCCAGCAGCGTTGCGATGGATGTAATGGTAATGGAAAGTGCCAGGTTAGCCTTCGCAAGGTAGGCCATCACATTAGACGCTACTCCGCTGGGTGAGCACCCAATGAGCACTATTCCGGCGGCAATTTCAGGAGGAAAGTTGCTGAGCTTGGCCAGCGTGAAGCCAATTAAAGGCATGATCAACAATTGCGCACTTACACCAACTACCACACCTTTCGGGGACTTAAAAATGGAACCAAAATCGCCGAGACTCATAGAAGTGCCCATACCGAACATGATAATCTGGATCAGCGGTATGATCAGGTTGGTGAGTTTGAAACCTTCTATTACCAGAAAATACTCTGGGTAATACAAGGCTATGGTTACACCGGCAAAGATCATAGTGGTAAACACATAGCCTCTCAGCTGCTCGTGGCCACTGAAGCCGAAAGCAAGTAATGTAAAAAACGCTATAATGAGTGAACCAGCCTGCGACAGCCCACCGGTGAATATGGTAAAGAGTATCAGTAAAAGAAGAAGCAAAGTAGCCCCGAGGGCTGTTGAGTAGATGTTGAATTTTTTCAAAACTTCGTGGTTTAGGGTGAATTATTAATTTACCATGGCGGCCTGGCCCGTCATAACTTAAAAGCCTGGCGCAAGACCAGGCGAAGATGGCCGTTAGGGTACAACTTGTAAAGCTGTGCGTTGCCAATGCGCACATCAACCGTGTCTCCGTTGTTGAGTCCCTTAGCCTGAAAGACATGCCTTACAATCGCCATATCTTCAGTAGTGGTTATTTTTTGGTTTTCTGTTTCGATAGACAGGAAGGCAAATGGCCCGTTCACCACATCATCGACAAAGGTTTGTTTGTCCTGAACAGCGCCACTCGAATGCCCGTAACTAAGCTCTGCTGCGCATATGCTTATCAACGTCTTTCGGTCTCTGTTAAGCAGGGCCATGTTCAGGCTATCAACAGTCAGTTTCACCAGGTCAGCATTAATCTTCTGGCTAGGGGCCTCACCTGCTCCCTGTACAGCTGACTGACTGTTTTGCTCGCCGCAACTTAACAAAACGACAAGGAGAGTAAATATTAAACTGTATAAGGCTTTTTTCATTCTATAAGATGTTTTTGTGACTTATTAAAGAAGATGAAATGTGATAGTAATTACCGCCTCCATGCATAGCACCTACTATAAATTGAACATGTAATTGAGCTTAAGAAGGATGGCCCTGTTTCGGTTATATTGGAGAAACGGCGACGTAGTATAGTTGTCGCTGTACACAAGAAAGATATCCGACATGGTGCTGTAGCGCCACTGCAGCCTGCTGTTCACATTGAAATTCTCCCGCTGTGTATTGTATTGCAAGAAAGTTGTCCAAAATACCTTCGTGCTAAAATTGACTTCAGCTCGGGCGTTTACCAGCCTGAGGTTTGACTCCCCGTATGGATCAGGCAGTTTGAGATTGTTTTGTTCCCAGCCCACGGAAAAGGTACCCCAGGGCTGCCTCCTGTAGTTCAGCTGAAGCAAGTACCTGGTTAGGTTGCCATTGTAGTACTGCCCCACACCTACTTCAGTTTGCCAAGAGAATAATTTCCTGGCATCGGATTGGTAGGTGACGTTGAACCGTCCGTAGTCGAATGAGCCCGGCATCAGCGGAGCGGCATCGGTAAAGTCTGTAGGAAATCTTAGGTTGGTCTTAAGCAACTGAGGTTGTAGCTGGAGTTCGGCGGTGTTTTGGAATTTGATCTTATAGTCAATCCTGTTCTCCAGGTCGCTGATGGTGCCGTCCGGGTAAAGATCGTTATAGGTTCTCAACTCTATGTCGTGCGCCACAATCTTGCTGCCCTTTGCCGGACGAAACACATAGCCGAACCTGCCATAAATTCGCTCCCAACCGAGATGAATCAGTGTATCTCTCACAGCATCGTAGTTTTCAAGGCGGGGGAAAAAGCCCATATCGGCGAAGTAGTCGGACGATATGTTCCAGTAATTTATGCGTGCCTTCCATTTTCTTCCCGCATATTCAATACCCAGGTTCGTAAACGACCCATAACCAGCGTCAGGCTTCGCTGAAAGGTGATAAGCCGCAAAATAATTCCAGGTACCAGAGTTGTTCAGGTAGTTAAATTCTAATCCAGTATTTCTCCCATAATTATTTGCATGCCAACCATCATCTTGTGTGTAAGCCTGGCGGTTTGTAACGTAGCCTCTCAAAACGGAGCGACTCCAAATTCTCTGATTAAAAACGGCTATGGAATAGTTTTGTCCTGGTACGGTATCATTTGATTTGGTTTGAAGATGCAACAAACCGATCCTGGTGTTGGGAGTCACATTTCCACTCAATCGGGCTCCGTAGTTAATTGCAACCGGCCTGTTGTCCATGTCGAGTCCCATTCGTCTGGTAAAAATGGGCTTGGCGTCGTTGGGGCCAAACTCGGTAAAGAGGTCATTGTTTTCGAGAAAAAAACCACGTTTTTCAGGAAACCTGAGGTTGAACCTGGTCAGGTTCGTTTGCTGCACATCCACGTCAACAGTCGAAAAATCGGGATTAACCGTAAGGTCCAGGTTGAGTGAAGAAGTGAGCGCAATTTTCGCATCTCCTCCCACACGCACGCTCGTCTCCGAGCGAGGCGATTCGGCCTCGTTGTCTCTTGTTACGCCGCCTGTAACATAGGGCAGCACCGAGATATTGGTGCCATTTTTTGTCGGGGCAATGTCCCATTTCAGATCACCAGTGTACCCCAGATCATAAAGTTCAAAATTAACAGGCAACGGAGTCCAGCTATACTTTTGATTCCTCGACATATCATTGCGAAAGAAATTGACGCCCCAGGTACTGTTTTGGCTGTTGAACCGCAGGGTTTTGAATGGGATCGCCATCTCAACAACATACCTGTCCGGGTGGCGGGTAACGGCAGAGTACCACCGGTTGTCCCAGCTAAAAGTCATCCTGTCGGGTTGGGTAGCATTGGGCCCAAGCAGCTCTTCCGTCTGCACATTGTAGGGACTTACACCAAAAAGAAAGCCATTGGTATTGCTATTTACCGGATCGATAATTATCCCAAAGGCATCACTGGTAAAAAGTCCGTTGTCCCTCTTTAAAGTCTGAACAACATAATCCTCCACATCATAGCAAATAGCAGCGATGTATAAGTTATCGGCATCGTAAGTCATTCTAACTTCAGTGCGGACATCCGTTTTTATGTTATCCTTGGGGTATTGCTGCCAGAAATCACTCGCAACGTTTGGCGTAGACCATGAGTCCTCGCCTAGCATACCATCGACTTTAATAGGATCGGTGCTCCTCATTATCTGTAGTTGATAGCTTGACAAATCACCCTGTAACTGCCTCGCCGACAATGAGGAGATTGAAATAATGGCAACAACGATTAGAAAAAGGGTCAGGTGTCTCATTTCTCAATGATTTCTATTTTTTTTTGTGAATGAATAGAGCATAGAACCCCTTGGCTCTGCCTTTTGGCTAAGCCCCCTACGCCCTATTCAAGAAATGAAGTTGCTCGGTAGAAGCTAGTTGGCTTTTTGCTTGAGCGCAATGTATTCGTCCATAAGCTGAACAAATGCATCTATCATCGCAGGTTCAGCACAGCCTGGCTTCAAACTATTGCCAAGGGCTTTTTCCGAAGGCATCAGGTAAGCTGCATCGGTAGGTATATATCCAATAGCATTTGCCATTACTGTCACCATCATCGTCCTGTCAAATCGTGACGTTTCCTTCAAATGCATCCCAATTTCGGTAAACACTTCAGCAGCTACTCCGGCCAGTGCGATATCGTTGATCATCAACAAGTGTAATGGAATAGTTACCGGGTTTCCATCAACCATTTCGACCTTGGTTGGTGCGAGGTACCCACCTCTTGGCTCTTCAGGGTTTCTTGGATATTTCCTTTCCTGCCCTTCACAGGTTACTGAGGTTTTTTTACTCCAGATTTGCACTGTTTGATCAGTATTTTTAATCGATTTAACGAGTCGAACAATCTCTTCTCCCAATCTCCTGGCCTGCACATCAAGTATGGCATACCCCCCAATACCTTCGTCCTGTGTGTCTGGATGATCCTGGTTGTAGGTCGACATAAACATAGGGTTTTGATCCCCAGCTGCACCACTTGTCCAAACTGTCACAGCGTTTTTGAAATGGCTGTCAACATACTTAGCAGTTGCCCCTGGCAAATCGGCCGATATTTCAGGAAGTCCATCCTTTGTGGTGGCCCGATACATCACAACGGCATGCACGGCGTAGTTGGCATAAATGGCAATTGGTTCGCCCGAGAGAGTAGTAAATGAAACAACAGCCACCGTCTTGTCGGAAGGACCGTCCGGGTTATAGCCCATGTGGTAGCCTTCACCAATTTTCTCGTCCCGGTTGGTATTGATATAGGCTTTACCTTTTGCAAATCCCACTTTAGCAGGCTGTAGTTTAGCATTGGCTGCATTAATAGATTTTATCGTGGCATTCTTAATGATGTTGTAGTACTCATCTGCATAATCATTTGCTGGCAGCTGTATGGTGTTATGATCATGTGTAGCCGCTATAAACAAATCCTCTTGCGGAATCTTAGTACCAGCAGCCACTTCCTGAATAAAGCGGGCTCCGCCGGGCACTTTGCTTATGTCCATAGACACCAACGCCACTTTTTTGAATCCATTATCTATTACAATGGAGCGAACAAGCAGCGAATCGTGAATGCCACTAAACCTCCGAAACTGATCGGCAGAAGCGGTGAAAATGCTTGCTGGCGGGTTCATTATTTCTCTGGCCGCACCTACCTTCAGTGCACCCGATGGTATTCCCTGACCTCTTACCATACCAACTGCTGCTGACAGCAGTATAATTAGCGTAACTATTTTTGATGATTTCATTTCTCTTGATGATCTGATTTGTTCAATAAAGCTTTCCTATTTCTTCCTTGATTGCATACAGCTGACTATGGATCGGCTATGATTATTTTAAATATTGCACTTAACGGTTTGTTACTTCAAAGGCATGTACCTCCCCCGTCGTTATTTAAAAAGCTTGAAAAAAGTGCGCCAAGGCTGGCGCACCTTTCCACCTACTTAAACAACATATACAACCTACAAACTCAATGTCTTATGTGAGCCCTACGGCCTTATGATGGTACCGTCAGCGTTTCGTATCTGATTATAGCCCCTTAGCCTGATAGGATATTTAGCGGCCAGCTTCTCATCAATGTCCACCCCGATACCCGGCTTGTCGTTCAGGTGCATATAACCATTTGTGGTGGTCGGAGATCCGGGGAATACTTCCTGCTCTGCCTCTGGGAATATCCGGCCTTCCTGAACGCCAAAGTTCCAGATGGCCATGTCCACATGCGCATGGGCTGCATGACCAACTGGTGACACATCGCCAGGGCCGTGCCAGGCGGTACGAACACCGAAGAATTCACCTAATCTGGCGATTTTCATGGCAGGAGTAATACCGCCGATCTGCGACACATGGCACCTGATATAATCAAAATAGCGATTGGCGATAGGATCCAGAAATTCGTTGATGTTATTAAAGAGCTCTCCCATTGAGATAGGCACATTGGTGCTTTCTCTGAGCTGTGGCCACCAGCCCTGGTTTTCGGGAGACAAAGGATCCTCCATGAAGAAGGGCCGGTATTGCTCAACCGAGTTGATGAGTTGAATCGCCTCCATCGGCTGGATCTTCTCATGAATGTCATGCATGAGATCAATCTCGTCACCACATTGCTTTCTTACTGTGTCAAACAGCTCTATTACCGATTTGATGTATTTCTGAGGATGGAAGTAACGATCTCCCGCATAGCCATATCCCGCCTTTTTAAAGTCGGGAACGTAAGAATCGTCAGTCAATGATGGAGAGCTCATCCGAACGTACTGATAGCCCTCTTCCTTAAAACGATTGACGTTGTCGGCCACTTCCTGAATGGATCCCCCCGTGCGGGCATAAACTGGAATGGCAAAACGTGACTTACCGCCTAGCAGTTGGTATACAGGCATACCTGCTCTTTTCCCTTTGATATCCCAAAGTGCCTGATCAAGCCCGCTCAACACATTGTTCAGTACGGGGCCATTGCGCCAATAGGAGTCGATGTAGAACGAGTTCCACATGTCCTCTATATTATCTACATCCTTACCCTTGCAAAACGGGGCGAGGTAGTCATTAATGGCAGTAACCACCACTGACGCACGCTGTGTGAATGTGGAGCAGCCCAAACCATATAACCCGGGTTCGCTAGTATCAACTTTAACCACAATGAGATTGGCGTTGCTTGGCGAGGTAGCAATCGCCTTTACGTTCTTGATCGTGACTGGTGCGGTGCCCTTTGCGTACGCTGGTGTTTCTTTGTCTTTCGCATTGGCGCTGCTAAAGCCAAAGAGCCCAAGGGTGCCGGCTGCCGATCCAATTCCCAATGTCCGGAGGACATTTCTACGGCTTTCTATATTTTCATCTTTTTTCATGGCATTAGTGTTTAAGTGTATGTTCTGGTCTTATTTTAAGTCAACTAGATTGTGATCAATCGGGAAGTTTGAAGGCCACATAGTAGTCACCGGCTTTTTGCCCTCTTGCTCCACCTGCGGCAATGGCCACGTACTGCTTGCCATCCACTTCGTAAATAGCCGGTGTAGCAAAACCCGCTGCTGGCAGTTGATATTCCCACACTACTTTTCCAGTGTTTTTATCAAAGGCTCTGATTCTTTCGTCTTTGGTACCAGCGATAAAGACGAGGCCTCCGGCAGTTACCACCGGGCCGCCGTAGCTTTCTGTGCCGGTTATTGAAATACCCTTATCTGTCAACTCCGGAAATTCTCCCAGAGGAACCGTCCACAGGTAGTCCCCTGTATTGAGGTCAATGGCGTTAAGCGTCCCCCACGGCGGCTTAATTCCGGGATAACCCTGCTCATCAAAAAGCTTCGTCCAGGCCTTTTTGACATAAGCCGGCTGAAAGCCAAACGCATTCTGTGTCAATGATGGCTGTGGCTCGCTTCGCTCGTCTGCTGCGCCATCTCCCTGCGTTTTTGTTTCTTCCAGCAAGTAGCTGACAATTGTCTTCCGATCCCTTTCTGCCAGGTGTTGGAAAGACGGCATTCTACCTATGCCGCCCCCAAGGATGTTTAGTAGCTGAGTGCTATTGTATTGATTCTTAACATTGCTTATGTCGGGAAAATCGGTTCCATTACCCTTCTTGTCCTTACCATGGCATGCTGCACAATTGAGCGAAAACAGTTGCTCACCCGACAATACCTCATCACCAGCATCCCCTTGCTGGATATTTTCAGTCATCTCAAGAATCCACGGGTTGTCGTTGGCATTTTGGTATAATATTCCGTCGGGGTCGATTGCATTTCCACCCCACTCTGCTCCGCCACTATAGCCGAACAATAGCGTTCCTTCTTTGCTTGGAGGAGCGAACTTATTATCCGTTTTATATCTCTTATATATTTGCCTGGTATAGGCTTCTGCTTCGGGTGAAATGTCGGAAATATCATCCTCGGTATACACCTGCCTTGAGAATGGAGCTGGCTTCAATGGAAACTTTTGGGTGGGCCATGGTGACTCCCCGGGTAAGCCATTGGTTGGCACCGTTCTTTCCTCTACCGGAAATACCGACTCCCCTGTTTTGCTATTGAGCACATACACCATCCCATCTTTCGTCGCCTGAACAACTACCTCAAGCTTTTGTCCGTTGTGCTCGATGGTAGCAAGATTAGGTTGCAGTGGATGATCTCTGTCCCACAGGTCGTGGCTAATGGTTTGGTAGTACCATACGAGGCTGCCGTCGCTAGCATTCAAAGCCACTATACTGTTGGCAAAGAGATTTTGTCCTGCTCTGCTTCCGCCATAGAAGTCCGCTGCAGGCGAACCAGTACCAAAAAACACCACTCCATTTCTCTCATCCAGGATCATTCCAGACCAGGTGTTTGCGCCACCGACTTCCTTGTAGGCACCCTCAGGCCATGTTTCGTAACCAACCTCTCCGGGATGTGGAATGGTGTGAAATACCCATTCCAGCTCTCCGGTGACAACATTGAATGCCCGCACGTGGCCAGGAGCACCATCGCCGGCTTCAGACACAGCTGAGCCGATCACAAGCGTATTTTTGTAAATCACACCTGGTGAAGTTGCTCTTACTCGTGTTTTTGTGATATCGGCGTCAATACCGTCCGAAAGCCCCTGCCGAAGATCAACCACCCCGTCGTTTCCAAAACCAGGTATCAGTTTACCAGTGGCAGCGTTTACCGCATAAAGATTTGATTCGACAGTATACAAAATGCGCTTGTCGTCTCCATTCTCCCAGTACATGACACCACGGTTGCGAAATCCCTCTTCAGGTGGCGAAAACTTCCAAAGCTCTTCCCCGGTTGCCGCATTAACGGCAAATAGCTGGAGAAGCGGCGTTGTCGCATATAGCACGCCATCTATTACAATCGGCTGACACTGGATTTCCCGTACTCTGGCGCTGCTCCCCGGCTCTTGTGGTTCTCTCGCTTTGTACATCCACGCCACTTCAAGTTGGCTTACATTCTCAATAGTAATCTGATCGAGCGGTGAATACCTGTTTCCGGCATTATTACCCCCGTAAACAGGCCAGTTCACACCTGTATCAAACCTTGAGACTGTTTTATCTGACTCGCTCTGCTGGCAACCAGATACAAATGCCAGTAGTATGGCAAGACTTTTAAGTCTAAATTTCATCTTTAGCATGTCAATCAAAGTGTGTAGTAATCGTAAGTAATTGTCCATGAAAATGACTCCGACTCAGCTACTTTGACGCTGATATAGGGCTCTGGACAAACCGTTTTCATAGCTGACCAAAAAATCAACCTCGATAGCGGTCTATCGCAGGTAATTCTTACTCCTGCACCATTGTTTCTGTTCTCAATCGCTATATCATAGTCTGACGCAGAGCCGCCATAACCACCAATCGAGCGAAGTCGGGCATGGTCGTTTTTGCCCAACACCCCCGTGTAGCTAACTTCCCCACTACTCACCTCGGCAAAGTCGCCAAGCCCACTAGCATCCCCTTCCACCTCAAAGGGGAATCGAATGAGGAAACCAGGACCTACGGTAGCATTGTCGATGACAAAAAAGTTGTGATCAAACACCTGCGTATCGATGACCTGACCTCCCTTATTCGTCAGGGTGTGGTCAATTATCATTTTGTTTCCACTTAGCCTTACTACTTTTTTGTAGCTGTAGCTATATTCCTCACTTACTAAATCGTGGACAAATTCTACCTTGTCAGCACTGTGCTTAATGCTCCATATACCATGGTCAACAATTTTGTAAGGTTTTGAAAAATGGTAAGGGGCGGTGTCCAGCCTTTCCAGCACTCCTACTCCAACCTTGACAAACGTCTGGCCTACTTTGGCCTGGTCGTATCCCAACGGGTCAAAAGCCTCCACAGGGCCGGTTATTGCATCGTGTAAAAAGGGGTCGTACTTCTCGAACCATTGCCCGAAGTAGCTGTGTCCTTTGTAGTTAAGTTGTGAAACCACGCCTGACCAGTCAAACCTTGCTCCCCTGTAGTAACCATTTACAGCATCGGGCAAGTAGATTTCTGCACTTATAGTTCCGTTAGAAATTTTTGCTTTTGGGACTTCCTGAGCCCTCGTCGGAACATACCAAATCACCAAAAGGGTCGCAGTCAAAAATGCTTTGTTCATAACATTTATCGTTCGTAACAGGTAATAGTTATCCAGCCCAGCCATTTCGAAAAAGGGTGTTGTCAACTTTGTGTCAAAAAACTTTAATTTATTTCAGTACACCTGGCTCATTGATTTGGTAAAGAAAGCGGGCCAAAGCAGTTGAGAGTCTGCACATTTTCCTGCAACTTCTTTCTGCTGCTTTGGCCCATTTTCTATTTAGTAGCCGGGGTTTTGGTCTGAGAAATTGATAGCGACATTGTTCTCTATCTCCAGGGTAGGAATTGGCTGAGCGTAGTCAGTATCCTCCCAGTTGATCGTACCTCCTCGTACGGTCTGATAAATAGCTGCCTCTGCGCTACCATTTTTCCACCTTCTGGTGTCAGTCCATTTTTGTCCCTCGCCGAATAGCTCCACAAAGCGCTCATATCTCAGCACATTGTTGCCGAGTTCTGGATCACCAACAGCTTTAGTAGCATCGGTGAGAGTGACATAATCGCTTGGATGAGGCGCATCCACAGGAAGGTTGTAGGCACGTCTGTGCACCTTATTGATGTATTCAAGACCAGTAGCGATGTCGCCTGTTTCAATAGAGGCTTCGGCATAGAGTAGGTATACATCAGCCAGACGAAGAAGATAGAAATTGGCACCACTATCTCTGATAAGCCTTTGCCTCTCTGTCACATTTACATACTTACGGAAGCTCCAGGCAGGTCTGTTCACCTCAACACCATCGGCAAAATGTGAGATGGCAGTCTTTTTGCCATCAGCCATAATTGAATCAGCGTAGGGCTGGAATCCGGCAATATATAATCTCGGATCAACCGGGCTATTCAGCGGGTCAGCACGAAGTGCCAGGGCCTCAGTCACATACCCAGGTCTTACGTTAGATGCCCGTGGTTCCACCACGCCATCCTGAAAATAGTGATCTTGCGTAAAACCAAAGCGAGCCAGGTTCTTCTCATGAATAAACTCATTGGACCAGCTTGAGGCCAAGGGAAGGTCGTTGATGACGATAGACGGCGCCACTATGCTGGCATACCACGATCCCAGCGACGTCTCATCATTTGATCTACCCACGTTATCATCCTCAAGGGCTATTTCAATAAGTGATTCGGAATTGAATTCATTGGCCGGGTCAGAGTTGTACATGTTCTTATAAACATTGAATGGAACGAGTGACTTGCCGCTGTTGTCAATCACATCCTTCAGGTAACCTTTTGCTGTTTCCCAGTCGCCTGTCAAAGCATACACCTTTCCAAGCAGTCCCTTTAGTCCCCACTGATTTATCTTAAAACGATCCGCACCTGACCAGGTAGTGGTGCCCATCAATGCAAGTGATTTCTGAAGATCGTCCTTGATCTGATCCCACACTTCTCCCACTGAAGCCCTGCCAACAAATGTTTCAGAAACGCTGTTAGCGGTTTTTAAAACGATCGGCACGCCCATGGCATCACGTCCTTGTCCGTTGATGATCATGTCCTCACCAAAAATGATGATCAGGTTATAATAGAACCACGCACGCAGATAAAGTGCCTGGCCTTCAAATTTATCCAGTTGATCGCCCGTGACAGCCGTCGCTGGCTTTACCTCACCCGACCGAAATCCTTCCACGGATTCCAGGAGGCTGTTGGCACGAATCACACCCTTATAGGAATCCTTCCAAATATCTTTCAGAAATTCGTCGGAAGGCCTGGTGTCATTTTGTGCCTGGTTGATCCAGGTTTGGGTTCCCTGCCACGCCAGGTTCATAGTATGATCCCACACATGATATCCCTTAGCTAAAATAGTGTGGCCATACAACCCATAACCATGTTGGGTACCATAAACCCCAATTAAGATCGACTCTAGGTCGGCAGCCGATGTTGGAAAAGCAGAAGGTGTCAGGGCGTTCGGGTTGTCTACAGACAAAAACTCTTCTGAACAGCCCATCAAAAACGCAAACGATAGTATTAAAATATATTTTTTCATGATTTTCTACATTTAGTCTTCGTGAAAAACCTTAGAAGCTTAGGTTAAAACCAGCTGAAACAAATGTTGTCTGAGGGTATCTGGAGTTAAAGTCTATACCCCTGCTGCCCACTGTTCCTTCCCCGAGCACTTCCGGATCAACTCCCTTGTACTTCGTAAAAGTCAGGAAGTTGTCGGCCATCAGGTAAATTCTCAGGGCAGACACTTTGATATTCGACAGCGCCGCTATTGGGAAACTATACCCAAACTGAAGATTCCGAAGCTTTAGATACGATCCATTCTCAACGAAATAGCTTGAAATGTTCGTGTAGTTCGCATTGGGATCTCTTTGGTAATTTCCGTTAACGTCCGTAAAGCCTAGCCTGGGCACACTGGTAAGGCCATTTCCATCAAAGAATGAAGCTTTGAACACCTCAGGAGAAGAATTATAATCGCCAGCCAGAAAATCTGAATAATGACGGTTAGCATTGTAAAGATCCACGCCAGATACACCCTGAAAAGCCAATGCAAGGTCGAAGCCTCTGTACTTCATGTTGATATTTATGCCGAAGTTGAGCTTTGGCCACGGGTTTCCGATAAAATCTCTGTCATCCTGCGTGATTACACCATCGCCGTTCACATCCTTGTAAATCAGGTCACCGGCCCCAGCTCCTTCCTGCACCACTCCTCTTTCCTGAGCTTCCTGGTCGGTGGCGAATATCCCTTCCACCACATAGCCAAAGAACTGGCTCATTGGCTGGCCATCAACCGTCCTGGAAATCGAATTTGACAAATACTGTCCACCTACGCCATCATTAATGGACTTAGTGCCTGAACCGTCAAGGCTGACCACCTTGTTTTTGTTAAAAGCGCCGGTTAAGCCAAAATTCATCTGAAGATCACCAACTGATTGTTCGTAGTTAGCTCCAATTTCGAGACCTGTGTTGCTGAGTTCACCAATGTTTGTGAACACTGGGTTAGAAGCCAGCAAACGTCCGGCAACATAGCCCGACGACATAGGAAGCGGAAGCTGATAAATCATATCTGAGGTTAGCCTCTTGTACCAATCCATGGTCACTGTCAGTCGTTGATCCAATAAGCCAAAATCAACACCAAAATCAGTAGTTTTCACTTCTTCCCATTTTATCTCGGTGTTGGCAAGGCTAAGTGCTCTGGAGTAAGATTGTACTGCTCTGCCATCGCCTAAAGCGTGAAAATTTTGTGGAGAGTAAGATACCTGATACAGGTATTGAGGAATTGCCCCTATGTTTCCCAGTGCACCATAGCTGGCCCGCAATTGCATAGATGAAATAAATCCACCCTGGTCAAAGAATCCCTCTTCGCTAATCCTCCATCCGGCGGAGAATGCAGGAAAAACACCCCATTTATTAGCAGGCCCAAACCTATCCGAGCCGTCTCGTCTGATGGTGGCAGATGCCAGGTATTTACCAGCATACGAGTAGTTAATACGACCAAACTGCGAAAGCAATCTTTGATCAGGCGAAGGTCCACCTGTTACACGCTGGGATGTCACGTCGTTATTTAAGAAAAATGACTCCGTTACATCAGCAACAAAGTTTGTTGCGTTGACAGTCACATATTTTCTATCCTCCTTGTACATCTCGTAACCAGCCAATGCTTTGAAGCTGTGGTCTCCAACCATCTTTTCATAGCTAGCCACCAGGTTGGCAGTATAATTCTCCCAATCGGTGTAGGTCTCGGTAAAGATAGCAGGCGCTGACTGTGAGCCGATGTTGTATGCCTCCGAGAAAATACTATTCACGCTGCTGCCAATGTTAGCGCCCAACGTCCCACGAAGGTTAAGTCCGTCCATTATTTTAATATCAACATAGGCATTGCTCTGAATGGCAAATTCATCCTGCCCGCCATGGTTGGTTAGGGCTACAAGTGCCGGATTATTGCCATTAAAGTACCCGGCAGAAGGTGCCTGCCCCCAGCTTCCGTCCGGCTCGTACACGGGCATGGTGGGCACTGTCCTCCAATAGTTTCCTCCCTGATCCGGGTTCAAATAGCTTTTGTATAGATAAACAGTTTCACCTACCGTCACATTTTTCGACAAGTGAAAATCGGAGTTGGTTCTGAAGGAATAACGCTCAAAAGAGTTATCCAGCTTGATTCCTTTTTGTTTAAATATGTTTCCCGACAAATAGTAGTTAGCCTTCTGTGAAGATCCTGCCAGCGAGACCGTGTAGTTATTATCGTTTCCCGGGTTATAGAGTTCGTCCACCCAGTCCACATCGGGCAAGGTGTTAGGGTCGCCCCACGCTGACACGTCATAGCCAAATGCTTTCCGTGCAGCAAACATTTGCTGGGTGTTCATCAATGGTACCAGCGGGCGTGTATTTCTGATCCCGCTATAGCCACTTACGTTGATATTGATCTTCTCATTATTTCCAGAGCCTCTCTTGGTCTGGATCAAAACAACGCCACCTGCTGCCTGCGCTCCATAAATCGCAGCAGCACTCGCATCTTTCAGGATTTCCATTGATTCAATGTCCTCACTATTGAAAGAATAGTTAGTGCCCATTCGCACGCCATCGACAATGAACAAGGGAGACATTCCGTTCACGGAGCCTCCACCACGAACAACGATATCAGATGTGGCACCCGGTGCTCCTGAAGACTTAACCACCTGCACACCTGCAACCCTGCCCTGCAAAAGCTCAGCAGCACTGGTAACCGGCAAATTCTTGATATCCTCTGACTTTAAGCTGGACACTGCGCCGGTAAGGTCCTCCTTGCTTTGCGAAGCATAGCCCAGCACCACAATCTCATTCAAAGACTGTATATCTTCAACCATTGATACATTGAGAGAGCTGACAGCCCCAACACGAATTTCTTGTGTGATATAGCCAATAGATGAAAACACCAGCGTAGAATTGGGGCTATCCACGTCAATACTATAGCCTCCCTCAACGTCTGTTGCCACACCATTGGATGTCCCCTTTTCGATCACAGACACACCAGGAATGCCAACACCTTGCTCATCTGATACCTTACCGCTTACCGAAACAGCAGGATTAGCTTCCTGCGTTTCTCTCCTGATATCAGGTTTAATGGTTTTTGCAGGCTTAGGTTCAGCCTTTTTCAGGACAATCTGATTTTTGATTGTACTGAATGAAACCGTTCCGTCGTCAAAGACCTGCTCAAGAATTTTATCAACGGGCATTCGATCCACGTTAATAGAGACCTTTCTTTCCAGGTCAATCTCATCCGTCTTATAAAAGAATTTGAACTGACTTTTGGATTCAATTTCTACCAAGACCTGCTTGATCGTCTTGTTCTCAATGTGTAGCGTAATCTCCTCGAATTGCGAATAGGCATTGGCCTGAATTTTCGGCAAACCAACGACCATCAGGAAGAGAAAGAGCTTCAAACCACTGTGCTTGTAAAAATTACTTTCCACAAGCATGGAAAACCAACTTGATTTTTTCATAACTTTGGGTGATTTTTTTAAATAGGTATGTTTATTAAGATCCAACTACATCGGGGAGCGTGCCAGCGTTTCCCGATCTTTTTTTTAAGTGTGTTTCATTTCATAGGCTGTTTCGTTTGTTTTGGTTGATAATTACTTTGTTATCCGAAATGTGGTAGTCAAAACCAGCACTAGCTCTAAATGTCTCCAGCAAGTCGATGACCGTTTCGTCATCAAACTTTCCATTGAATCGGACAGGTGCTAGCTCTTTGTAGTCGTTTTTGATTTCCACGTTATATCTTCTTTCTATTTTCTTCACTATCTCAGAAAAAGGCTCGTCGTTGAATATCAACACATTTCGCATCCAACCCACGTAGTCTTCCACATCCACTTCCTGTACTTCGATATTGCCAGAAACCAAAGAAGCCTTTTGACCAGGCACAATCACTTTCTCAGTGCCAACGATGTTACCGCCATCTTTCTCCTGAACGGCCACGCTGCCTTCAATTAATACAGCATGAGCCACTGACCCTTCATAAGAACTGACGTTGAAATGTGTTCCTAAAACCCTGACATCCATGCCACTGGTGTTTACCAAAAAAGGGTGTTCTGGATCCTTCGCCACTTCAAAGTATGCCTCTCCGGTTAAAAAGACTTTTCTTTCCTCACCCTGAATAAAGTTGACTGGAAACTTAAAAATAGTACCGGAATTGAGATGCACAGATGTGCCATCAGAAAGCACCACCTTGAAGGTTTTTCCTCTCGGTACTTCTATCTCGTTAAATACCAGTTGCTTGATGTCACTCTTCGGCTTGTAAACGATCACATCACCCTCCTGGGAAGCAATTACGCCCCCTTCATCATCATTAATTTGGCTGATACCTCCAATGACAATTTCGTTGGACGTGCCCTCGCTTGTTCTCAGAACTACTTTATCATCGCCGATAACAAGTGATTGACGGTTAGTATTGTGAAGGTTGGCCCATATTGAGACGCCGATCGCAATTCCTGCAATAACGGCTGCGTACTTCATCAGGCTGGAAAATGAGAGGACTCTAACGACTGGCTGCTTTTCTTTTGTTGTCTCCGACATAATCTTCGACCACATCTTTGGTTTGATTTCCTCATCAAAGTTCAAGTCTGAAAGTTCCAAGCTATCATCCTGAAATGAATCTAAATACTTTTCCAAAAGCTCACGCTCTTCAGGAGAACATTCATTATTCACATATTTATTAAAAAGTGCTTTTGCCTGTTTAGCATCCATCTGGTACTCTTTTTTTTTAGTATAGCGTTAAGTACCATAAGTGATCAGTAGGTACACGTCCACTTCAAAAAAAAAGAAGAATAGTTTATCTGAGGGGAAAAGTTTTGAAAGACTTACGCCATTAAAGTTCCGGCGTAGTAGCAGCGGCTGATTTAGCGTAAGGGAAATTCCAGGCAAAACGGGCGCTATAGCTCCAGCAGCAAAGCGAGTGCTGCAATTTTATGTGGGTGAAGTTCTTGTTTCAACGATTTCAATGCTTTGCTTATTTGATTCTTCACCGCCTGCATCGAAATTTTTAACTCTATGGCAATTTCCTGATTTGACTTATTCTGAAACCGGCTCATCACAAATATCTCCTGGCACCGGGGAGGCAGGGAGCTCACCACGTCTTTTATCAGCTCCTCAAGCTCTTCAAACTCCAGCTTTTGTAATATATCGACTGACGCATCAACAATATTCAGTCTGGTTAGGTCCTCGTCAGAGATTTTGGCATCACGCATGTGCTTGAAGGCCTGGAATTTCACTGATTGGAACAAGTATGGTTTTACAGTGACTATGTTGACAGTTTTCCGTTTGGACCAAAGATCAATGAAAACATTTTGAACAATGTCCTCACATACTTCCCTCTTCTTGAAAATATTCAATGCAAAGACAAACAGACCCTTGGAATATCGATTATACAGCTCCTCAAATGCAGCTGCATCGTCCTGTGCTATCATTTGCCACAGTTCCAGATCGGTTCGGTCAGATTTCATTAATAATAAAATTTGCCTAAATCTATAAAGATTTATCAAAAAGAAAAGTCGCTAAAGGGTTAGTGGTATGAAAATGTCAAAATATGCCAACTTGGGGGTTTTGTGTAATTTTAGTGTTCAAAAGCCAATCTACGAACATGACTACCTACATCTCCATCCTCAGAGGCATCAATGTTGGCGGGCACAAGCCGGTGCCCATGAAAGAGCTGCAAGCACTATACGAGTCATTGGGATATGAACAAGTGAAGACCTATATCCAGAGCGGCAACGTGGCTTTTTCGATTGAAGAAAAATCTCCCTCAGCAATCAGGAAGGCTATTGAAGTGGCCATCAGCCAGCGCTTTGGTTTCGATGTACCTGTGCTTGTTAGCACTCAGGCCGATATAAAAAAAGTGATTGAGGGAAATCCCTTTCTTAATGAGAAGGAAATAGAACCTGACAAGCTGCACGTGACCTTCCTTGACGAGCTGCCAAAGCAGGAGAACGTGGATAAGCTGCTGACCTACGACTACGCCCCGGATCGCTTTGTGTTGACGGGAAAAGAAGTGTACGTATACTGCCCCAGCGGCTATGGCCGAACAAAGATCAACAATACCTTTTTTGAGTCTAAACTGAAAGTTGGTGCTACTACCAGAAACTGGAAGACAGTGAACGTGCTGGCTGAAATGGGCGGTATTTAAAAAAAAGTTCTGAACACTTTATCCTCTATTCCATTTCCCTGATCGTTATCGGTTCGCCATTAGGTAAAGCCTCATACATCACGTACTTTTTCCCTTCCTCCTCCGTCATTCGGGCCGCAAGTATTGTCTCACCCTGTTTCACTTGCGCTTTTTCCCAATCTGGCACCAGTGTTTTGAGTGTCAGGCTGTGTCCATACCACTTCGGATCAAGGGTATGTGTCAGGTTCACTACGATAGTGCTGCCATCAATCTTTGTGCTGACTTTCGCAGCCATCCGTTCTCTGATGTATTGTGTTACCTCAACAAAAGGGGCTACCCACACATCATTTCTTTTACTGGCTATGTACTCAAAGTACTCTCTCAACTGCTCTTTGGGTTTGGCCTCCCAGCCAACACCCTCAACGCCGTGGAACACCAATACGAGCCATGTATCACTGCGGGCAGCAGTGGTGTCCACCCACGACTTCATCAGCTCCATTGGGGTTTTGAATAAAGGTCCCCGCTGCCACTGCACATACTCCTTCCCCTCTTTTCCTTCAGCAGGCGACTCTTTTGAACCCCTGTTAAGCTCGGCCAGAAACGGCTCAGGCATCCTGTTCCGAGCCGATTCGTACACCTTGAGCACATACTCAACCGAATGCTCATGCTCTGTACCATAAGGCCCCTCCGCTGAAAATATGTAATCGGCGCCTATCTGGTTTTCAATCTCTTCCTTACTCTTTTCCAGCTCGTAAAGTATGTTTGGCTCGTCGAGGATGGCCAGCCTTGGATGGGTAACCGTATGGCTGGCAATCTCATGTCCATTGGCGGCGTACTGACGGTACAGCTCCCAGGTAGTGGTGTCGTTAGCCTCTCTATAACTGGTAGGTGGCCCTACCTTCTTAAGCTTACCAGCCCTGATCTTCGCATATCCTTCTTCAATGATTTCAATGGCCTTGTCCACATTTTCAGCATCGACTGCAGCTCCGGCTCTGGTGTGATAATCCAGGCCCCCTTCATAGCCCAGAAAGCCAATGGCCGACGCCCGCTCGAGCAGATTATCCTTGTTCGTTGGTATTTTGGCAGTTTCCGCAATGATCTCCTCTCCCGGCCTGCCGATGAAGGTGCCCCGGTACTGCGACTCAGGTATTTTGCCGGTGATGATGTAAAACGTGCCCTTCATGCCAAGCGAGTCGAGCATAGGCATGGCGATAGTAAACTGGTGGACGGTGCCGTCATCGAATGTGAGGGAAACCGCACCAGTTTTGTTTTGGTGCCATTTCGTGATTTCCGTCTTTCCAGAATCGGCGTCAAACGATGACTGACACGAAGTAAAAATCGATACAATTGTAAGGGCAGCTAGGATATGGTTCAGGACTATTCTTTTCATCATAATATCAAATAACTACAAACTGAGTACTTTCTCCAACAGAGGTTACACCACCGGAAAAACATTGAACCCCTACCCAATGGAATTACTCCAAAATCGCCTGGTACACCAGCGCTCTTAGCTTGGCCTGATCGTCCAAGCCCGCAGTCGGAATAAGCTGCTTGAAGTAGACCACCACCAGCTCTTCTTTGGGGTCTACCCAGTAAGTTGAGCCATAGGCACCGCCCCAGCCGTATTCACCCACTGAGCCGGGAATGCCTCTTTCACCTAAATCCTCCACAACGGAAAACCCAAGACCAAACCCTTGTCCGTCCCGAAATTCAATATCACCTGTATGACTCACCGTCATCAATTCAATGGTTTTAGGTGAAAGAATCCTTGTGCCATTGAGCTCACCTCCGTTCATCGTCATTTGCAAAAACCTGGCGTAGTTGTCGGCTGTGCTCAACAAACCAGCTCCACCAGAAAAACTGGTTCTTGGCCCATCCACATAAGCACCCTGGCTCACCATGGTGCCCGTTACCGGTGATTTCTCAATTGGTCTGTCTGCATACGCCGAATAAACTGTTGCAAGTTTACCTACCTTGCTCTTCGGCAAATAAAAGTGCGTATCATTCATTCCCAGCGGATCGGTAATCCTCGTTTTAATAAATTGATCCAGCGGCATTCCCGACGCCTTTTCCACCACTGCACCAAGGATGTCGGTGTTATAGCCGTAAACAAATTTCTCCCCTGGCTGCGCATCCATAGGCAGGGAAGCCATTTTGGCAATAGTGGCGCCAACAGGTTCTTCCCTATGGGCAAAATACCACCCCGTGATGCCTGCATCCTCCCATTTATCTTTGGCAGGCCCTCCACCATAACCGATGCCAGCTGTGTGAGTGAGCAGGTCTCTGAGCGTGATTTGCCTTTTCGCCGGCACAATTTCATACACGCCATCTTCTTTGGCCACAGCAACCGTGGTCTCTTCAAACTCAGGAATGTATTTACTTACGTTATCAGTTATCAAAAGCTTCCCTTCCTCCTGAAGCATCATGATCGAAACACTAACAAGGGCCTTGGTTTGCGACGCAATCCGAAAAATCGCATCCTTTGGCATAGCGGCTTTGGATTCGATGTCTCTCATACCAAACGCTTCATGGTATACCACTTTTCCCTTTCGCATCACCAAAATAACATTGCCAGACATCTTCTTGTTGTCCGCATATTGTTTGAACACGGTACTGAGGCGTTGGAGTCTTTCCGATGACATGCCCACCTCTTCGGGTTTGGCAGTCGGCAGCGGTTGTGCCTGGAGGTGGAGAAACCCTGCAAAAAGGACTAGCAGGACAATAAAAAAGCGTAGGCGTAGTGTAATTTTCATGAAAGAGTAGGTTTTAAAAGAGGTGATTATAACTATTATTCGAATGAATTCAAACGAGTAAATGGATGGAGAAAACCAAAAGGGCAAACGCATTTAAAACAAATTAGATAAATTATTTTCAAAGCTGTTTTTCCACCCCGGCCCTTCTATGTTGTAATCCAAAAAGTGGCCAGCAATACTTTGCCTCCATGTTCCTTGTTAGTCATGATAAATCATCATAAAAACATCCTTCTATCAACGGACTAGTAAGCCGCATTTCCTTGTTTAATTTCTATGAATGAAAGCAGCAGCCTAAAGGAAACGAATACTAAAATTTAGCATCGCAAGGGCTGAGTAGCTGTCTTTCAAGTGAAGTTTGTTTTATGATGATAGTCTCTTCATTTAACCACCGCATATTCATACTCTGTTTCATTTTTCAATACAAACCTTATACGATTCAATAACTTTTTAGCTATTCGAATAATAGCTCTATTTGGCTTCATTCGCTTACACAAATTACTATAAGCCAGAGCTAGAGCAGGATCAATTCTACTGGCAACCCATGCACTTTCAATAAGTACCCCTCTCAATGGTTTATTGCTTCTGGGTGTAATGCTTCCTGTTCGATCTTTATCTCCTGAAGAATTAGTAGATGGAATCAGTCCAATATAAGCACAAAGTTTATCCAGGTTCTTGAACCGGTTGATCTGCTCGAGTTCTGTAAGCAAAGTCATCGACACAACCAGTCCTACTCCGGGAATACTTTTAAGGCAGTTAATTTTATGAGCATACGCCTCACTTTTAGCTATTGTCCTTAGCTGCTTATTGATTTTGAGTAGTGTAGACCGTAAATGATCAACTGTATCCACCGTGTCGGCTATTACGGTATGGCCGTAATCTGTCGATAGCCTTATGGTTGCTAACCATTTGGAGAAATTAGCTGACCAGTGGCGTGATGCAGAGTCCAGTTCTGCCGGAATTTCAATACCATAGAAATGTAAAGAAGCTTTGACCCTGGTCTTGTTTCTACTGATTTCCTTGACCAAAGTTTTACGGTACCTTACCAGCCCACGAAGTTCTTCTATAGCCCTGTCTGGAACATGGATAGCTTCTAATTCTCCAGTACGTAAACAGCGTGCAATTTTTCTACTATCTCGGCTGTCCTCCTTTTGTTTCTTCTCTTTATCTGTGGTAGGAATGTCTGCTGGGTTGACTACAATATTGTGTATGCCACATGCCTCCAGAGATCGGTGAACACTGTAACCGCAAAATCCTGCCTCATAGGCTGAATAATATTCGGCCCCTGGAAAGGTTCTCCTTAGATAGCTGGCTAAAGTCTCAGCTCTCGGATCCTGTGAAAACGTCTTATGTGTAAGCTGTTCCAATAATATGGTCACTTTCCAACTGGTTAAATGCACATCAATGCCAACGAATACCTTTTGACCTTCGAAGTTCAATTCTTTACTTTTACCTTTCATAAGCTTCTATCTTTTTAGTTTGACAAGTGTTGATGTCTATCCAAAACTAAATTGCATAGAAGCTTATGCTTTTACAATCATAAGGCCTAAAGGGTGAGCCTGACCGGCCGTAACAGCTTTTAAATTCTTCGTTCCCTTTAGGGTTACCGACGTGGAACGGGCCGACCTGGAAGGGTAAAAAAGAAGAATTTCAAAGTTAAATAGTTTTAAATGCGTTTGCCCTGGGAAAACCAACTGATGCCCGGCAAAGTCAGGTTTATTCACTATTTTTATACACAGCCCTCTCGTTATGAAAGTAAAAAGCTCAGTTATCTGCCTTATCGCCCTCCTGTTAAGCGTCGGCTGCGACAGAACAGAAGAGCCTCCAAAAGACCCATTAGCCAGCTACACATCGACCTACGAAATAATACAGGGAGAAATATGGGACGCATCCTGCTTGAGCTGCCACTCGCCCGGCACCACATTCGCCAAGCAATCGGACCTGATCCTTTCGGCAGAGGAGTCGTACGAACAGCTCATCAACAGAACCCCCAACAACGCAGCCGCAAAAGCCGATGGCTTGCAGCTAGTGGGAGACAAAGGCATTGAAAGTCTATACAAAAGCTTCCTTTGGGAAAAAATCAACATACATGATCAGGAGCATTTTTACCAGGATCACCCGCAATACGGCTCGCTCATGCCACTTGGAGGTGTGCTGACTAACGGTGAACTTGAGTTCATCAGGCAGTGGATCATCAATGGCGCTCCGAAAGACGGAGAGATCGTCGACCGGTCGATCCTTGAAGACACCACTACTTTTGAAGTGCTTCCATTCGAACCACTGGCGGTGCCTGCTGAGGGTATTCAGTTCCACCTCGGCCCGTTTGATGTGCCAGCCAATACCGACAGGGAAATGTTCTCTTATAAGCTACTCAATAATCCCGACCCCATCTTCATCAAAGAGGTGGAGTTCAGCATGCGGCCTGGCAGCCACCATTTTATCCTTTACAACTATACAAATAACATCCCGGAGCTTTTTGTGCCCAAGTCCGACTATATCAGAGACGTATATGACGCCAAAGGCGAATATGTTATCTCCACTTTGCTTGTCATGGCCTATCACCAGTTCGTTACAGGCACGCAATGGCCACGCATGCGCTATGCATTTCCGGAGGGGGTGGCTTTGAAGGTGCCTGCCAACTCAGGGTTCGATATGAACAGCCACTACGCCAACAAAACAAATGAGGCGGTTGTAGGTGAGGTGTACGCCAATATTTACACAACAAAAGAGGAAGAGGTGGCGCATGTTGCTGAAATTCTTAACCTGAACAACGACAATATCAATATCCCCGCAAAGACGAAAACGAGCCTTACCAAAGAGTTTCGCTTTGATGAGGAAAGGACAATCTTCCAGCTTTGGTCGCATGCACACAGCCATATGACCGAGTTCAGGGTGTATGCCATAGGCGGTGAAAACGACGGCAAGCTGGTATACATCTCCTACGACTGGGAACATCCACCAATTCTTCAGCTTGATCCGCCGCTGGTGATTCCGGCTAAAGGTGGCCTGAAACTTGTGACTACTTATGACAACCAGGAAAATCGCAGCCTGCATTTCGGGCTGAGAAGCACCGATGAAATGATGATTCTTTTTGGAGCTTATTACAAAGAATAAAACAGTGTCGTTAAAGGCATATCTTCTCATCTTATTGCTACCCATTTCGCATTTATGCCGGGGGCAGATTGAGGTCGATACTTCTTTTAGGTCCATTTCACTAAAGCTGACTTTAGATGATGGATACCGGTCATTGACCTTTCGGAAGAACGGTGATTCAGACACGGCAATTTTCCTAAATTACTTCGTCAGTAAAAACACCGGGGACAGGACAAACCTGTCCGACGAAATACCTAACATCCGCATATTATGGGACAGTGCCACACAGCTCATCCCTATTCGCTTAACATCGGCAAACATTGGCTATCCGCTGGAATATGACGACGTGCTTCAAAACCAAATAGCCGCCTTCAATGCTTCCGGTGAGTGGAAAGCGCATGTGAACAAAAATGGCAAGAAGCTGGACTATAAATTGATCAGACAGGTCATGATAGATCATCATGTTTACGGCCCATTTGAAGATCTGCTTGCCGCCTACGGCTATGCGCTGACTGATCTTTCGACCGAAAAGCATGGCTTCGTGACTAACGAAAAACTAAAAGAGCTGGTCAGAAACCCCGATGAGGTAATCCCCGTGCCTTATATGGTTTGGCTGACTATTTCAATACAATAGAATTATTTACGCAAAAAGGAATATGTTCGGTAGCGAAATACTATATTTCTCTAAAAGATATAGCGTGCTGAATAATTAATTTACAACAAGGTCACTCTCAAATTGATTTTCAGTAGCTAATTTACCAACCGAAAAATTTCATCATTATGCAACGTGTATTAAAACAACTTTTTGCTTGCTCTGCTATTTTTTACCTTTTGACTGCCTGCGGCGGCTCAGGCCCGGCCGCCAGAAAAGACGACTTTAGCAGCCCCAAGAATCTCTATGTAGATTATATTTCCTCTTTCACCGGTGGTGTGATTTCACGTACCTCATCTATCCGAATCCGGCTCACTAAATCAGCCGGAGACTCGCTGGCAGGCAAAGCTGTTGATGCCTCTTTTTTCAAATTTTCCCCATCAATGAAGGGAACAGCGCTTTGGGAAGATAATCGCACAATTGTCTACACTCCATCCGAATACCTTCCCAGCAACACCAAATACGAAGCTATTTTCAGTCTGGGCAAGGTGCTCAAGGATGTGCCCGGCGACAGAAGTGAGTTTAAGTTCACCTTTCAAACACTCATCCAAAATTTCGACGGAATAGTCAACAACCTCCAGCCTTACGACAAAAAAGACCTTAAGAGGATGAGGATTGACGGCCAGGTACAGACCGCCGACTTTGCGGATATTGAGAACGTAGAAAATGTATTGAAAGCCACTCAGGGTGGTAAAGACCTGAAGGTTACCTGGAAGCACGGCGACAACAACATGCATGCATTTGTTGTAGAAGAAGTTACCCGCTCCGAAAAGGAAAGCACTGTGACCCTGGCCTTCAATGGCACGTCTATTGGCGCCGAAAAATCGGAAGAACAGGAGGTGAAGGTGCCTTCTTTAAGCGATTTCTCGGTGCTGTCGAGTAAATTTGTGACCGGAGCAGAGGACTACATCTCTATTCTTTTTTCAGACCCGCTGGACGACAGGCAAGCGCTTCAGGGCCTCATCCAGCTAGCCGGTAACAGCAACAGACATCGCACTGTTATCAGCTTAAATGAATTAAAAATTTACCCTACCTCTACTCTTCAGGGCTCAGTAGAGGTCACTATTCACAATTCTCTCAAAAACATTGCTGGCTACAACCTGAAACAAGACTACAGCACCAGCCTGGAAATGGTGCAGGTCAAACCGGAGATACGTTTGGTCGACACCTCGGGGAAATCTATCCTGCCCAGCACAAACGGGGTCATCCTGCCTTTTGAAGCGGTTGGGCTCAGCGCAGTCGACGTTACAGTCACCAGGGTGTTTGAGGACAACATGCTGCAATACCTGCAAACAAACAACATGGGTGGCCGCTATGAGCTTCGAAGGGTGGGGCGCCCCGTCACGCAAACTGTTATCCAGCTCAACAACTCCGGAGTAACGAATCTCAATAAATGGAATCGTTTCACACTTAATCTTGAGGAAATCATTAAGACTGCTCCCGGGGCGGTTTATGAAATAAAGATAGGCTTCCGGAAGAAATATTCACTCTACTTCTGTACTGCTGAGGGCGGCGCCATTGAAGAAATGGATGATATAGAGGAAGATTGGGGAGCAGAAGAGGAAGAGTCTTACTGGGACGGCTACGAGGACTATTACAGCGACGACTACCGATATGAAGACCGGGACAATCCATGCACCAGTTCGTACTTTGGAGACCGACGCTCTATCAGAAAGGTACTTTTCTCTTCAGACCTGGGGCTCATTGCGAAGAAAAGAGACGATGGCAACCTGCATGTGTTTGCTACTAACCTGGTGAACGTTCAGCCCATGTCGGGCGTCGAAGTAAAAGCCTATGATTACCAACAGCAGTTGCTAAGCTCCGGTCAGACCGACGGCGACGGCAAAGTGATCTTACAAGGCAAGGGGAATCCTTTCGTTATTATCGCCAAAAAAGACAATCAGGTAGGCTACCTGAAAATTGACGACGGCAGCTCATTGTCTCTGAGCAATTTTGACGTCACTGGCGAGCGGATTCAAAACGGCCTCAAAGGTTTTATATACGGCGAACGAGGCGTTTGGCGGCCGGCCGATACCCTGCACCTTGGATTTATTTTGGAAGACATTGAGGAGACGCTCCCTTCGGAGCACCCTGTGATCATGGAGCTGTGGAACCCCATGGGACAGCTCTACTCCCGCAAGGTGAGCTCTCAGCCGGTGGGTGACATGTATCGCTTTGATCTGCTCACAGACAAAGACGCCCCTACGGGCAATTGGTTGGCCAAAGCCAAAGTAGGCGGCGCCACCTTCAGCAAACAGATAAAAATAGAAACCATCAAGCCCAATAGGCTCAAAATAGAGCTTAATTTCAACAAAAGCGTGTTCACCTCCTCCGACCAGCAAGCATCCGGCGACTTGAATGTACGCTGGCTTAGCGGCGCCAAGGCGGGCAACCTGAAAGCGGAGTTTGAACTGGTTTTATCTCCCATTAAAACCACTTTCAAAAAATACCCCAACTACAGCTTCGACGACCTCTCAAAAGACTTCTACTCCGAGCGGGAAATGGTGTACGAAGGCAGGGTGAATGCTGATGGATATTCCCGGATCAACATCAATTTGGGAGAGCCTAACAATGCTCCTGGTGCTCTCAATGCCAGGTTTCTGGGCAAAGTATATGAAGAAGGTGGCGATTTCAGCATCAGCAACGTCAGCATGCCTTACTATCCGTATTCAACCTTCGTAGGTGTAAAAACTCCGGAAGGTGACAAGCGGGGTATCATCCTTACCGATAAAGACCATGCTATCCGCATCGCATCGGTCGACGCTGATGGCAACCCTATCAATCGGCGCAATGTGAAGGTGCAGCTCTTTAAGCTGGACTGGAAATGGTGGTGGGACAATTCCTACGACGCCATCAGCAACTATGTGGGCCGGTCGTACCGTGACCCTATCAAAGAAGGGTTTGTAGACACCAACAACGGTGAGGGCTCCTGGAATCTCCGGATAGACTACCCACAATGGGGCCGCTATTTCGTGCGGGTGGAAGATCCTATCTCAGGGCACTCTGCCGGGCAGGTGGTCTACATCGACTGGCCGGGCTGGGCTGGTAAAGGCAAAAGAGGTGAGCTGGGTGGCTCTTCCATGCTCGACTTTGGTATAGAAAAAGAAGAATACAAAGTGGGCGAAAAAATCGCTTTGTCCATACCTACTACGGCCGGTAACCGCATACTGGTAAGCTTGGAATCAGGAAGCAAAGTACTTCAAACCTTTTGGGTGGAAGCCAAGGAAGGCAACACTGCTGTTGACTTTGAAGCTACCAGCGACATGGCTCCAAATTTTTACATCAACCTTACGATGCTACAACCTCACGGTCAAACATCAAATGACTTGCCCATCAGGTTATACGGTGTGCAGTCGGTGAAGGTGGTTGACCCCGGCACCAGGCTTGAGCCTGTAATTGCTATGCCAGACGATTTACGTCCCGAGCAGTCTTTCACTATCGGGGTATCAGAAAAGGGTGGCAAGGCCATGGCCTACTCCATTGCGGTTGTTGATGAAGGATTGCTGGATATTACCAACTTCAAAACACCGGACCCCTGGAACTCTTTCTACGCCAGAGAGGCATTAGGTATTAAAACCTGGGACGTATATGACGACGTGATGGGTGCTTTTGCCGGCAAAATAGAGCGCCTTCTGGCTGTAGGCGGTGACGGCGACATAGAAGCCAAGGAAGAAACCGAAGCTAACAGGTTCAAGCCGGTGGTTATGTACCTGGGGCCGTTCTACCTTCAGGCTGGCAAGTCTGCCAAGCACAACCTCAAGCTGCCACAATACATCGGCAGTGTAAAAACCATGGTCATCGCTGCCAACAACGGAGCATATGGTTTCGCCGACAAGGCCACGCCTGTAAAGCAGCCGCTAATGATATTGGCTACCTTACCCAGAGTAGCCGGGCCAACAGAAACGATGAAGCTGCCTGTCAATGTTTTTGCCCTGGACAATAATGTAAAAAATGCCAAAGTGAAAGTAGAAGCCACGGGCACTCTAGCGCTCAACGGAGCCGCCGAGCAGTCCGTCACGTTCAGTGGGCAGGGCGACAAAGTCATTTACTTTGACCTGAAAGCGAAAGAGGTATTGGGTGTAGGCAAAGTGAAGGTAACGGCCACCTCAGGCAGCCTCACTGCCAGCTACGATATTGAGATGAACATCATTCCACGCAACCCACCGGTAACGCAGGTGGTGGAAAAGGTGCTTGGTGCGAGCGAGAACTGGAGTCTGGATTACACGCCAATTGGCCTGGCGGGAAGGAACGAAGGCGCCATCGAGCTAAGTACACTGCCACCACTGAATATCGAACAGCGCCTGGGCTATCTGATCCAGTACCCGCATGGCTGTATCGAACAAACCACCTCTTCGGTATTTGCGCAGCTCTACCTTGATAACCTGACTACCCTGCCAGATGACAAGAAAATGCAAGTGCAAAAAAATATCGATGCTGCCATTAACCGGCTGAAAAGCTTCCAGTTGAGCAGTGGCGGCTTCTCGTACTGGCCCGGCAACAGTTATGCCAACTTCTGGGGCACCAACTATGCCGGTCACTTCCTTATTGAGGCCCGGAAAAAAGGTTATAGTGTGCCAGAAGGTATGCTGGCTTCATGGACCAATTTCCAAACCCAGAAAGCGGACGCATGGGGAAGCCTGAGCGGCGAAGAAGACAACGACCTCATCCAGGCCTACAGGCTGTATACCCTGGCACTGGCTGGCAGCCCTGCAGTGGGCGCTATGAACAGGATGAAGGAGAAGGCAAACCTGCAAAGAGAAGCCCGCTGGAGACTTGCACTGACTTATGCATTGGCTGGATTTGATCAGCAGGCAACCGGCCTTGTCGAAGGTCTCTCATCAGAAGTTGAACCCGACAACAACAGGCGTTACTACTACACCTACGGCTCACCCATGAGGGACCAGGCCATGATCATGGAAACACTTCTGCAGCTCAAAAGGAAAGAAGATGCCTTTGGGATCCTACAGAAAATAGCCAAAGAAATGGGCAATAAAGACAACTGGATGAGCACGCAAACAACGGCTTATTGCTTTATTTCCATTGCCAAATATGTGCAGGACTTTCCTTTGGAGGAATCGCTCACAGTAGCTTTGGAGGTAGGCGGAAAGCTTTCTCCGGCGGGAGGAAAGGACTATGTGACCCAGGTATACCTTCAAACGCCCGACAAACAGCAGCCGATCAAAATAACCAATAACGGAAGTGCTCCCATCTTCGCAAGGATCATCCGCAAAGGTGTTCCGATTGAGGGCGGCGAAATTGCAGGCGAGAAGAACCTGAGCATGATCGTCAGCTACAAAACCATGGACGGCGACGGTCTTGATGTATCGAGGCTAAAACAAGGGACAAACTTCATGGCGGAGGTTGTTGTGCGAAACCCGGGAGAAAAGGGACTGTACAAAGACATGGCGCTCACTCAACTGTTTCCTTCGGGTTGGGAAATTATTAATACCCGACTGGAAGGCACTGAAGATGCGAGCAATGGGCAAAAACCTGACTATACCGATATTCGTGACGACAGGGTCATGAATTATTTCGACTTGCAGGCAAGCAAACAAATCGTGATCAGGGTGTTGCTCAATGCATCTTACCAGGGCAAATTTTATATGCCTGCCACTTCAGTAGAAGCCATGTACGATGACACCATCTACGCCCACAAGGCCGGAAGGTGGGTAGAAGTGATCACCGATAAATAGGGCAGACGAGTAGCAAACAGATGGCCTCTCATATTTTAATAGAGGCCATCTGTTTTTCTTATATCAGCTAAACTTTGCTTTCTTTGACCTACCCCAATTCAAATAATTCGATTAATCGCTCTGACTTTTAGTGACAAACGTGGCTGGTTCAGTCCTCTTAAATTTATTCCAAAGGAAGTGGTTCAAATGGATGGTGGTCTTGTTTGCCCTTCCTTTAATGCTCATCCTGTTTTACCCCCTGCCATCTCCCCTTTTTCCTAAGAAATACGCCACACTTCTTCAATCTTCCGATGGACAGTTGCTGGGAGCCCGCATCTCCTCTGACGGACAATGGCGCTTCCCCCCGGCTGATTCGGTGCCACAAAAGTTCAAAGCAGCCATTCTCCTTTTCGAAGATGAGTACTTTCACTACCATCCGGGGATCAATCCTGTATCACTTGGCAGGGCATTTTGGCAAAACATTCGGTCTGGAAAAATAGTAAGCGGCGGCAGCACATTGACCATGCAAACAGTAAGAATGGCCCTGGAAAACCAGGAGAGAACCTATCGGCAAAAGCTCTGGGAACTCCTGCTTTCCATCAAGCTGGAGCTCTTTTATTCAAAAGAAGAAATACTACGGTTGTATACTTACCACGCACCTTTTGGCGGCAATGTCGTCGGGCTCTCGGCAGCATCCTGGCGGTATTTCGGTCGCCCGCCCTATCAGCTTTCATGGGCAGAAACTGCAGCGCTGGCAGTACTGCCTAACAGCCCCTCTTCAGTATTTCCAGGAAAAAATGAAATCACCTTCAGACACAAAAGAGATGCCCTTTTAGATAAACTCAGCGCAAAAGGCTACCTCACCAGCGACGAGGCCCTGCTGGCAAAAGCTGAACCTCTGCCCGGTAAAGTAAAGCCCCTGCCCAACGATGCTTTCCACCTTTTGCAACGAGCTGAAAAAGATGGTCTGGTCGGTACCATTGTGCAATCAACGCTGGACTTTGCTTTGCAACGGCAGGTGAAAGAAAAAACGGATCGCTATTCAGAGCAACTGGCCTACAATGAAATCCACAACGCCGCTGCCATTGTTATCGATATTGCTTCAGGGGAAACGCTCGCCTACGTAGGTAATTCCTTTCCCAATGGTGACGAAACCAATAACCATGGCCAGTTTGTGGACGTGATCACCGCCCACAGAAGTCCCGGAAGCCTGCTAAAGCCATTTCTGTATGCCGCAGCGCTGGATGATGGCATTCTCTTACCAAAGGAGCTACTGCCTGACATCCCTCTCTTCTATCGGGGTTTTGCTCCGCAAAACTTCGACAAAAAATACAGGGGAGCCGTTGCAGCTGATGAGGCGCTTGCCAGCAGCCTCAACGTGCCTTTCGTTTTTCTCTTACGGGAATATGGCTATGAAAAGCTGCACCAGAAGCTCCGGCAAATAGGCATGCAGTCGTTGGATAGGCCCGCCAATCACTATGGCCTCTCGCTTATTCTTGGCGGAGCTGAATCAACACTTTGGGAACTGTCAGGCATGTTTGCTGGCATGGCGAGAGCGCTGAACAACTTTCAGGATCGCCCTTACAACAGAGGCTATTCAACTGCGGACTACAGACCAAACACCTACCTTCCACTAAAAACAACCGAACAAGAAAGTGACCTGGAAGCGAATGGCCTGCTGGCAGCACCCTCCATACTTTATGCCTTCCAGGCCATGCAGCAGCTAAGGCGTCCTGAAGAAATGTCTGGTGCAGAAATGTATGGCTCGTACCGCCCCATTGCCTGGAAAACCGGTACCAGCCACGGCTTTCGTGATGCCTGGGCCATCGGTCTCAACGACCGTTATGTGGTAGGTGTTTGGGTAGGCAACGCCGACAATGAAGGCCGGCCAGGGCTAACGGGCATTCGCTCGGCCTCACCACTGATGTTCAGCATATTCGAACTGCTGGGTGGCGATGCCACCTTCGATGAGCCGTTCGGAAAGCCGGTCAGCATCTGCAAAGAAAGCGGACTTTTGGCAACCGAGTATTGTACGGAAACCACTGACACCAATTTACCTGACTATATGCTTCAGGGAAAACGATGCACCTACCATCATCTTCTCCACCTGGATCAGGCTGAAAAACACCAGGTAAGCAGCGCTTGCTATGCTGTTGACAAGATGCTAAGCAGGCGCTGGTTTGTGTTGCCAGCAGTGCAGGCATGGTACTACAAGCAGTACCACTCCAACTACAAGGAACCGCCTCCATTTTTACCCGCTTGTGGCGAACAAAATGCTAATGGCTTCATGGAATTAATTTACCCAAGGGAGTTCACCAAAGTATATGTGCCAGTTGAGCAGGATGGCAAACCAGGCCTGGCCATATTTGAAGCGGCACACCGCAATCCGGCTTCTACCATCTACTGGCACCTGGATGAAGCCTACGTTGGCTCAACGAATTTCATTCATCAAATGGGTTTTCATCCGGAACCTGGCCCACACATGCTTACCCTTGTGGATGACGAGGGGAATGAATTGAAACAGGCGTTTGAGGTATTACAATAAACTCAAACCCGCATCAGTTTTCAGGACAGCCATCGCTTTGCCTTTGCATGCAAGTAGCTTAATCAATACTTTTAACTACTTAAAAACATACTTCTCTGATGAAACAACTCCTTTGCCTTTTGTGGATCTCTCTGGCTTTTGCGTCTTGTGACACCGCCATCAGACCAACCAGCCTTTTGCTAAGCCTCGACAGCGTAGAGCATATCAGTGGCAAGCCGGAGTACCTGGGCAGCCCATTTGTAACTGCCGGCGACCGGGTTTACATGATTGGCCATCAGGATGGTAGTTTTCCTGATCTTGGCTGGCATGTTGAAGGAGAAATGGGCGGCATCTGGGACCATCCGATTAAATTAATGGATGGATTTTCGCTGAATATCAAGGAAGTAACCGGAAAGGAAGCCTATTGCCTCGACAAGGCCGATGAATTCATTAACTACCCTTTTGCCAACAAACACATTTTTCGTAAAGGCGATTTACTGATACAAAGAACGCAATTTGTACCTGACGATGGCATGGAAGGACTGGTTGTAGAATATGCCATTACCAATGAGAGTGAAAATGAAAAAGAGCTCGAGCTTGCCTTCACGGGCATGGTCGACCTAAGGCCCGTTTGGTTGGCTGAAAGAAAGAATATTGAGGACGCCAGAGACACCCTCTTCCTGCAGGAACTTTCCGAAACATATTTAGGAAAAGACCTCAACAACGACTGGTATACAATATTTGGCAGCAGCGAATCTGTGGTCGGATACAGAATAGATGAAAGCCCCTGCCCTCAGGGAAGAAAGGGGCTGGGCACCGACGGCACCATTGTTTCGAGGGTGACCATACAGCCTGACGAAACCTACCCGGTTCAGTACTACATCGCTGGCTCGTACACGTCAGCCGATGAAGCCCACGCCACCTATGATCAGCTCAAAGGTACAGCATCGGTGGCTCTGAAGAACAAAATGAAGCGGTACGACCAAATAGCCCAGGCATCATCTATATCCATTCCTGACAAAGACATCGAAACCATGTACCGCTGGGTAAAGTACAACACGGCCTGGCTGATCAGGGATGTGCCCGAAATAGGGAGAGGTGTTTCCGCCGGCTTGCCCGACTATCCGTGGTGGTTTGGTGCCGACAATTGCTACACGCTTCAAGGCATGCTGGCCACGGGCTCACCGGCTGAAGTGAACGCCACCATCAACCTGATCGAAAAGCTATCAATGGAGTTAAACGGCAATGGCCGAATCATTCATGAAACATCGACCAATGCCGAAACCTACAATCCAGGCAACCTTAACGAAACACCGCAATTTATTTCCCTTCTCTGGACTTTCTACCAATGGACCGGGCACAAGGAAACACTCGAAAAATACTACCCGGAAGTAAAGAAAGGCATCAGCTGGATTGAAGCACAGGACAAAGATGGCAACGGCTATCCTGACGGCCCCGGCATGATGGAGATCCATGGACTGCATAGCGAGATGGTGGATGTGGTGGTGTATACCCAACAAGCATACGAGGCTGCAGCGCAAATGGCCATAGAAATGGGCGAACCAAATCTTGGCGCTGAATACCAAAAGAAGGCTGATGCACTAAAAAAGAAAATTAATAGCGAATGGTGGGTAGAAAGTGCCCAATCGTTCGCTGACTTCCGCTCCACAAAGGCACAAGCGCTGGAGTTGATCGATGCGGCCATCGTACGGGCCGACACCATCAACAAGCCCTGGTCGATCAAAGAGCTGGAGCAAACAAAAAAAGAGCTGACCTCCAAAGCAACAGCTAACACCAGCGGCTACGTGGTTCACCACAACTGGGTCGTTAACACGCCGACTGAAATGGGCATTGCCGATCCTGAAAAGGCTGACAAGGCTTTGGCTACTGCCAGAAAGTACAGCAACCGTTTCGGCATGTACGTGACGGGCATGGACAGAGATGAAGCCAGCGATGCCTCCAGCAAATGGAAGTCGTTCAGCTATGTGGGTGCCGTGATGACACTACCAACAGGCGTGCAGGCCATATCAGAGGCAAGATACGGGCATCCCGACGAGGCGCTTGGCTACCTGAAAAAACTGCACAACTCATTTAGCTACGCCCTGCCTGGCTCCATGTACGAAGTGAGCCCTGATTATGGCATGATTGTGCAGGCATGGAATATCTATGCGGTGGCGGTACCTGTTGTTAACTACTTCTTCGGGATTCAGCCCGAAGCCCACAAAAAGCAGGTAACGATAGCACCCGACATGCCCGAGGGCTGGGACAATGTTTCCATCAGCAATGTGTTGGTGGGCGACAACAATATTAGCTTCACAAAAAGCTCGAAAGACAGCCTGGTCACCTATCAGATAACACAACGAAATCCTGACTGGACAGTATTATTAAAACTGCCGAGCCAGGCAACTTCAACAGTTTTAATCAACGGAAAAGTGGCTTCCTCAACGGAAAAGAATAACTATGTCACTATCACCCTGACAGGGCCGGACAATATCGTATCTATTCAGCAATAACAAGCCAACCAAATCAGGCGATTCATCGTTTTACTGAATTGGAAAAATTGCATACCTTCGGCGCTGCTTTTAGCTACCACTGTTTAAACTGAAATAAGCTTATTTGTTACTCTTCTTTATTGATCAAATCATTCCAAATTGACAGCCCCACATCTCTGCACTACGAGCATTTTTTATTTACTGGTCTTTCATTCTAACCTACCCCTTCTCTTCAATTAAAAAATGAAGCATATCATTCTGATTGGCTGCTTTGTAGCGGTTTCTTTCAATGGACTCTCCCAATCCTTTTTCAGCAACACACAGGAAAGCCACCAGGGAAAAATATTCCTCTATTGGGGATGGAACAGAGGTTGGTACTCCAAATCCGATATTAGTTTCGCAGGTGACAACTACAACTTCAGGCTGGACAGGGTAGTGGCCAAAGACAGGCAAACCCATTTTGATCCGTCCATTTACCTTAACCCAGGAAGGGCCACCATTCCGCAGTATGACTTTCGAATTGGCTACTATTTCAAGAAAAACCTAAGCCTCTCTTTTGGCTTCGACCATATGAAATACGTGGTTCAACAGGGCCAGCATGTGAAGCTATCAGGCCACATAGCGGAAACGGGCACACCATACGATGGTTCTTACTCCCACAGCGATGTGGTGATCCAACCTGGCTTTTTGCAACTGGAGCATACCAACGGCCTCAACTACCTTAACCTTGAGCTGCGGCACCTGAATGAAATCGCCGACTTCAATAAAGTAAAAATCAACCTGGTGGAAGGCGTTGGAGCAGGAGGCCTCTATCCCAAAACTGACGCCACGGTGCTGGGCTACGACAGAAACGACGAGTGGCACTGGTCGGGCTTTGGTATTGACGCACTGGTTGGAGTGAACGTTGAATTTTTCAAATACTTCTTTGTACAGTCTGAAATAAAGGGGGGATTCATCGATATGCCCGACATCAGGATCACTTCCGTCAAATCAGATCAGGGGAAACAGCACTTTTTCTTCTCACAACTCAATGTCGTTTTCGGAGCGAACATTAACCTTTTGACAAAGGGTAAGGATTAAGCAAACAAAAAACCGTCCTCCCCTACCGATTATATAGAAATTTGCTTGGCAAACCATTTTAAGTTGTATCTTGTTAATATCAAAAGACTACAACGTGCACAAGCCAAAGAACATACCCACATTGCCTTTTTCGCCAGATGGCGGAATGGATAGTTGTGTGTTGCTTTGTACGCACAACAAAGCCTTTGTAAAATAGGCCTCCCATTTCATCAAAGAAATAAGGAGGCCCGTAGTACTGTTCCTGCAGACTTGTTGCTCTAACCACACGGAGCACGTTATACAACCTACCTAGCATTTCACTTTCTGGCATAATACCACCAGACGGATGCCTTGTTCACCATGGCATTCGCCTTGTGTCATGTTCAACTTAGATACGATATAACGATGAACCCAATCATAACAAAAGCAGACCACAATACGATTAAATCCCTGATAGCTAATCTGCCCGATCATTTAAAGACGGCTGAAATACGGCAACTCACAAATGAGCTTAACCGTGCTCAGGTTGTCGCCGACGACAAAATACCGAAAGATGTTATCCAGTTAAACTCCTATTTTGAAATTGAGGAGATCAATTCAAAACAACAGATCAACTTCACAGTCACGCTTCCGAACAAAGCAAATATTGCCGAGAAAAGGGTATCCATACTGTCGCCACTTGGCATTGCGCTGATCGGCTTCAGGAAAGGCATGACTGTTCAGTGGACGCTACCTGGCGGCCCAAAAAAACTCAAGATTTTGAAAGTTGAACAAGCCATAGAAGAGGCGAAAATTCAAACGCTATGAAATGGACATACAGCATTAGTAACAAAACAGCAGCAGCAGCGCTACTCCTAACGGTTTTTTTGATTGTGCTACTCAATAACCTCAAGGAAAGAAAAAACTCGGTGAAAATCAGCGAAACGATCCATTCAATATTTCAAGACCGGTTGGTGGTGGAGAGTTACATTTTTCAGCACGCTGAACACCTCCACAAAATCGAGGGGGTCATTGATTCCGAGAACACTGAACATGCTGACAAACAACAGCAGGTGGCCGCCGTGTTCCGGCAAATAATGGAATTGAATGAATCGTACGTGAAAACTGTGCTTACTGAGGAAGAAGAAAGGGTCTTCGGCCGGTTCAACGGCCTTTGCCAGAAAATCGGTGCGAAGGCAGAACAGGGCGACTTGGCGGCTGCAAAGGCACACGCAAAGGAGGCGGCGTTGTCCCTGAAAACACTTTCTTCCATACAAGTAACCGAGGGGGCATCGCTAATGACAGACGCTAAAGCAATGTTTAGCGCAAGCACTTTGTCATCCCAATTGGAAAGCGCTATTCTACTTGTCATTGGGCTGATCATTCAGGCGCTGATTTTTGCCTCTAATTCCCTCAAAGTCAATGGGCACCCTCAAAACTCAATACTCAATTGAGCGACTCAGCACAGGAAGTCCATTTGTCCAAATGATGGACTTCCTGAAAAAAATACTTCTTTCACTGCCCCATTCATTTTCCCTAAAAGGTCATTTTCCCTTCTTTTCCACCACCTTTAGCCTGTTGCACCTGCGGAAAAAATTTAATATTGTAATTACTTACGCAACCCCAACACTGATTATTACATCTAGGCTATAAGGTCAATCAAAAACTCAATTTTTTTAGATGCGTTATTTCTACTCTTTATCCCTGCTACTGCTGGTGTCATTCACCGCTTTAGCGCAAAATTCCGGCATTAAAGGCAAAGTACTTGGAGAGAACAATGAGCCTCTCCCCTTCGCCACTATCTTCATTCGCAACATCAACACAGGCACTACCTCCAACGTGGAAGGTGACTATGAGGTAAGGCTGGCTCCCGGTAAATATGACGTGGTGTTCCAGTACATTGGCTACGAATCGAACGTGCATTTCTTTGAAGTGACTACCGGCTTCGAAACATACAACCTCACCCTTAAGCCCAGAATATTCCTTCTCAAAGAGGTGGAAGTACGCAGCGGCAAAGAAGACCCTGCCTACACCATCATGAGAAAGGCCATCGGCAAGGCCAGCTTCCATGCCAACCAGCTCGATGCCTACGATGCCAAAGTATACATGAAAGGATCTGGCCGACTGCTCGACTCGCCATTTTTCCTCCGCAACAAAATAGCGGAAGAAGGCATTGACAGCACCACCGCCTTTACTTCTGAATCGGTGAGCGAACTGCACTACCAGCGTCCCAATACCTATTCTCAAAAGGTCGTAGCTGTTTTTTCGCAGGGTGACGACAACGGCACAGGCCCTGGTGAGTTTCTCACGGCCAGTTTCTACGAGCCAAAAGTTGTGGATGCCATTTCTCCGCTTTCACCCAAAGCATTTGCCTACTATCGTTTTACTTACGACGGCTATTTCCGTGAAGGAGGCTACGTTATCAATAAAATCCTGGTCACGCCCCGCAGCAAAGGAGACGACATTTTTGAGGGGACAATCTACATCGTTGACGACCTCTGGAGCATCCACAGCCTCGACCTTACCATGTATAAGCTGGGGATCAAATTCAACATTGAGCAGGTATACAATCCGATCGAGGACAAAGCCTGGCTCCCGGTAAGTCATAAGTTTGTCATCAACGGCTCTTTTTTCGGGTTCGACTTCCAGTACAACTACCTGGCCACACTCAGCGAATACAAAATCACCCTCAACCCCGACCTCGACATTCCGGTAACGGTGATCGACGAAAAAATAGATAAAGAGGCTGCCGCTGAAGTGAAGCAAAAGACGAAAGGCCAGGAAACACTGGAAAAGCTGGCTCAGAACAAGGAAGTGACCAGAAAAGACCTGCGCAAATTGGTGAAGGAATACGAAAAGGAAGAAATGGAAGATCTTGAGTTTCCTGAGATTGTTTCTAATATCTCCATAAAACGAGACTCCACCACAAGCTACAACAACGACTCCACCTTCTGGACAAGCATGAGACCTGTGCCACTTACTGCCTATGAGATCAGGGGGTATACGAAGATAGACAGCCTCGACAAAGCGGAAGAAGCCGAGTACAAATCAGACACCACGAAAAAAGGAAAAAACAGAAGAGACAGAAAAGTAAGGCTCGGTGATCCAATTTTTGGAAGCTCCTACAAGCTGGGGAAAAAGGGTCGCCTTAACATCGAGTCTCCACTACAAACCATCGGCTTCAATACAGTAGAAGGTTTTAATTTCTTTTACGACATCAACTACTCACGACGGTTTGAAAATGGCAATAAACTCCAGTTCGGCCCTGTGTTGCGCTATTCTTTTGCCAGAGAAAAGCTCCTACCGAAAGGTTATGTAGATTTCCAATACGGGGAAAGCGGCACAAGAGGCAGCGCCCGGCTGGAGGCAGGCAGTTATGTGCAGCAGTTAAGTGCCCTTGAGCCCATCCACCCCTATATCAACACTGCCTACGCCCTGCTTTTGAAGGAAAGCTATTTAAAACTATATGAAAAGGATTTTGTAAGGCTGGAAAACGAAAAACGATATAACGACAAATTCTCGGCGAAGGGCAGCGTTGAGTATGCGCAGAGAAGAAGCCTGGCCAACAATTCAGACTACACTTTTTTCAAACACCCCGGAAAAGAATATACAGCCAACAACCCTCTCAATGCCAATACAGAAATAACAGGCTTCTTTGAGCACCAGGCACTGATATTTAACATTTCAGGGGAGTACAAACCATGGCTGAAGTACAGAATGAAGAACGGATCGAAAGAGGAGATCAGGAAGTCGACGCCCACCTTCACTCTTGAGTACAGGAAAGGCATGCCATGGGCTGAAAGTGATGTTAACTACGACCTGTTGGACGTAGGGGTGAAACACAGTTTCGAGTGGGGCATCCGTTCCAAGCTGGACGTTCGGGTGAATGCCGGGAAGTTTCTTAATGACAAGGCCATTTACTTTCCGGACTTTAAGCATTTCCCCGGCAACCAGACATTGTTCGCTACCCTCGATCCTGTGGAGAACTTTCGTTTGCTCGACTACTATTACTACAGCACCAACGATGAATACATAACAGCCTTTGTGCATAATCAATGGCGCAAGCTGGTGGTGACGCAACTGGCCTTTGTGCGGATGATGGGCATCAAAGAAAACATGTTTATCAACTACCTCGGCACACCCAATTCCAACAACTATACAGAAGTGGGCTACGGCCTCGACTATATCATGAGGGTTTTCAGGCTGGAGGCCATTGCGGCTTTTGAAGATGGCCAATATAAAAATTTCGGAGTGAGAATCGGCATTGCTACGAACCTTGAGGACTTGTTTGATTTCTGAAGTTAATGGTGCTCATTATGGAGAGCTGGTCAACATACTTCAAAAGTCTTATATTTATGAAGCATTAGCATTATGTCAGATGCCGACAATTTTAAGACACAAAGGTTATCGATTCTTCTTTTATGCAAATGATCATACCCCAATGCATATTCATGTGTATATAATTGCCTTTTAGTGGTCACATGGAATGTCTTGGTACCCTAATGCTCCACGAAGCCTCTATTTTGCGCTTATATCCATGCTCGGTAGGCATAGCAGCCTTTATGGACATTTCATGTTGAAAAAGGTGACGGCACAGCAAAATTTAACCTTGAGCCAATTGAACTCGTTAAATCGAAAAGATTCAACGCCGCTGAAATCAATGAGATTCGTAAATTAGTGACTGGGAATTTGGAACTGTTTAAGAACAAATGGGATGAGTATTTTAACAAGCTATAAATCCAGTAATGCAGTTGATATTTGGTTTGATGACTTAAAAATGTTTGTCAGATTAGATGATGGCCGTGAAGTTGCCATACCGCTCGATTGGTTCCCAAATCTTAGAGAAGCAACAGAAAAACAAAGGAACAACTGGAGATTGATTGGAGGTGGAGAAGAGATACATTGGGAAGATTTAGATGAAGATATTCTTGTAGAAGGTTTACTCTGAAACTCACCGTTTTAATAAGAACCAACGCAAACAACACCTACATGCTGCGCCACCTACTTTTAGGATTTACCATTTTTACCGCACTACACTGTCAGGCCCAAGTAGAAAGGCTGCTCTATGTGGCCCAGGATCAGGGCTTTGTTTATGTATATGATATCAATAATGGCCATAAGTTTCTAAGGAAATTTGAGGTGCCCGGCACCGGCGAGTTCAAAGGAATAAGCGCCGACCCCATCAGAGGTAAATTGTACCTAAGCTCCTATGTCGGTGATCAGTTCGTATGCGTAGACCTGAAAACAGAAAAAGTAGACTGGTCTATCCCCATCATCGGCTACCCCGACAGTCAGGCGATTACCCCCGATGGCAAATACATCTATCTGCCCAAAAGGCACGGCGGCGGCTGGGACGTTATTGATGCTGATCAACATAAGATAGTGGCCTATATCAAGGTACCTTTCGGCAACCCTCACAACACCTGGGCCAGCCTCGACGGGACGAAAATGTACCTCGCTGCTATGGGGAATGAGAACCTGTATGTAGCTGATGTAAAGACGAACAAAATAATCAAAACCGTTGGCCCATTTGAGGCCAATCAGGAAGATCCCTGGAGCTGGACGCAGAAAAAACACAATGGTCCTAAGGGCATCCGTCCTTTTGCTGTGTCAAAAGATGACAAGTACTGCTATATCAACCTGGATGGAGTGCTGGGCTACGAGGTAGGTGACATAAGTACAGGAAAGAGGTTGGGACGTGTAGAAGTAGGTGACTTCGAAAGCATCAGAGGAAACCACCTTACCACCAGCCACGGTGTCAATATCACACCCGATCAAAAAGAAATTTGGGTGTCGAATGACGCTGGCCCTTATGTGCACATCTTCGACTGTACGGTATGGCCTCACAAGCGAATCGCCGACATTAAGCTTAACAAAAAGAACGGCTGGATTTCTTTCAGCATCGATGGAAAATACGGCTATCCTTCGTCAGGCGACGTGATTGACACCAAAACCAGGAAGATAGTGGCCGAGCTAATAGAAAGCGAAAAGCTGGTCGAAGTGCAGTTCGAAAATGGCAAGGCCGTCAGAGCAAGTGCCAGGTGAGGTAGTTGGGGCAAACGCATTCAAGTCCAACCCTCCAAGGGTTTATCCCTTTCGGGGCAGCAAGCTGTCATGTCTCCAGGGAAAGCTAGTCGGGAGCCCTTGGAGGGTTACGCTATGAAGCCTTCTTGTATGCATTCGCCCAGGTAAGGTTATCGAAAACAGCAACACTTTCACAAAAGCGGCGTATATTTATCGCTATATGATGGCTTCAGTCCGGCATCTATTCAAAAAAGGCACCGAAAATACGCTCCTGCTACTGTGTGTGGCGGCAGCTATATTGGGGTTTTCGGGTATTGAAGCGGCCACCCCTACCAGGCCATTTACCCCGGTAACCAGTGAGGTTGCTTATAGCCCTGTATCTGTTACTCATCGATCGTTTTCTTACGCCAGGGCTATTTTAGACCTCCGAAGCAGTGCCTCTACTGACTTTAAAAGCCAGCGCACTCTCCTAAACATCGCCACTCTCCTGCATGAGAGGCTTGCCAGCACTTTGGAGCAAGTAAACGCCCAAGCACCGCTGGTATGTTTAGCGGCGGTTGTCAAGAAGCACCTTCCTCCTTCTACCGACGAAGACTCCTCTATTCACTCCTGAGAGCCTCCTCTCAGCGCAGGCCCATATCGGGCCATCCATTCCCTTCATTTACCCAGCGTATGTAGGCTTAAAAACCCTGCATCCCTTATTGTCATTCGTAAAATGAAAAAATTCAAAAAATACATGCGAACAGCAGGGTTGATGCTGTTCATTTTGCTCAGCGGATTTGGCATGGGCATCGATCCCAATATTTTCAAACCGAAAAGGATAGAAAATGAGGAGGGCGTAAAAACCGAACAAGTGGTTAAAAAACAAGAGGACGAAGAGACCCAGCTTCAGGAAGCGAAGTGATTCGCCAGTTTGGCTATCGGGCCTGGTAAAGAAGCGGATAAAACTTCCCCTGCATCTTTTGTCCCCGTGGCACAGCATCGGCCCCTGCAAGCAACGGTGTGTCGGCATCCGATCTTGTGCCGTCTTTAAACACATTGGTGACGTATGCCCTGCGCTGCCTGTCGGTTTTGTTTTCGTAGGATCCATGCACCAGCAAGGGGTGATGGAAAGTGCCATGCCCCATTTTCATTTCAATGGGAATGGGCTTGAATTGACTTTTTTGCTCTGGCGTCAGGTACTGATCAAGGCCATTCATATCGCCGGCAAGGTCAGGCTTATCGAGCAGGCCCCACCTGTGGCTGCCGGGCACATAGTACAAGCAGCCGTTGTCAACATCGGCATCGTCGAGTCCTACCCAGCAAGTGAGGTGCTCCATGGGTTTGGTGCGAGTCCAGTACGAGTAGTCCTGATGCCAGGCCACCACGCCTCCATGTTTGGCTGGTTTGCAAAAAAGCTGGTCATGCCAAAAGCGAACTGACCCACCCAGAAGCTGGCTGGCCGCCATCACAAAAGCGGGGTTCCACAGCACGTCGTGAAAGCCGGGAGCCACCCGCCATGCACCCAGCGCATGGAAAAGAACCTTCGAAGGGTCAGTGGATTCGTTGGAATGGAACTCGTAGAACAGATGGTGGCCGGGGTGGTTAGGGTCTGCAATCTCCTCAAGTTCATTGCGGAGTGATTCTACCTGAATACTGTTGAGTAATTTCACGTTGGCTAAATAACCGTTCTCCTTGAAGAAGGCTACCTGTTCGTCGCTGAGTTTGTATTGTTCCCATTCCTTTTCAGTTTCGGGCCACTCAAACAGCCGACTTACCAATTCATGAACCCCGGCCAAATCTGCAACACTACTCATATACTATAACTTACTAATGCTCATTTAAAAGTACCGCCTTTTCCGACAGTCCTCTACGTCAATTTTGGCATTTACTTAACTTATTTTAACCATAATATTGATCAAGAGTCGTATTATTGGTAATATAAACAAGCATTGCATCGATAACGGATGAAAGCCATCTTTGAAAAAGTAGACCTGGAAGCAGGTCAGTCACTGGTAATTCGTGCGTTGAACCTCCCGGAGTTCGATGCTCCATGGCACTTTCATCCCGAAATGGAGCTCACTTATATTATCAAAAGCCGGGGAACGAGATTTGTGGGCAACAGTATTGAGGAGTTCGTCGAAAACGATCTGGTACTGCTCGGATCCAACCTTCCGCATATCTGGCAGAACCCTTCTAATCAGTCCGGCAGAAGTGAGGCAATAGTCGTGCATTTTTCCGCAGGAATGCTCAACAATAGCTTGCTCAGCTCTCCCGAGTTTGCCACCATCCGGCAGCTTTTTGAAAAAGCCAGCTATGGTGTGGCATTTCCACCGGAGCTCTCCAAAAGCGTTGGGAGAAAACTAGCTCAGATGGTAGATGCCGACCCATTTGGTAAAGTGCTTGGCCTCATGGAAACACTTCAGCTCCTCGCCACATCCAACGAGGCGAGAACCCTTGCCAGTGCTGGCTATGCGCACCACTCAACGGCAAAGGATGCAGAAAGGATGACCCTCGTGTTTGAGTATGTAAGGCAACATTTCAGGGACGTGATTCGACTTGACCCCGTTGCCAACCTACTTCACCAAACACCTCAGGCTTTTTGTCGTTATTTTAAAAAAAGAGCCAAGAAAACTTTCTTCGAGTTTGTGAATGAATTTAGGATAGGCCACGCCAGCAGGCTTCTGATCGATACTGAACTCAGCATCACCGAAGTCTGTCTGCAGTCGGGCTACAGTACCATTCCCCATTTTAACAAGCAGTTCAAGCGACTCACAGGGCTGAGCCCGACGGGGTTCAGGAAGAAGCATGTTGGTTAACCAGCAAGGCGGGCCGGGGCCCTTGCCCAACTTATGTCGCCGGATACGACCTGCTCCTCGTCTTTCGATAACCCGTCAACTCCAGGTCACCATTATCAAACCCTTCAATGATGGCATAAGCATTGTTCTCCGGCCCGCTGTTGTCGACCATGGCAGGCAAAAGCGTGTAGTGAATACCATTAATACTGGAATAACCCTCCCTGTGGCAATGGCCATGAAAAACTGCTACCACCCTGCCTGATGCCTCCAGTATTTGCCGGATAGCCGCTGAATTCTCTACGTGCATGGTCTCATCCGGCAGTTCATAAAGTGAGTGGTGAACAAACACTACCGTGGGTAGCCTGGTTGCTCCGAGGTCAGCCTTCAACCAATCCATCTGAGGTTGGGGAACGGTCGATTCGAACCATTCAAAATCACCTTTGTTGTGATCAGTGCCGTCAGGATGGAAGTTGGGGTCGATCACTATAAAGTGGAACCCCTTCTTGTCAAACGAATAGTAGCCAAGGCCCGAGTTGATGCCTGTATTCTCCACCTTGGCTATAAACTGTGCTTTGCTGATGCTGTCCACGTCGTGGTTGCCTATGACATGGTAGCGGGGGCCTTTGAATTGTGCATACACCGCCTCCAGGTTTTGCAGGTACTTCAAGGTGTCTTCCTCCCTCCTGTTGGTGTCTTCATCTTTGAAATCCCCAAGATGGACCACGAAATCGACCTTTTCCATGTTCATCACCTCGGTAAACTCGGCCATCTTTTCCAGCGACTCCCGGTAGTACCGAATGCCGCCTGGCTCCCGGTCGGCATAATGAGAGTCGGTGACCACACCAAAGCGCACTTTGGGCTTTCGGGCCGCCATGGCGTTGCCAATAAGCCCCATGGCGGGAATGGTAACCAGGGACGATTTGAGGAATAGTCGGCGGGTGATCATAGGACTGACTGTCGGTGGTTAAATATGACGTCAAATTAACGGAAATTACCCGCTGCGCCAACAAGAATTCATTGCGAAACATTTCTCATCGTTTCCCACGAGGCGCTTAACAGGTTCTCATCAAGCGCTTAATGGAATTCAGCTAAGCGCTTAACGAAAGCTTCCCGCTTAGGGATACGTTACTGAACAATCACAAAGGCGGAAACCCTTTGTTATGTACCACCGTCTTTCCATAGCTTAATTTCATCAATAAATTCAGGGAGAGTCATTTGTTGGATTTCAGTATCTACGAATCGTTCTGCCTCGGTGGCGGTATGTTTACCAGCATACTTCATCATTTTCTTCATATACAAATCCGTATTGAAATCAATGAAATCGGAATATATCTTATCTGAACTATTCAAATCTCTAAGTCCCACGGTTTCGGAAAACCATGACCTTAAACATTCAATCAACTTTTCAGGTATGTCATCATGACTCTTTATGTCAAATCCGTTTATATCCGAAATTGCCTTCATATAGTCATACCTTTCAGTTTCCAAAATCACTGATCTTCTGTCTGAAAAGTCTGGATTAAACCTCCTCAAACCATAGTCAATCCCAAGTTCAAACGGCATGTTTAGTCGATAATATTCATCAATTGATTTGGCTTGGAGCCTGGACAAATCATGAACAGCATATTTTGATTCTTGTATTAGCTTAATGATTTTTTCTAATCTAGAAAGGCCGGAGTCAGAAGACTCCAGAGAAATTCTTGGGTTAAAGCCGAAGTATACTATAGTAAAAATCAATGTCCTTAGGAGATCGAAATACTTATCATCAAATGGGCAATTGATAAATACGTTTTTATCATAATTTGTATGTTTCACCACTCCTTAGTGCTTTCTGTCCTTTGGAGGGAAAGGGTCATTCCCATAGGAGTTTCTGTTTTGGATAGTCCCATCCTTCCGGTGAATAAACAGCTCGGAATGTTCTTTTTTACTCAACTGTTTACCATATTCTACCGCCTTCACCTTGTTGTCAAAGGATTTAGAAGACTTCGCTGATCCCGATTTTTTAACAGCCCAACCTCCTTTTTGAGTTGATGGCACAACGTGGTTTGATTTCCTTGCCATATTCAGATTATTTAGGTTACTAAGCTAACAAATTTCGAGAAAACCTAGTTTGTTTTGGCAGTAAATAATGGCCAAATATGCACATCCCCTTATTTGCTTTTCTTTGACGCCTTAGTAAAGCTTATTCTCACTAAAAAGTACAAAAGGGAGTAGGGGATTCGGTGCCTCTCACCCTACTCCATCCTCAGCGAATCCACAGGATTGGCTTGTGCCTTTGGAATGGCCTCGACTACCACAACGACCAGCGCCAGCAATATCAGTCCCGCCCCCGGAAGTGCAAATAGCCACCACCCCAAACGCATAGCATAAGCGTAGTTTTGCAACCATTCGCTCACCAGCCAAAAGGTGATGGGCAGGGTGACCACAATGGCAATCCCCACCAACATAACAAAGCGGCTGGACAGCAACAGCAGCAGGTCAGTGATGGAAGCGCCCAGCACTTTTCGGATACCAATCTCCTTTGTCCGTTGGGCAATGGTGAGCGACACCAGGGCAAAGAGCCCCAGGCAGGAAATAACAATCGAGAGGCCGGAGAAAATCGACAGCAGTGTCGACAGCCGGTTTTCGGAGGCATATTGTTGTTCGTAACGATTCTCCAGCAAGAAGTAGTCGAAAGGGTTGTTAGGAAACATCTCTTCCCATTTGCCTCCAATGAAGGTAAGTGCGGCCGTCAGTGCTTCGTTGTTAAGGTCGCTGGCAGGAAAATTGAGCTTAACAGCGTAAAAAGTGCTGTTGATATTGTCCAGCACAAACATGGTCGGCGGAATGGCCGCCTTTGGCGACTCCTGATGAAAGTCCTTCACTACGCCCACTATCTTGCAACGAACCCCTTTCGATGCCAGCTCGCTGCCTACTGCGTCCTTTGCGCTCGCAAAACCATGCGCTTGCACTGCCTTTTCGTTGATCAGAATGCTTTCCAGTGCGTCACCAAAATCTCCGGCCCGCTGCTCAGTCGGAAGAAAGTCTCTTCCCTCCAGTATTTCCACACCAAATACGTCAACAAAGCTATCGTCCACCACATCAAATGTCATTAGTACTGCCTCATCACTGCCGCTTTCGGGTTTCCAGAATCGCTGCTGCCAGGTGTTCTCGTTGCCGGGCAAAACCGCAGACGTAGACACCGCCCGAATGCCGGGATATTGCTGAAGCTCATTCCTGAACACCTCCAGGCGGGACAGATAGGTGGAGTCCACCAACGAAGGAGTAGTTAGCACGAGGGTATTCTCAATATCAATCCCGAGCTTCATGTTGTGCATGAACTTTAATTGACCATATACCGCTGCTGTGCCGACAATGATAAAAAGGCTGGCAGCAAACTGCACCACCATCAGAGTAGACCGCAGGCCTCCTCCGGCCAAGGCGCTCGTCTTTCCTTTCAGCATCGAAGCGAGTTGCCTGTTTTGAAGTAAGCAGAACGGCACAAATGACGAAATGGATACGCTAACAAAAAAGAGTACCCAACAAACCATCAACATTACATTATCTTTCCAAAACAGGCCGAAAGGAACACCTGCCACGGCCTGAAACCAGGTTGAACTAACCTGCACCATTGTAAAAGCAAGCCCAAGTGCGAGCACATTCACCACGAGCGCCTCTGCTACAAATTGCTGAATAAGCTGCCACTTGCCAGCACCGATCAGCCTCCTCACACCTACTTCCTTACCCCGGCTCAGGGCCGAGAACATCGACAGATTGATATGGTTGACCCAGGCGATCACCAGCACGAACAGCGCTATGGCTACAAGAAAGTAAACATCAGCAGCCGAGTTATTGGTTTTCATTTCTTCCATCAACTGTGAATGCAAATGAATATCAACGACCGGCTGCATGTGCCAGCGTGGGTGCGCTGGATCCGGCGCCATGCCATACTTACCAAGCCATTCTCCTTCAAATTCCAGCAACTGCTCCGAAAGATCTTCTGGATGACTACCTTGACGGATCCTCACATAAGAGTGAAAATATTCCGCATCCCAGTCTTTTAGGTCTGCCCTTCCTCTTTCCGTTTGTGCCAATGTGGGAAAAGAAAACAAAAAGTTGACAGCCATGTGGCTGTTAGCTGGCAGGTCTTTTAACACTCCCGCCACCGTGTACTCTACGTCATCCATGCTGGTATGCCACTTCAGTGTTTTGCCCATGGGGTCATCAGCACCAAAAAACTTCAAAGCCATAGATTCGGAGATGATCACCTGAAAAGGCTGATCCAATGCTTCCTTGCTTCCTTTGAGCAGTGGAAAGTCAAAAAAATCGAAGAACGATGTTTCTGCAAAATAGCTATGCCTGGTGTTAAAGCTCCTGACTTCTTCCCCATTGTCGTACGACAGCACATTGGAGAAACTGGAACTTCCGCATAGCCTGGTGATGGCCTCCACCTGTGGAGTATTGAGTAATGAAGTGGCCAGCACAGCCGGAGAAGTGGCGGCTTCGTACTGCAAGGCGCCACTGGAAAAGTCTCTGGAGAAAATACGATAGGTTCGATCAATGCCTGCACCGTGGAACCGGTCGTAGCTAAGTTCGAAACGAACGTACTGCCCGATAAGAAGCGCAGCCGCCAACGCCATTCCCAAGCCAAAAATGGTAATGGCTGAGGCGCTCTTATGCCGGAGCAGGTTACGAAAGGCGAGTTTGAGGTAGTTGGTAAGCATATTGAAAACATTGACGTAACTCATTCGCATGAGCAGAGGTCGTACCAAATTGCAATTGATTGATTATTAGCCATTTAAATGGGTGTATCGACTGAAAACGTACCATATTGGCACAATTGCTTGTTTCAATATGGCACACTCAGTCAACTTCCCAGAGGTACCAGCTTTCAATATCTTCATAACTGAAGCAGTTTCAATTTTCATGACGTCGTAAAAGTGGCCGCTTAGGATAGAAAAAAGTCAGGAGCAAACACCGGCGATCCACCAACAAGCACCAACCAACCCGCCTTTTTCCACAGAGGTGTCATTTAAGTAGCTCAGTAATGAAAAACTGCTAAATTAGCTTCTGCTACTGTTGCCGGACACAATCGGCCGGATAGCTGTTTTAGTTCAATACCAGAAAGAGCTGCGTTGCGGGCCTTTTCTTAAACATTTAAATCAGAGATGACACAATCCGTCAAGAGCCAGCGCCTTTATTCCCTTGATGCCCTCCGGGGTTTTGACATGTTTTGGATCATGGGCGCAGAAGGGATTTTCCACAGAATGGATGAAATTACGGGAGGGCCCTTCTGGCATGCGCTGTCCACTCAGTTTGACCACCCTGCCTGGCATGGTTTCGCTGCTTACGACCTTATTTTCCCACTTTTCCTTTTTATGGCGGGCGTGTCTACTCCCTTCTCTATTGGCAGGCAGTTGGAAAAAGGCTTAGACAAGCAGTCCCTCCTGCTCCGTGTGATCAAAAGAGGCTTGATACTCGTGCTGCTGGGCATCATTTACAACAATGGACTGAAAATACTCCCGCTGGAGGAAATACGTTTTGGCAGCGTACTGGGGCGCATTGGCCTTGCGTATATGTTCGCCAATATTATCTATTTGTACACCACACAACGAGGGCAAATCATCTGGTTCGCCTCTCTTTTACTGGGCTACTGGTTCCTGCTGCTGTTTGGGCATGCACCCGGCCACCTGGCGGGTGACCTGACCATGGAAGGCAATATGGTCTCTTACCTTGACACCCTGATCATGCCTGGCAAGCTCTACCTCGGCATCCACGATCCGGAGGGCCTTGTATCCACCATTCCAGCTATTGGCACAGCTCTCCTGGGCATTTACACGGGCAACTTGTTAAAAAGCACAACCATCGATGACCGAACAAAAGTGGCGATACGACTGGCTGCTACCGGTGCCGTACTACTGGTATTGGCCCAGCTCTGGAACCTGGTGTTCCCCATCAATAAAAACTTGTGGACCAGCTCGTTTGTGCTGCAGTGCGGCGGCATCAGCATGCTGCTAATGGCGACTTTCTACTACATTATCGATATCCTGGGCCATAAGAAGTGGGCGTTCTTCTTCAAAGTTATTGGCATGAACTCCATCCTGATCTATATGTCGGGACGATTCATTAACTGGTCTTACTCCACCAATGCCTTCTTTGGCTGGCTGGGGCAGTTGGTCGGCGACCCTTACAATGTGGTAGTAATGGTGTTTTGTTACCTGGCGGTGAAGTGGGCTTTCTTGTATTTCATGTATAAGAAGGATGTGTTTTTGAAGGTTTAAAGAGGCCAGTGTTGGCTATCGGTAGAAGGAGATCACAAAGACGTCATTTGCAGAATTTACTGAGCATAATTTCAAAGTCAAAATTGAAAAGACAACTGATATGCCTCTGTAGCGGAATTTATTATCTTTGATAAGCATTCTTTAAGGAACAAGACACGAATTGAGCTAAAGATGAAAACTATTGCACTCAACGTCAGCGACGATATAGCTTCCCGGCTGGAAAAGCTCCCGAAGGAAAAGCTGGAGGAATTAGAAACAGTAATTTCAAATTGGCTAGAGCCAAGGAAACGACTGCTAAAAACCCTTGGAGAGATGCAAAAGAACGCACAAAACAATGATCCAACGCCGGAAAAATTAGAAAAAATTCTTGAGGATAAAAGAGCCTTATTGGAAGTAATGAGCGACATGAGTGCGTACGCCGAAAGAAAAGGTCTTACGCCTGAAATTCTAAAGAAAAAGTAATCGAGGCTTATAGTTGATTACAATGTATTTGTAAGTGCAGCCCTTTCACACCGGTCAGTTCCGGGAATAGTTACAAGGTTCGCAACAGAAAATTGCCAAGTTTTGTATTCTTCAGCAACCTTTTCAGAACTTCATTCCACTCTCTCACGACCAAAATTTGACAAGTATATTCAGGAGCATGATAAACTAGTATTTCTGCTGAAGCTCGCCGAAAAAGCTTCATTTATTGAACCAAAGGAAAGCATAAAAGCTTGTCGGGATCCAAATGATGATATGTACCTCGAACTGGCGGTAGCAGGCGAAGCTGGCTGCATCATCACCGGAGACAGACCACTGCTCGACCTTCATCCTTTTCGGGGAATACCTATCATTTCACCTGCTGCATTCGTTGAGCAGTTCATGTCCTAAATTTGCCCTTACTCCGCCCTCAGCGCCTCCACCGGATTAGTCCGGGCGGTTTTCCAGGTTTGGAGTACCATGATCGAGCTTGAAACCAGAAGCATCGCTACAGCCGGGCCGGCCATCAGCCAGAGATCCATGGACGTGGAGTAGGCGAACTCTGCCAGCCAATCGGAGCCGAAGTATCTTATAATGGCAGCCGATATCGTGCAAGCACCGAGTATCCAGAAAACATAGCTTTTGTTTACCTCCCTCAACAACTGCTGTGTGGTGGCGCCCAGCACTTTTCTGATGGCGATTTCCTTGAACCGCTTTTTAACGAAGAAGCCGGTAAGTGATGCAAGACCGATGCAGGAAATGAAAACGGCCACAAGCGACAGGCTCTTCAGCACCACATTCAATTCATTCGCTTCCCGATGTTTGGCGAGGTAATCGTCGTAGAGGGCATGAAACTCAAATTGCCTGCCCGGGTACAATGCTTCCCACTCGGCTTTCAGCTTTTGCTCCACCACCTCACTCCTGCCCTCCCGCACCCGTAGCGCCAGGTAGCCAGCCTTTGGCTTTGTGACTACCAGCATCATTGGATTGATCGTAGCATTGAGCCCGTTAAAATGGTAGTCGCTGACCTGCCCGATTATTTTCTTGCCCATAAGCTTCTCTACATCAATATCTTCTCTGGCGGCCAGCTGTTCGTTTACCAGGAGACCCTCTTCCTGCAGATGATCCGGCTCCTGTTTGAACTGTATCTGTAGTGTGGAGATATAGTCTTCATCAATTTCGGCATAGGGCACAAATTCCATCTTGCCCTCCCGGCTATCAACGATAGCTCCGTACCAGAGAAACGGAAGCCCCCCTGTGGCAGTGGCACTTTCAATTTCCGGAATCCCAAGTGCTTTGTTTTTCATGAGTTCCAAATCCAGCGCCGCCGACCTCATGGGAACATACCACAGATTGTCGATATTGAAACCCAGTGGTTTCGACCTGATATAGTTCATTTGTTTATCTACCACCAACGTGCCTCCCAGCAATACACAGGCAATTAGAAACTGAAGACCGACCAGTCCTCTCAGCAACCATTTTCTCTCACCGAGGTTGAACTTACCGGCCATTACGTCCCTGGGCATCACTTTTCTGAAAAGTACACTTTGCATCAAGGCGAGGCTTAAAACGACAATTACCAACAGCGCTCCCAGAAGCAGGGCTACCTGAAGTGTGGGGAAGTCGGTCATATGAAGGTAGGCCAGCACGTCGCCAAGGCTCAGCTGAATAAAGGAGAAAGAAACCAGAGCAGAAAGCACTACAATCATCATCGCTTCGACGAAAAACTGAAAAAGCATCTGGGAAGCTGTGATGCCCAGCACCTTCTTGACACCCATTTCCCGGCCCCTGAAAAGGGTCCTGACCTGGGTAAGGTTCATAATATTGAACAGCGAAATAAACAGAATGACGGAAGATACTATACTCATCATGGTCAGCATGGGTAGATCGGCCTTTCTGAGAATACCGGTCTCCTGCTCACCTTTCAGGTACATTTCGTCGACCCTTACCAGCGTGTACCTGATCACATCGATGAATCTCTCCATGCTTTCTGACTCTTTATCAACTTTCAGGGCCAGCTGATAAGCATCTGTTCCGGGCTGCAGCTTCATGTATACCAGCCCGGGAGAATCCTTCATTTCGGCAGTCGGTAACGGCACTGCCAGTATATTGGCTGCGAGGTGCGAGTTGGAAGGAAAATCCCCAAAAGTACCTGCCACCACGTAGTTGCCTTCTTTAACAGTCACAACCTGTCCTATCGGGTTGGCTTGTCCAAAGAGCCTCGACGCCGTGGTTTCATTGATAAGTATGGTACCCTCTTCAAACGGACTTCGTATATCGAAATAGCCCTGCTGAAACAATTCAACTACCTCCGGTTCTGTGTAGACCCATAGCTTCTCCACAAATTTCTGACCATGAGCCGTCACTTCTGTCTCCTCCCCTTCCCGGCACACCGGCACTGCCATGCTTACTTCAGGAAAGTGCTCTTCCATATACCGGGCATTTGCAACAGGAATAAATGGAAAACGAATCGGGGAATCTATGGTGTCGTTAGTCTTGAGCAGATAGGTATCCTCGATATCTGCGAAATGCTTATCAGCCGAATACTCATGGAGTATGAAGCTGAAAGTGAAAAAACAAGCGGCAAAAGCGAGCGCCAGCCCAACGATACTAGAGGCTGCATAACCTTTTTTCTTTTTCAAATGACGGAAAGCGAGGAGGATGTGGTTCTTTAGCATGCTCTAAATATTTATTCAGTTCTCAATGCTTCAATGGGGTTCGATTTGGCGGTCACCCAGGTTTTAAAAGTGACAATGGACACCGAAACAGCCAGCACAAGCAGTCCGGGCAGTAGCTGGATCCACCAATGAAACCGGGTATGGTAAGCGAACCCGTCCATCCAGTCATTTCCAAATTTGTTGACTATCGGAACAGCCGCCAGGGCACAGGCGGCGATAATCAAGACAAAGCCCAGATTGACGCTTTTGGCTATTTGGTAGACCGTGGCTCCCAGCACTTTCCGAATCGCTACTTCCTTTATTTTCTTTTTGATCGAGAACGCTGACAAAGCGCTCAACCCTACACAAGAAATAAAAACCGATATAAATGTGAGTGCGTTTACCAATGTAAGGAACTCCATGACCGATGCATGCGACGCAACAAACTGATCTTTCAGGTTGAACAGTTCAAAAGGCGTTTCCGGATAAAGTTGCTTCCATTTGGCAGCCAAGTACTGCTTTGCTTCTTTTTCTTTCCCTTCCGCTATCCGAACGGTAAGAAAGCCATTCCCCTGGTCTCTAATTCTGAACCTCAGTGGCTGTATTGGTTGTCTGAGGTTAGACTTGTGAAAGTCACTCACCACTCCCTCTAGAGTCCCCTCTATTTTGAAACGGCCATTCAACTCTTTTTCAAGCCAAACCCCTTGTTCATTAAGCAGGTAACCCGTAGCTGTGAGCGAAGTGGGTTCTTCTTTGAAATGAATTCGATAGGTATCAAAATAGTCCCGATCCACTTTACACTCAAAAAATTGCTCTCGGTGCTTATCTAGGTCGTAAACGGTCAGATAATAACCAGCATTTTGGCCTGGTATCGCACTTGAAACCGTGGATGAAATAACTCCTGGAATACTTTTGACTTCGTTTTTTAAGAGCTGAAGATTGAGCGAATCCCGGTCACTATGAACGTACCACAGCCCATCCGCATCAAAACCCAATGGTTTATTGGCAATGTAGCTCACTTGACTTCTTACCAGCAGCGCACCCCCCACAAGGCCTGTAGTGATCAAAAACTGAGCGCCAATCATGGCTTTTGAAAGATGCTTCTTAGAGCCAATCTTATAGTTACCAGAAATAATCTTTCTGGGCATGATGCCAGTAAATAAATAGATTTGAGGCAGGGTCAAAAGGCCAGCAACACCAAGAGCTACGCCAGCGACGACGGCCAGCGATAGGGACTGATTGACTGATACTATTTTGAGGTACATATAAACCTCACTGGCAAAGACCTGAGCCATTGACATCGCCAATAAAAACGATACAGAAACAATCAAAAAAGACTCAACAAAAAACTGATAAACAAGCTGTGTCTTCTTAATGCCCAGCACCTTTTTTACACCCACTTCTCTGCCACGAAACAATGCCTTTAGTTGTGTGTAATTGACAATATTAGTAATTGAAATCAGTAAAATAATGCCGGAAATAATGACTAATAGCTGCAAGGCATTTTTATTAATTGCTCTAAAAATAAAGCCCGTGGTTCCACTGAAATACTTCTCGTCGATGCTTTCGAGCGAATAGGCAAAAGGCCCGTATTGTTCCTCCAATTCACCAGAGAGTTCAGCCAGTTTAGGGTCAACCTGTCCCAGCGTTGCACCCTCCTGAAACTTCACATAAACGAAACCGCTGCCACTAGATTGAGATGAAAGTGATATTGCAGCAGCATTTATTTGTATGTGTGAATTTGAAGGGAAGTCGTCGAATGTGCCGGCCACTACAAAATCGCCACGGCTGGTATTTACAATTTGGCCGACAGGGTCTGCCTCGCCAAAAATGGCTTTTGAAATGTTGTTGCTAAGTAGAATAGACCCTTTTTGAAAAGGCAATTGAACCGAGAACAAATTGGCTTTGAATAGCTCCGTAAATTCAGGACTGGTAAAAATACATTTATCAACTTTGAAGGTTTCTCCTCCAAAAGATATATTAAAAGGACCTCTGACAGGATCAATAGGGATCACTTGCTCCAATTCAGGTATCTTTTCTCCAAGCTCAAAAGCAGCATCAAAGGATACATCAGGATTAAGCACCCTGTCTTCCGTGAGAGTAAAATGAGAGTTCATTCGGTAGAGCCTATCCCTTTGTGCAAAATGCTGGTCAGGAAATAGCTCATGAAGGAGAAAGACCACTGCGAAAAACGAAACCGTAAAAGCGATAGCAAGCCCCATAATGCTTACCAGAGCGTAGCCCTTTTCCTTTTTCAAATGACGGAAAGCGAGGAGAATGTGGTTTTTGAGCATGGTTGGTTGGTTTAGTGATTGAACAACTTATTCATTCCTCAAAGAGTCGACTGGATTGGCTGAAGCTGCTTTCACAGACTGGTACCCTACAGAGAGCAACGTGACGAGCAACATGACAAGCGCAGTGGAGAGGTAAGTGCTCCAGCTGATTTCGGTTCGGAAGGCATAGTCTGATAAGTATTCGCTGACTAAATACCAGGCTATCGGGATTCCAGCGAGCAAGCTAAAGCTAAAGAGGGCTACAAAATCATTGCCCAGCATAACAACAAGGCCCCAAACGGATGCTCCCATTACTTTTCGGATGCCCAATTCCCTGGTTCTTCTTTCAGCGGTGAAAGAGGCTAAACCAACGAGCCCCAAACAAGAAATCAGTATGGCAATGACTGTAAAACTCAGTGAGAGCTTTCCCACCACTGCCTCTGTTCGGTATTCCCTGTTGAAAACTTCATCAAGAAAAGTGTATTCAAAAGGATAATCCGAGTTGTGCTTCTCAAAGACGCTTTCTACCTGGGCAATGGTTTCTGCCACTGACCCCTGCCCTTCTAGCTTGATGAAGTAGTGTGACCCGATATTTTCAGAATACATGAATATCATGGGCTCTATGCCAAACCTCAAATTGTTGTTGTGAAAATCATCTGTAACGCCGACCACTTTCCCTTTTCCATTCCACATTTCAAGGTCTGCTCCTATCGCATGTTCAAGGTCTAATCCCATGACCTCGGCAGCTTTCTTGTTAATGATGTAATTGGAGGCATCCTGATCGCCAATGAAATTTCTACCCCCTTGCATTTTGATATTCATCGTTGGAATGAACTCAGCATCGCAGCGGTAAATTTTGAATGTGATGGAGGAGTTGTCGGGTTTGCCAGCCCATACCGGATCGGTGGTCGTAATGGGAACAGTAAATATGTTATTGCCTCCAAAGGCAATGCTTTTCACCGCAGCCAGCTGATTCAAATCATTTTTAATGGCCGAATAGTTTTTGTCCGTGCCTTCATTCCGGTCGACCACAATGATATTCTCTTTGTCAAACCCAAGATTTCTTTCACTGATAAAAACTATCTGCTTGTACACAGTGATACTCCCTATGATCAGAATTAATGAAGTGGTGAATTGAATGACCACAAGTGATTTGCGAAGGGTGTTTCCGGTGAGGCCGGCTTGTGTGTTTCCCTTTAAAACTTTAGCAGGATGGAATGCTGCCAAAATAAATGCCGGGTAGCTTCCGGCTAGCAGCCCGCAGACCAATGCCACTCCCAGAATCCCAAAAGTGAGTACCGGATTGGCGAAGTCTAATTCAATAGACTTGGCAGTGATGTCGTTAAAAAATGGCAGGAGCATCTGCACAATCCCCATGGCGAAAAGCAGCGCAATGAAAGACAGCAGCACCGACTCGGTCATAAACTGAATAACGAGGTCAGATTTTCGGGCCCCTATCGATTTCCTAACACCCACTTCACGGCTTCGGTTGGCTGATCGGGCCGTTGAAAGGTTCATGAAATTGATGCAAGCCATAACCAGGATTAAGATGGCCACAGCACCAAAAAGGAAAACCTGCTGTATTCTTCCGCCGGTGTTCTTCCCGTTTTCAAACTCCGAATAAAGCCTCGACTTCAGGTAGGGAAATAATAGTGGGGTCGTTGAGCAATCCGCACAGTTGCTCTTAATCAGGCCAGACAGCTTTTGGTCGGCCGCATCCCTGGAGTCAGCCGATTTCAACATCACCGCTGTCTTGCTGCCGCCACTTCTCCAGTTTTGTGTCCACGGATTCTCCCTGACGAAAAGCTCAAAGGGAACAACAAAGTCAAACCGAAGGGTGGAGTTTTGTGGAATGTCTTCGAAAACGCTGGTGACCATTAGTTCGCTGGATTCTCCCAGGCGCAGCGTTTTACCAATGGGGTCTTCCTTTTCAAACAGCTTTTTGGCGAGGTTCTCAGAAAGAGCAATTGATTTAATGTCGGTGAGCGGTTGGGTGGGATCACCACTTACGATGGGGAAACTGAACACCTCAAATAGTGCCGGGTCGGCGTAAATTCCACTTTCATTGAAGGCATTGGACTCATGCTTTACCAACAGCTCTGTTTCCATACTGTACTGAGTAGCTAGTTCCACTTCAGGAATTTGGCTTTCAATGACGGCCTTCAATTTTGCCGGCGTAGCGGCATAGGTTTCAATGCTGCCATCCGGATATTCGCTATTGACCAGCACCTGGAAAATGCGGTCACCATTTGCATGAAACTGATCGAACGACAGTTCATCGATCACCCAAAGGAGGATGAAAATATTGGCAGCGAGCCCAACCGTCAGTCCGAGGATATTGATGAATGCATAACCCTTGTGACGGAGCAAGTTGCGCCAGGCGATCAAAAAGTAGTTTTGTAACATTACTGATATTTTTTCTTTATCAATCTATTCTGTTCTAAGTGAGTCCACCGGATTAGCCAGCGAGGCTTTTAATGACTGAATGGACACGGAAAACAAGGCAACTACCAACACGGTAAGTCCGGGCAGCAGGAACATCCACCAGCTTAGGGTTATTCGATAAGCAAACCCTTCCAACCACTGCTGAACCAGATAAAAGCTCACCGGAGCTGCCACCACTAAAGCGACAACTACCAGCACAACGTAGCTCCTGGAAAGCAGCAGAAGTATCGTCGATACGCTGGCTCCCAGCACCTTCCGTATACCAATCTCCTTCGACTTTTGTCCGACGGTGTAACTTGCCAGCCCAAACAGCCCGAAGCAACCAATAAAGATGGCGATCAGCGATGCTACGAATATGCCCCGTTGCTGGCGTTCGTCGGCCACGTAATTCTTTCTATACTCATCATCTGTGAAAAAGTATTCCATCGGAAAACTCCCCATGGTGGCTTCCCACTCCTTTTCTACTTCCTCCAGCACCTTGTTTGTCATACTTCCGGCAGGCCTGATGGAGATGTACTCCCGGTGCCATGTGCTTGTGGGGTAAAGAAAAATAGATGGCTCGATGGCGTAATGCATGGAACGGAGATTGAAGTCTTTCACCACGCCGGCCACCTGATACTCAGGCCCTCCTTTCCAATGGAATCTGAAAGACTGGCCAACGGCTTCGTTTACTTTCCAACCCAGGTACTTTGCTGCCGCCTCGTTGATCAGCACTTTTTTCAACTTCAGAGAATCAGAAAATGCGTCAAAGGAACTCCCTTCCAATAGGTCAATTTTATAGGTCTTCAGGTAATTTTCGTCTGCATAAGTGGTGAGAATGGATTGCTCCTTGTCTGCTCCTGGCACAAACACGCCAAACAGGTTTTTGATGTAGCGCCCCATGGATGCCTGGTGCAATGAGACACTTTCGATGGAGGCGTTCTTTCTCACCTGCTCAGCAAAAACTGGTGCCTTGCTGCCCAGTGTTTCGGCGTTGGCCATGTCAATAGCTATCGTCAATACGCCTTCCTGGTCAAATCCTTTGTCTGCCTGCTGCAGGTAATCCAACTGAGAGGTCATCACCACAAGGCCCGTGAGTAGTCCAAGTGAGATCGTCATCTGAAACACTACCAGCAGATTCCTGAACGAGCGATTCTCTCCCGGGGCTGCTTTGAATTGGCCCCTCTGCAACGCACTTGCCTTCGACGACAGATAAAACGCCGGATAAGAGCCGTTGAGCAAAGACAAAGCGCCACCAAGTACAACCACTGCCATCAGGAATACCGGGCCGCCACCTGGCATTTGAAGCGTCAGCGGCTCCCCCATGATCTCTCCAAACCATATTTTTGCCAGCTGTGCAATGGCTAGCCCCAAAGCCAGGCCGATGAAGGTAGTCACAGTAGCTTCGGTCATAAACTGAACACTTAGCTGCGCTTTGGAAGCTCCGTTTACCCTTCTGATGCCTATTTCCTTCATGCGACTCACAAAAATGCTGGTGGTCAGGTTGAAATAATTGATCACGGCAATGACAAGGATGAAAATCCCAACACCTACGAAAATCAACACCCGCTGGTAGGAAATTGACTTAATGGTGTCTCCTGCATATTCTTCAAACTGGTATCCAGAGGCATTCACGTACAGGTCGGTGAGTGGTTGCAGGTAGAAATATTTACTGTCGTCAACGAACTCCTTTGGCGCACTTGATAGAAAAATTGACCTGAGTTTAGCAGCATCGGGCGCTCCTTCATTTTGGGTTGTCTTCACCAGCACGGTACAACCGGTGTCGTGCCAGCCATTTTCTGCGTTGTCATAGAAAAGCTCGTTGACATTTGAAAAAGGCACGATAGCTTCGGCGTCAAAAACGGTGTTAACGGACGCATTGTCCATGACGCCCGTCACAACAAACTCTCTTTCAACATTCACCTTGATCACCTTGCCAATAGGATCTTCGTTTCCAAACAACTTGCCGGCCAGGGCTTCGCCGATCACTACTCCGTTCTTTAGCTGTAGCACCTGCTCCCTTTGCCCTTTGCTCAATGGAATATCAAGCATGTTGAAAAAGTTGGGATCTCCGAAGAAAACCTTCTCCTTAAATCTCCTGTCGTCGCTACCAATCCAATAAGTACCACTTGCCATCCGAAGTACTTCCCAGCCAGTTTCTCCGCCTGCTTTCAATTGCTTCGAAAGGCCAAAGGACACATACGCCTCCTGGCCACTGGGGTCATCGGCAGTTTCTACGATCCTGAAGATTCTTTCCTTGTCTTTATGAAAGCTATCATAATGCAACACCTGCCAGCTGTACAAACCAATCAGCAGAAAGGAAGCAATGCCTATAGCCAGACCGGAGACATTGATCAATGAAAATATCCGGTTGCGGACAAGATTGCGAATGGCTATGACGAGGTAGTTTCGGAACATTTGGTTATTGGTTATGAGTTATTGGTTATTGGTTGCCGACCATTAGCTAAGAGTTGAAACACAACAGCTAGTTTGCGAGCTCATTCACTTCTTAATGCCTCCACAGGATTAATTCTCACAGTTTTCAGGGTATGGTAGAGTAAAGTAATCATTGATATCCCGAACAAAATGCCAACCGGCAGCACAAATTCCAGCCAGCCAAGCTCCATCCTGAAGGCATAACTGTTCAGCCACTCGTCCATCAGCAGGTAGCAAAGCGGCAGAGCAAATGCAGCGCTGATTAGCAGCAAACCCAGGAACCGGCGGGAGAACAACACTGCCAAGCCAGAAAAGGAAGCTCCCAGCACTTTCCGGATCCCGATCTCTTTAGTGCGCTGAATGGCTTCAAAAGACGCCAGCCCAAATAACCCCAGACAGGCGATAATGATGGCAACTAATGAGAAGGCACTGAAAGCCTGCAACACCTGACGATCCGCATCGTATTGCACATCAAACTGTTCATCCAAAAAATGGTAGTCGAAGGGGTTGCCGGGAAAGAACTGGCCATACACTTCGCTGAGTTGATCAATTGACTCTTTCATGTTTGCAGCCGACACCTTAAAGGAAAAATAGGATGGTGCCTCCTCTTCCTGGTAATAAATAATAGGTTCAATAGCGTTGGCCAAGCCAAATTGGTGGTGATCTTTCACCACACCGATGACATTCCAGTCTCCAAAGTCGTCATCCATCCAAAATATCTTTTTACCAATAGCCTCCTCAGGCGTTACAAAGTCGAGCAGCTTTAACGCTGATTGATTTACCACCACCGCTCTATTATCGGTTTCCATGGTTGGGTCAAAATTGCGGCCAGCCAAAAACTCTATTTCCATAAATGGTATGAAATAGGAGTCTATGCCTCCCTGCCCATAGTTGTTATTGAAGCCTCTACTTCCAAATGATTGCCCGGCTGTATTATAAAAAATAGCCTCGCCTGGCATCATCCGTGTGGCCGAAAAACCTGTCACCGCTGGCCGGGCCAGCACAGCCGCTCTAAACTGATCCAGCTGTTCCGGTTTTACTTTTCCACTGGCGTTGGGTGCCATGGCCACCACTACCTGATCGATATTCAATCCAAGATCCTGATTGAGCATAAAACTTACCTGGTCTTTTACAGTAAAGGTGGATACCAGTAGCGTTAGCGAAAGCCCAAATTGAAGCGCAACCATCATTCTTCTTAGCAGGTGACCTCCTGAAGAATGTGTAGCCCGTCCTTTAAGGATATGGGCAGGTTTGTAGGACGAAATAACGACGGCGGGGTAGTATCCGGACAGAAAAGCCCCAACGAGCAGTACAACAAACATTTGCCAAACCAACTCACCTTCAAAGACAATGCTCCACACTGCCTGCGCGGGAAGCACCAGGTGGATAAGTGGCTGCGCAAACTGAAACAGTGTGAAAGCGAGAGCGATGCTCATGGCATTGGTCAAGCTGGCTTCCAATAAGAATTGCCCAATCAGTTGCCCTCTACTGGCACCCACTACCTTCTTTATGCCCACCTCTTTGGCCCTTTCCAACCCCTTCGCAGTGCTCAGGTTGATATAGTTGAGCCAGGCAATAACCAATATCATCAGCGCAGCCACCATTAAGATGTAGACCACCAGGTAGCTTCCGTTGGCCTTCATTTCCTGCGTATAGTGCGAGTGCAGGTGAATGTCCTCCAGCGGCATCACGCTTGCGGTGGGTTTGTCTCCTTCACTCGAATCGTTGAAAGCCTCGTTCGCAGCCAACCATGGATTCAATTTGGCATTCAGCTGCTCTTTTGTGGTACCGGGGGCGGTGAGCAGGTAGGTGTAAAAGTTTACCCAGTAAAAACTTCCATCGGCATAGGAACCGGGATGGATATAGGTGTCGAAGGAAACAATCAAATCACCCTCCATATGGGTGTTGGCGGGCATATCTTCCATCACACCTGTCACCTGCAGGCTCATGTCCCAATTGTCACCCTCCTTGAGGCGAAGCATCTTGCCGAGCGGATCAGTGCCCGGAAAGTAGCGATCGGCTGCCGACTGGCTCAGCACTACCTTGTTGGGTCCGTCCAGCACACTTTTCCTTTCACCTGAAACCAGCGGCAAGGAAAACACAGTAAAGAATTCCTGGCTGGCGAACAGGATTTTAGCCTCATTAAAAACCTTGTCCTGATAGCTGACATTCACAGGGCTAAAGGTTTTGTAAATCCTCGTCATCGCTTCTACTTCCGGAAATTCGGCAACGAGCTTAGGGCCCGCACCTGATGCTGCCTTGGGGAGTGCCAACGCCGTCTCACCTTCCTGATTGAAGCTCCAGTCAACCCTGAATATGCGCTCCTTGTTTTCAAAAAACTGGTCGTAGCTTTGCTCAAAAGCAACATATTGCATAATCAGCAAACTAGTGGCGATGCCCACTGCCAGCCCGCCCACATTAATAAAAGTGAGAAGTTTGTTTCTGGTGATGTTGCGCCAGGCTATTTTGAAGTAGTTGAAAAGCATGGGACTTCTTTTAGTGTTTTAATCCAATGGTTCTTACATGCCATAAGATGTGCCAAATGTCAAAATACTAAAAATCAGGTAATTACAACGAAAACCAGCAACAAAGTGCACCAAAATGAAACAATGAAGTGTTTCATTTTGGAACGATTGGAGTTAATTGCTTAATGACTTGAGCGGGTTCCCGGAGAACTCAATCAATTTAGTGATTTTTAACTAATACTATCATATTATTTATTAGTATATTTATCTATTAATTAATACAATAATGTTATTTATATCGATTCCTAAAGCACAGCAAAGGCTTGCGGTAAACATCAAGGCGCTCCGGTTGGCGCAGGGACTGACTCAGGAAGGTTTAGCGGAAAGAGCAGACGTAAGTTTGCCAACGCTTCGAAAATTTGAGCAAAAAGGTGTACTATCCCTCCTTTCATTCATTAAGCTTTGCATGGCCCTCGGTTGCCTGGAGAAAATATTGGAGGCAACAACCAGCAGTCAGCCTCAATTCTCTTCCATTGACGATGTGCTGAAGGGCCAAAAGGCTGCCACACCCAAACGAGGCTGGAAAAAATGAGCAGTTACAAACCGGTGAAGGAAATAAAAGTTGGCCTTCAGTTTGCCAGCGACACGATTCCAATAGGGCGACTGGCCATCCGGGACAATAGAGTTTACTTCGAGTACGACCAGTCGTTTCTTGCACTCGACTTGCACATTTCTCCTTTCAAACTACCCCTTCAAACAGGGCTTCAGAGCTTCGACCCATTTCTTTTTGAGGGGTTGCATGGCGTGTTTGACGACAGCCTGCCTGACGGCTGGGGGCGCCTGCTCGTGGATCGCTTTTTAAAAAGCCAGGGTATACTGCCTGCCGAATTTTCACCTTTAGACCGGCTGGCCCTGGTAGGCGCAACCGGTCTTGGGGCTTTGGTGTATGCACCCGATCACAGCAGCCAGGCTTCCGATAGCCCCCTTGACCTGAATAAACTGGCCAACCAGACCCGGGACGTGCTGCATGGGGAGGCTAGTGAGGTCTTAAAGGAATTGATTGACTTAGGAGGCTCCTCGGCAGGTGCACGGCCAAAAGTAGTGGTGGGATTGGATGGGGAGAAAAAAAATATTATTCATGGAAAACACCAGCTGCCTGATGGCTACGAGCATTGGATGGTGAAGTTTCCGAACGTCAACGACGGGGATGATGCGGGAGCCATTGAGTACGTCTACTCCCAGATGGCACGACAGGCGGGGCTGATAATGCCAGCCACTTACCTCTTTCCTGCTGATAAAGGCCCGGGATATTTTGCAGTCAAACGTTTCGACTGCTCGCCCGGTCGGCGTTGGCATATGCACACCGCTAGCGGACTGCTGCATGCGAATTTCAGGGTACCGGCGCTGGATTATGAAAACTTGCTTGAGCTCACGCTGGCCCTCACCAAGGACGCCAGAGAAGTGGAGAAAATGTTCAGGCTGGCTGTTTTCAATGTGCTGGCTCACAACAGAGATGACCATGGAAAAAATTTCTCGTATTTGATGGATCAAACAGGAGACTGGACGCTCGCCCCTGCCTACGACCTGACCTTCTCTTCCGGCCCTGGGGGGCAGCAAAGCACGATGGTGATGGGTGAAGGCCAGGCCCCCTCCATGGCTCATTTGATCCAGCTTGGGAAGCAAACCCACCTTTCCAGCACTGACCTAACAGCCATCATCGATCAGACAGCTGAAGCACTTTCGCATTGGGAAGAGTTGGCAAGAACCTTCGGTGTGAAGGAAAATAATATAAAGCTGATTAAAGCTCGAATGGTTGTTTAAGCGTTGCTTCACTTCCCTAGTCGAACTAACCCAGGGGCGATACCATACGCTTGCGCCATATGTAATGAGAGTGTTACAAGAAAGTCAGTCCAATTCTTCTGTTCAATCCTTGCTCAAAAATTCTGATCAATGTTGAGAGTTGAATATTTACTTTGCCGTTTTCAAGCTTAGAAATGTAACTCTTCTTTGTTCCTGATCTTTCGGCCAGTTGCTCCTGTGTCAGTTTGGCTTCTTTGCGGGCTGCTTTTAGCATTTCACTCACAATGAACATCTGCGCCCCCTCTTCATATTTGCTTCGGTTTTCCGTTCCGATTTTTCCGTGTTCGAGTTCAATCAACTCATCAAATGTCTTGATGTTCTTATAGTCTTTCATTACTTCCTCTTTTGCTGTCAAAATACTCTTTCATCAACCGAACTGCTTTATCTATTTCCTTTGGCGGTGTTCTTTGTGTCTTTTTCTGAAACCCATTGAAAAGCACCACAAGCTGGCCTTCGTCAAAACAGCAAAAAATCCGATAAATGTTTGACTGATGTTCAATTCGGATTTCGTAAAGGCTACCTATTCCCGTTAAATGCTTTAAGAATTTCTCTGGAACACGGTCAACTTGCTTTTAGTGTTTCGATCCGACGACCTCGACATAACAAAACCTACCAAATATCAAATCGCTAAAAATAAGGAAATTACAATACAGAACCGGCAGCAAAATGCTCCAAAATGAGACAAGAAAGCGTTTTGTTTTGAAACGATCAGAAATAACAAAGTCCGATTCTAAGGCCTCGTTGGATAGCCCTACATAAAAATAAACAAAAGCAGTAGCGGACTTCATGGGGATTACCTTTCCGTCACTACCTAAGTTTATTAAATGCAAAGACCTTGATTTACTACTTCTCCCGCTATTGCTTTTGTATAATGCCGCATACCTGTGCTTTCTTTTTGTCCGTGCTTTGCGGCAGCGATACTTTTAGGCAGGTCTCTGCTAACGGGAGACTACGGCTGACTTGCCAATATGTATGGATGATTAGAGATGACATTTCATAGTGAATCAATAAAGTCTTTAATATTGTCCCAAGTCCATGCTCTTGTATAAACACCCTCTAAGTCAGTACGGTCATCTGCGTATGCCCAAAAGCCTCTGACTTTCTTACCTTCTTCTCTTGCACATTGGATTTCCCATTTTTGACCGGTCGATTTAAAGGAGTTTTTACTCACTAAAACCAATACTCCGTCTGAACGCCTAATTCTTGTTCGCACTCTATCTCTCCAGTCCTCTTCATACGGTTCTTTGACTGACATGTCAACGTACTCGAATGGGGATTTTGTGTTAAGCGATTGACCTTTTAAAAGATCCCTTTGTGCTTTGTCTTCAATTGCAAAGGCAACGAATACTACTTTTTTATCTGCCATAGTTTTTTTTGATGATTAAATTCTCTTGTCTTTTACAAGTCGCCAGTAATGGTAACCCAATGCCGTCAGTCTACAACTTTTTGAGTGCATTGCCGCAAAATACATATGCTGTTCATCTACAGGTAACACTAACCCAACGCTTGTTAATTTCTGTAAATCTTTGAATACAGAAACGTTCTTTTCATCCGCATATGGTTCAACAAAATCGTGTTCTATTGCTGGGTCGTTGGTGAATTCAAAGGAAGGGTCGAGTTTAAAATGGTCTCCTGGGGAAGCGAAATACTGGTTCAGCCTTCTCAAAATCTCAGGTGAAACTTGTGGCGAGACGGTTCTGAGGGATGTAAAACGAGTAATGTTGGTTTTAAAAACTGGCCTTTGATCCCATGGGCCAAGAGCTTGGTCTATGTATGAATAAATACTTCCTGGCGTTATATGGCCTCTTAAATCTGCTGCTCCGCCTTGCATTGCATCTAAAAGGAGGTTTGTGAAAACGCCATGGCCATTAATTTCAACTGAGGCTTCATCTGCTTTACTTGCGGTTAAAATCGAAACACCTTCACCTATTTGAGCATTCCTTCCTCCATTGATTTTCGGATTACCAAAAGACCCCGAATGACAACAGTCTAAAACGATTACTCTATTTTGTGCTTTGGATTCATTTGCAACGTGAAGAATATCATCCATTGAAATTCCTTCGTCATTTGCTGCAAAATCAGGGGTAACGATTATTCCACCACCTGTTTCATCAAAAAATCCATGACCTGAAAAATAAAAGAGTGCAGTTTCACAATCTCCTGCAAACAGATTTTTTATGTGGCCTTTTAAATCTCCTTTTGTTGGAACATCTGTTAGCAACCGCACATCAAAATTGGGTGAGCCATCACCATTTGTTTCCAATGTATTACCAAAAGCAGAAGCATCATTGATACAACCAAATAAATTTGCATTTGGATATTTGTTGATACCTACTACAAGTGCTTTTCTCATAAGTTGAAAATGTTTACGCCTCTATTTTCCTGAATTATTCCATTTAAAAACCATGAATCGAATTGTGAGTAGTCATATTCGTCTGCTATCACCCAGAGTTTATCTTCATTAGTTCTTCCTATTGGGACTTTTTTAATAAATGGATATAAAGAAAGGTATTCTTTGCCTTTGAAGGACTTAGGAGGGACACCTTCTTTAGATACTGGAATTACTGCACATCTACTCGTACTTCCATCAACATAACCAAGTTCCCAAGGAATCCATTTGGACATTGAAGCATTTGTTGAAATAGCGAGTAGAAGTGACTTTGAACACTTCATTCTCTTTCTCACTAGTGAGGCTGATTCTTTAGTTACATTCGTTCGATCAAGGTGCGGATCTACAATCCAATCAACATAAACAGAATACCCAAAATCGGTCAACTCTTGATAAAGTCCTTGTACTTCTTGTTTATCTAAAAAGCTATGGGATAAAAAAATATCGAATTTTGTATTAATGGAAACATTTTGCGCACTATAAGTTCTTTGTTCAAAAACCCTACCTTTGCTTGAGGCAATATTTTTCAACTCTGAACTACTGTAAATACCCATATTCTTACATCTTTTTAATAACCTTGGCTAAATTGTCCCAAGACCAAGTGATTACTTTTTTGCCGTACAATTCTGGTGGAGTTGCTCCTTGATTATTCTTTTTAATATGCATACCGATTACAGGTAAGCCCTCTTCTTTAGCACATTTTATTTCCCAACGTGTGCCGCTGGCATGCCATGTGTTTTTACTTAACAGCACTATCATGCCATCGCAGGATTTAATTTTGGTACGGCATTTATGTTTCCAAACATCCTCTTCCCAAGGTTGCTTTACTGACATATCTACAAAGGCAAAAGGAGACCGTTCGTCTTTGGCTTGTTTCACCAAATAATCTCTGTATTTCGAATCTCCAACTGCAAAGCTGATAAAGATGCGCTTCTTTATTTCCTTGCCCGAGTCTTCCTCATCTTCGAATAGTGCTTTAAGAAGAAGAGCAACTGCACCTGCACCAATTATTACTGGCCACATATCCGATTTTTTTGCATTGTTTTCATTCATTTCGTTTTTACCGGCGATGGCAAAAACTTGCTTCTTTAATTTTCAGCATCTAGCATTGTATCGGCCAAACCCAAATATGCTATTTGTGCAGTCGGCTTTTTAGCTTGGAATGCAACGAATCAATAAACCCCAGCCACCTCCCTCATTTGAGTTTATCTCTACAAAGAAGCAAGTAGCCCGGACAGGAAAACAACAGTGTCATTCTCCCCTAATAAACATATATTTTTTACACCATATATCCTATCATTTCGGGGAGGCTTTCTACCAGATACCCGCTTTGGTCGCCTTATACAGAGATTTTTATACTCTGTTTCAAATCCTTGGTAGTGAGTAATGGAAAATGGGAAAATGGATGGGGGGAATTGAAACAGGAAGAACCGTAGGGAATAGTTCAACGTTATGCGGCAATAGCAAAAAAGGCATTAAAGTCTCTGAGGTTTAGCAAAGCGGAGATGGCAACATTATGGCGTTCATTACTCAATTATAAGCTTGAAATGCTTGTCAAGTCCAGCCTCTACAATCTTTCGAAATGTTGAAAGCTCTACATCTGTTCGGTTGTTCTCCAGTCTTGAAATGTAGAACCTGGAAGTTCCACTTCTTTGAGCGAGCTGCTCCTGGGTCAATCCAGCTTTTATCCTTGCTGTACGGATCAAACTGCCAAATTTTTGCGAATCAGAAGCTTCGGCAGGTTCACTTAGCATGTAAAGCTCATCCGGACTCAACTCGTATGGATGGCGGACTTCGCTTCCGTCTTCAGACAGGAGTGTAACGGGAATATTAGGCCAGGACAGAGTGAAATTCCTAAGTTCTACTTTTTTGAACTCTTCAGGTGATAGCAGCGGATATTCAACATCGCTTTCTCCAATTTTCCATTGTTTAAATATCCCGTCAAAGTCAAGAATTCTGCTTTGCCCATTATTGAACATACACTGAATCGTTAACCCGTTCACTTTCTGTATTTTGATAATTCTTGGGATGCCTAATTTCTTTCTCATAATCCTGGATTCAAACGATTAAAATTACCCATCAAAAAGTCTTGTCTGGTTTTTGCCCATTCGATCACCTTGCTTCTTTGGGCTCTTGGCAAACTGCCAGCATATGTTGCCAATGTTTCGATTTCAATCAGTTCTTCATACTCTGCATAAATGGCATGAAAATGTGGAGGCGGATGTTCACGTGAATAAACGTCAACCTTGACCGAATCAATAATCTTTAATGTTGGCAAAGGATATTGTCTAGTTAGACAACAAAAGTAGCTATTTCAAAGTTTGGACACAACCCGCCATCTGTGGCAGTCGATTCGTGTCATCTTTATGTGAATGACGTATATACCATTTAATCTCTGGGGGTTGTGTATATACGCTGAATCCAATGTCGTTCAGTTGTGGAGCTATATCGCTACGAAGTGAAGATATCTTTTGACCAGAGCGAGTCAAATCGTTGAATATGGCAACTGAGGGAAATTGAAATAGGAAGGGCGGCAGGGGTTCAACGTTGTGTGGTATTTAGTGTCCGCTTGCCCCATCAGGGTTCTCTGCGAGAGACCGCATTGGAAAAATAGACGAGAGAGCGAAATAGGAAGAACAGCGGGGCTTGGTTCAACGTTGTGTCGTGCCTACCCCATCAGGGTCCTCTGCGAGAGACCCCAATGGGAGGAGGAGAGAGGATCCTCTGCGAGATACCCCAACGGGACAATGGAGCAGTGCCGCAGCTACTCATCCCTCAGCGACTCCACCGGGTTGATCCTGATCACTTTGAGGATATGCCAGCCGCTCACCAGCAGGGCGAATGCAACAATGCCCAGTACCGGTAATCCGAAAGCCCAGGCAGGCACGCTGATCCGGTAAGGATAGCTTTGCAGCCATTGCTCCATGCCATAATACACGGTAGGAATGCACAAGCAGGCTGCGATGAGCAGCATAGCCACCACCCCTTTCGACAGCATCACAAACAAGCGAATTCCTTCGGCCCCCAGCACTTTTCTGATGCCGATTTCTTTGGTGCGCTGGTGGGTGACAAATGCCGTAATGGCAAAAAGCCCCATGCCGGACAAGACAATGGCCAGTACCGTGAATACTTCGAAGAGGCTGCTTATTTTTTTCTCCTCTTCAAAGTTCCTGACAAAATACTCATTGAGGTAGGATTGGCCCATGGGCTCCTGGGAGAACTCACTCCAAAGCTTAGGTAGCTCATCATTGAGCAGGGCTAACTTGTCGCTATCGAACCGAACGGCCGCCATAAAACCGTTGGAGGAATACCTGAAAAAGAATGGGCTGATGGCTTCATTCATATTGAAAATGTGGAAGTCGTCGACAATGCCTATTACCGTAAAGTTCTCATTGTGGTCCACTTCCGTCACTGTCTTCCCAAGCGCTTCCCCTGACGCCACGTCCCAGCCAAAGCTACGGCTCATGGATGCATTGATGATAACATTGGAAGCCTCGTCTCCATACTCCCTGGAAAAATTGCGACCCGACAGCAATTTCATGTTCATCACGCTAAGGAAATGCTCGTCGACGCCTACGTGCGTTACCCGGTGCGTTTCAGGGTTTTCGAGGGTCAGGTCCTGCATGGCGTTTCGTTCAAATTCCCTCGGGCCGGAGGGCACGTAGCCGGTAATCGAGACTGCCTCCACCCCCGGAAGCTTTTCCAATTCCTGGCGCAGCGAATTTCGGCCTTCCCCCAGGAGATCAACATCTTCAATCAGCATGATCTGGTCCTTTTCGTAACCAAGAGGTTTGGTTTGCAGGTAATGTACCTGTGCCAATATCACCAGCACCGACGAGAGTAAACCGATGGTAATGCTGAACTGCAACACCATCAGCACATTTCTCATCCGGCCTTTTGAACTGGTCGCTGATGTTTGGCCTTTGAGGGCACTGATTGTTTTTGTGGTTGAAAGCAGCAGCGCCGGATACAGGCCAGCCGCCATCCCTATCAGGAGACTACCACTGCAGGCAACAGCAATGTACCACACCAGACTCGTGCCTTCCTGCCCCATACTCACACCGAAATATTGACTGATCAACGGTGTGGCCACCTGTTGCAACGTGAAGCCCAGGCCGAAAGCCACCGAAGTAATGAGCACAGCTTCAGTCATGAACTGCATGACCAGGGCAGCTCGCCGGGCTCCCATTACCTTCCTCACTCCTACTTCTTTGAGGCGTTGTATATTGGACGCCGCCGACAGGTTGATGAAATTGATCACAGCCAGCAACAGGATGAGCAGTCCAATGCCAAGAAACACATTGATATAAGTGCCGTTGACATTAGTGCCCAACTCATTTTCAGCATGCGACCAGAGATGAATGTCCTCCAACGGCATGGTATTGAACTCAAAACTACCTCCGGAGGCCAAAAACTCCGAGAAGCTCACTCCCAGGAATTCCTGTACTTCCGGGCCAATGTATTTGTCGGTAAATGTGGGGAATTTGTCATAGAGGCTCTCCACCGAACCTCCTTTGGCCAGCTTTACAAAGGTGTAGAATCCGTCGGCCATCCAGTAGTGGCTTTCACTCAATGGGTTCATGTCCATTGATAGCAAAATATCGAAATCGAAATGGGTTTGCGCCGGCACGTCGGCACATACGCCTGTGACCTGCACGGTGCCTTTTTCTTTCACCTCCAGCATCTTGCCAACTACCGACGCAGGAGTGGCATTTGTGCCAAAGTACTTCTGCACCATGCTCTGTGTAAGTACGACGGACTTTTGGGACGAGAGGATTGTCGCAGGATCACCTGCGATGACCGGGATAGAAAAGAAACTGAAAAAATCAGGATCGGCATACATCCCCTGCTCTCCCGGGAAGTTCTTGTCACCGAGGGTGATATCAAATTTGAAATAAGGCCGCCCATAAATCCTTGTTGCTTCCTCCACTTCAGGGATTTCCTGTTCAAAAACAGTGGCAGCTGGCGCCCCCACCGATGGCATGGTAATAAGCTCTCCACCCAGCTTCACTTTCATGCCCAGCCGTACAATCCTGTCGGCATCGGCATGATACTGGTCGAATCCTTTATGGAAGGAAACGAAAATGAAAATAACGAGAAAGGTCGCCAGGCCAATAGAAAGGCCCACCAGATTGATAAGCGAGAAAACCTTGTTTCTGCTCAGGTGGCGAAGGGCGATGATGAAGTAGTTTCTTAGCATTGGTATTTTTTTATTCCTATTCTGATCTAAGGGAATCGACCGGATTCATGGTGGCCGCTCTGTAAGCATTTGACGCCATAGTGGCCAGCATCACTATCACCGAAATCAACGCTGCCAGTACAAAAAACAGTGGACTGAGCTGGATTCGATAGGGAAAAGTATCAAGCCAATTGCTCAGCAAATACACAGCTACCGGAATCGCTACCACCGAAGCGATCAGCACTGTTTTCAGCATTTGAGAGGAGATAAGCATAACAATATGCCTGATGGTGGCTCCCAGCGTTTTCCTTATCGCAAACTCCTTGCGGCGCTGCTCTACCACAAACGCCACCAGCCCGTACAACCCCATGCAGCAGACAAACACTGCCAGCAATGTAAACCACGAGATAAGCTTTCCGAGTTGCTCTTCTTTCAGGTATTGCTCGGCAATGTCCTGATCGAGGTAGGAGTACTGAAACGGCTTGTCAGGAAACATCTCATTCCACGCAGTCTGCACTTCCGACAGGCCTGAACCATAACTATCGCCGGAAAGCTTAACAGCAATACCACCCCAATTAGCCATTACCACAAGCAGGGAGCCTATCGGACGGTGAAGCGAATTGTAGTGGAAGTCATCTATCACGCCAACGACCTGCCCTTTTTGCAATGTTTTGTTGTCGGAGCCTCCCAGCCAGTGAATTTCCCTGCCCACAGCATCATTCTCCCAGCCAAGCTTTTTTGCCAGTGTTTTGTTTATCAAAAACGACTGCCGGGTAACATCCTCATCCTGGTCGACTTCGTCGAGAAACCCTCTTCCCTGCCCGATACCCACGCCAAAGAAATCGGCAAAATTGGCCGTACCATACATCATGGAGACACTCACACCCTCATTTTCATCGAAGCCTTCCGGAACGACCGTATTGCCCCAAACACCCATGCCAGGCATCGTGCCCATGTACACATCACTCACCTCTGGCTTAGAAGCCAGCGTCTGGCGAAACAACTGGTATTGCGACAGACTGAGCGAACGATTGTTAATGAGAATGGTACGCTCCTTTGCAAAGCCCAATTCCTTGCCCCTTAGATAATTGAGTTGAGTGTTGACCACCAGTACGCCCACGATGAATACCGTTGAAACAGCGAACTGAAGGGTGACCAATGCTGAGCGAAGCAGATGGGTTTTCCCCGGATTGAAGTCCTTTTTCATAGCCTGAACAGGACTGAAAGCAGAAATATAAAAGGCGGGATAAATACCGGAGGCAATACCTGTCAAAACGGTGATGGCCAGGGCTGCACCCATCACAAGTGGATTGCTTATGAAATCTGAGAACTGGTAGCTGCGATCCGTGAAGGTGTTAAAAACCGGTAAGGCGAGGTTCACCAGCACCAGCGCATGAATCAAACCCAGTCCGGCAATCACCACTGCTTCGCTTAAGAACTGTGTAACCACCTGCCTGCGATAAGCACCCATCACCTTTCGAATGCCCGCCTCTTTGGCTCGTTTAGCTGAGCGGGCCGTGGCGAGGTTCATGAAGTTAATCACCGCCACCAGCAAAATAACCCCGGCAATGATCATGAAAAGGTACAGCTGGGTCATGCTGCTGCCAGGCTTCATCTCCGACCTGAACTCTGACCGCAGATGGATATCGGTTAGCGGAAGAAATACGGGAGTAAATGTAGCTGGGTCAACCTCCTGAAAATACTGTCCTACGAGCCCGGGCATTTTGGCATCAACAGTAGCGATTTGAGCATTGTCTTTGAGTAAAATATAAGTGTAGCTCCCAAGCCATTTCCAGTCCTGGTCGACATCGTACTGATAGTTCTCAGTCCAGCGGGCATGCAGGAGCGCCATGGGTACAAAAATCTCCGCCGTCATGTGGGTGTTGCGGGGCAGATCGTCGACGACACCTGTGACCGCAAGATGTGGCCCCTTGTTGTAAACGATGGTTTCGCCCAGGCACCCGGTGGTGCCAAAATATTTAACGGCGATTGATTTAGTAAGCACCACGCTATTCAACTCTCTGAATGCACTACCCGCATCACCCGCTATCCAGTCAAAATCCAGTATCAAGAAGAGCTCCGGGTCCGTAATGAAAAGGTTAGTTTCTGTGTAGGTTTCTGAGCCAACCTCCATTTCGTCTGGCCCGCCAATAGCCACATGGTTCATCATACGAGCAGCTTTTTCTACCTCAGGAAGCTGGCTAATGAGGATATTTTTGTATGGAAAAGGAACCCTTGCATCCCTTAGCAAGTCATCCTGACGCTGTTCCTGGTACGAAAGCCTGAAAATGCGGTCTTTCTTTTCATGATACTGGTCGTAGCTGAGCTCGTCAATGGAGTATACCAGCACGATGATGGCCGATGCCAAACCAACGGCAAGCCCCAGTACATTAATGAAAGAATACAGTTTATTCCTCCACAGGTTCCGAAAAGCGATGGTCAGATAGTTAAACAGCATAGTTCCTCAATTGTATATTAAGTATCACTCATTCCTCAAGGCATTCACCGGGTTTTCAGTGGCAGCTTTGAAAGCCTGCTGAGCAACAGTGGCAAAGGCAATTAGCAGTGCTACAACTCCTGTTAGCAAGAACAAAAGCACGCCAGGTTCAATACTATAAGCAAAATCTTCCAGCCATTTCATTCCCAACCAATAGGCAACAGGAGCCGCCACCAACGAAGCGATCACCACCAGGGTGAGAAAGTCTCTGGACATCAGTTTCACAATACTTCCAACTGAGGCTCCCAGCACTTTCCTGATCCCTATCTCCTTGGTGCGCTGAATGGTGCTAAAAGAAACCAGACCAAATAAACCAAGGCAAGAAATAATGATGGCGATGATGGTGGCCGTAGAAGCGAGCTTCACCGTACGCCTTTCTGATTCATAGAAATTATTCACCAGCTCGTCGAGGAACTGGTACCGAATGGGGTGATCGGGATACACACCTTCCCACACAGCTTTTATTTTATCGACTACAGCATCCGCTTCCGCCAGGCCACCGGCATCCAACTTTAGTGCTATGTCACCACCGTCTTCTTTGTAAACGATCACCATCGGGTCAATCTCGCTATGCAGCGACCGGTTGTGAAAGTTTTTAACAACACCCACAATGGTGTACTTTTTGTCGCCCCGACTGACCTGCCGATTAACAGCATCTTGTGGAGTTTGAAAGCCCATGTCGCCGGCAAACTTTTCATTGATGACCACTTCCTTCAGTGAGTCATTGGGTAAGTACAGTCGCCCTGCAATCATTTCTATTTCATAAAAAGACAGATAATCTACCCGTCCACGTTTCATGTGCACATCGTGGATCAGTTCATTGCCCTCTTTGTTGTAGGATTTAAATATATCGGAACTCCAGCCATCGCTCGAAGGAGGGTCGTCGTGTACAGAAATGGCGGATATTTCAGGAAGTGAAGACAATTCATTCAGCAGCCGTTCTTTTTTCGTCTCGGATTCTCTCCATGGGGTGCTCACTACCACGATTTCGTCCTTTTTAAAGCCCAACTCCTTGTCTGACAGAAAGTTAATCTGCCAGATCATCAGCAGGCAGCACGCTATCAAAATCTGAGAGAATGTAAATTGAAAGATGGTCAGTGTTTTTCGCAGTATCACCGAAATACTCTTCCCTTTTTCTGTGTAAATCTGACTTTTCAGGGCTTTTACTGGTAAAAATTTACTCAGGACAAAGGCAGGATAAACCCCAGCCGCCAATCCCACCGCCAGCACTAAGCCAGCCAGGTAGCCAATTGTCGCCGGATCAGTGAGATTGAGCGACATGTCTGGCGACACAAAATCGTCAAAAAACAGTAACGCAAACTGGCTGAGAGGCAGCGCCAGAGCCGCAGCCACCAGCGGAAGCAACAAACTCTCTGAGAGAAACTGCAACACCAGATTGGCCCTCGAGCTTCCCAGCACCTTCCTTATACCTATCTCCTTCGCTCTGCGGGTGGCCTGAGCAGTTTCCAGGTTGATGTAGTTGATCGCTGCAATGCTGAGGATAAGCAAGGCCACCAGAGCGAATATCTTTAATGTCGATTTATTGGCTACATCTCCTGCCGAGTTGAAGATCCCCAGCTCCGGATTAAAGTGAAGATCACTCAATGGCTGCAATAAATACTCGATTTGAAACTCGTTTTCGGCGTGAGTCTCCTTGTATTTTGCCTGCAGGCCAGCCAACATGGGAGTCATATCTGATGGTGTAGTCCCTGGCTTCAATTGAATAAAAGTTTGGTGTCCGCTGTTGGTACCCCTCCAGTCGTTGAGGCGAACCATGAATTTTTCTGCCGTGGCCACTGAAATGAAGTCAGTGAATTTAAAATCGGTTCTGAAGGGAATGTCCTTCACAACACCTGTTAAAGTTGTCGCAATAGAATCTCGGTAGGTAATCGTTGTTCCAAGTTGATCAGCAAAACTTACTTCGTTACCAAAATACTTCCTGAAGGCGGTTTCTGTCAGCACCACCTGGTTAATTCCATTGAGTGATGTTTTTGGATCACCAGCAATCCATTGATAGGCTGAAAACATATCAAAAAAGGAACTATCTGTGACAACTGCTTTGATCCCGTCTCTAAAAATCACTGGTTCGGCATCCGGTTTACCGATGGTCACCTTATTGCCTCCCATATCAAAAAATTGAGTCACTTTCTCTACCTGGGTAAAGTTATCCCTGATATAAGGCCCAGCCCCCGTGACAGTGCCCCGGTTAGTTCCGGTAAATGCACCGCTGAAACTGGAATAGATACGGTAGATTCTGTCTCCAGCAACATGCGCTCTGTCAAACCCGTTTTCAAAGTCGATCATCAGCAGCATGACAAAGCAGGTACTGATCCCAACGGCCAGCCCAATCACATTGATAAAGGCGAACATCTTCTTTCTCAAGATGTTTCTCCAGGCGATTTTGATGTAGTTAAAAAACATAGTTGCTCGATTGATCAGTTAACTTAAATGCTACTCATTGCGAAGACTTTCTACCGGATTCAGCCTCACTGCCTTCAATACCTGAAACAGGATAGTCAAAAAGGTCAGCACCAGCAGGCTTACTACCGGGATGGCAACGAACCACCAGCCAATCTCAATTCTGTAGGCATATCCCTCCAGCCAGTTACTTACCAGCCACCAGCCCGCAGGAATGGCCACCACATTCCCCATAAGAACCAGCACTAGAAATTCCTTTGACACCAGCACCATGATGTCGCCGTATCTGGCACCCAACACTTTGCGAATGCCAATCTCTTTGGTCTTTTGATAAAGCGTGTAGGAAGCCAGGCCAAACAAGCCCATGCAACCGATGAAGATCGCAAAGGCAGAAAAAAGAGTAAACAATGCACCGAATTGCTGGTCGGTCTTGTATTGTTGGTTGAACTGTTCATCCAGAAACGAGTAGTCGAAGGTGCTCTCGGGAAACGCTTCCTTCCAGGACGACTCCAGGCTGGACAGGACTGGTGCGAGCGCAGCCGTTTTTTTATCAACAGTTTCCTCAAGGTTCAGTTTTACCAGATAATAGTTGCTCCAGTTGGAGAGCACATAGATCACCGGCTCAATGGAAGACTGCAAAGCCTGGTGGTGGTAATCGTCAGTCACACCAATAATCCTCAGATCGGCGTCACCAAAAACAGGGCACGCCAGATGCTGATACAGTGCCTCCTCCGGAGACTGATATCCCAACGCTTCTGCTGCCCGTTTATTGATCACAATTTCTCCGGTAACCCATGGTTGCTCATGCCCCTGAAAGAACCTTCCCGCTATCATGTTAATCGACAGCGCTGCCGGGTAATCTTTGTCGCAAGCAATCAAACTAAACGATGCTCCCTCGCCTTCGGCCTCACCTTTTCTCCTCACTTTCGTTGACGTCCAGCCAATTTTATGCCCCGGCATGGTGCTGGCTGTCGTCATCGCCGAAAACTGCGGATTTCTAAGCAGCTCCGTTTTAAAATAGTTGACCTTCTTGTTGAACTCTACACTGCTCAAGGCAGACGGAGGTGACTTTAACACAACAACATCGTTGATATTAATCCCCAAATCCTGGCTGCGCATATAGCCGATCTGCCTGTATACTGTGATAGTACCAGCTATGAGCAGAGCGGATACAGCAAATTGAAAAATCACCAGTGACCTGCGCAGAAAAACCCCCCGACTATCGGTGCTAAACCTTCCACCCAGCACCCTGGCGGGCCTGTAGCCCGACAATATAAAGGCTGGATAAAACCCGGCAAAAAATGAGACAGTTAGCCAAAACAACACTACCCAAACCCAAAACATCGGCTCGGCAATCAGGGTGGAGTGGATTTCTATGCCCGTCCAGTTACCAATCCGCCCTAGCATAGTTTGGGCCAGCGTGAGTGCCAGCACAATACTGACAGCATTGATCAACATCGACTCAAAAAGGAATTGACTGATTAGTTGTCTTTTTAATGAACCAAAAACCTTTCTGATACCCACTTCCCTGGCCCGCTCCACCGACTGCGCAGTGGCAAGGTTGACGTAGTTGACCCAAGAAATGATCAGCACCAGCGCACCAACTATGCTTATAAACACCACATAGGTATAGTTGCCTGTTTTGGCCGATTCAAATTCGAAAGAAGAATGAAGATATACGTCAGCCATTGGCTGAAGGGAATACTCGTAATTAACGCCCTGATTCTTCTGGCTCTCCGGGCGGTGCTCCTGGTAAATGGAGTTGTATGCACTTGTAACACGGTCTATCGACTGTGGGCTATTAAGTAACACATAGGTACCCAGGTAACTATTCTCCCAGTCGTTGATCTTCACATTGATCTTGTCATAAAACGTCAGCGGGATAAGTACTTGTGGAGAGATCTGGCTATTAAATGGTGGGTCTTTCATCACTCCTGACACCAGAAAGGGATATTTACCCCAATTGTTTCCCATTTCAATCTCCCGGCCCATAGGATCCTGGTTTCCAAAAAGCTTTTTTGCCACGCTCTCGGTGATGACCATGTTTTCCGGTTTTGTAAGAGCAGAGCGCTCGTCGCCACTTACCAGCTCGAAGCTTAGCACCTCGAAAAAAGTTGAATCGACAATATAGAAGTTACCCTGAAATACCTGACGGGGAGTAGCTTCGGACTTGTTGGTCAAAGAAACATTGGTATAATCAATTCGGTCAAACCTGACGTAAGTCTCAATCTCAGGTACTTGCGCTGCCACCGCCACCGAAAGCGGGGCATGGCTGCCGGGATTCGCTGCCGCCTCTTTGCCGGCCTGGGTCATAGTACCAACAACACGATATGTTCTGTCGAGTTTTTCATGAAAGCTATCGTAGCTGGTTTCCTGCACCACATATTGCAGAATGACCAGCACCACCGTCAGGCTCACTCCCATGCCAGCGATATTGATGAAAGCAAAACCCTTCTTTCTCTTTAGATGACGGAAGGCTAGAATTAGATAGTTTTTGAGCATAACCTTATTCGCTTATGGTGACGGAACCATTATACGCCAAACCGAATGCCATAATATTCAAAATGCTGAATATCAAATAATTGCAAATTAAAAACTTGCTTAACACCATTATAATTGTTTCACATTGAAACAATTTTTCGTTTCATTGTGGAACAGTTTATATATTTCTGGCACTAACCCTCCAAGGGCTCTTGCCATATCGAAGATTAGCCCTTGGAGGGTTCAGAACGATTTTTACAAACATGCCCAAGCTCAACGCCAATATACTGATCATTGAAGACGACGAGGACGTGCTCTATACTGCCAAGCTGGTGCTCAAGCAGCGATTTGGTGAGGTGCATACCGAAACCGACCCAAAGCGACTTCCAAGGCTATTGGAGAAAACTGCCTTCGATGTGATTCTGCTTGACATGAACTTCTCTCATGGACAAACCAGCGGGAACGAAGGACTCTTTTGGCTGAGAGAAATACTTAAGCTTGATTCGCAGGCGCACGTCATTATGAACACCGCCTATGGCGACATCCAGCTGGCGGTTGAAGCCATGAAAATCGGGGCCATCGATTTTCTGGTGAAGCCATGGGAAAGAGAAAAGCTGATAGCAACCGTCGAAAACGTCTTCCAGCTTTCCCGCTCCAAAAAGGAGGTGCAAAAGCTAAAATCGAGAGAAAAGGTAATAACTGGCGACATCGACAAGGCGTTTCCCGACATGATCAGTCGCTCCGATGTGATGGCTCCTGTGTTTGAAGCGATAGAAAAAGTAGCAAAAACAGACGCCAACGTGCTTATCCTTGGTGAAAACGGAACAGGCAAAGAGCTGGTAGCCAGGGAGATCTACCGTCAGTCACTTCGGGCAAAAGAGCCTTTCATTAAAGTTGATCTTGGCTCTCTGGCAGAAAGTCTGTTCGAATCGGAGCTGTTTGGGCACAAAAAGGGAGCCTTTACTGATGCTAAGGAAGACCGGCAGGGACGGCTGGAAATAGCATCGGGCGGCACGCTGTTTTTGGATGAAATTGGCAACCTTACCACCACCCAGCAGTCGAAGTTACTCACGGTGCTGCAGGCCCGGCAGGTGACGCCTATCGGCTCCAATCGCCCCGTAGATATTGACATAAGGCTAATTTCTGCCACCAATATCCAGCTGGACCAGGTGATAGAGAGTGGAGAATTCCGGCAAGATTTATTGTATCGGATCAACACAGTTGAAATAACACTTCCGCCTCTCAGGTCGAGAACCGGCGACGTGGCGTTACTAGCGGAGCATTACCTTAACTTGTACGCCAGCAAATACAACAAGCGGCAGCTGTCGCTGAACAAGTCGGCTTTAAAAAAGCTAGACCAGTACCCCTGGCCTGGCAACATCCGTGAGCTGCAACATACGATGGAAAGGGCGGTGATTATGGCCGATGCGACTGAGCTGACCGCCGATGATTTCCCACTCGACAAAAAGCCCCAACCCAGCCTGGTGAACGAAGTGCTCCAAAAAGATGAAATGGAAAAGCAGCTCATTCAAAAGGCCATCAAAAAATGGGAAGGTAACCTGACCAAAGCGGCTGACGAAATGGGCATGGGCCGCACCACACTGTACCGCAAAATGAAAAAGTATGGTTTTTGACAGGTTTCGCTGGCAGGTAGTCGCTCGCATTGCCGTCATTCTGGTGCTCGGCTACGCAGGCATGTACATCATTATGAGCACCGACTTCTGGCTGGCTGGCTGCTGGCTGATCCTGTTTACTGCCATTGCCACGGTATCCTTGTTTCGTTATGTGGAAATCTACCGAAGGGAACTCTACAATTTCCTTTCTGCTATCAAACAGGGCGATTTCACGAATTCCTTTTCAGGGCACACGGCCCGCTTCCGGGTCGACGACCTGAAGTTTGCCTATTCCGAAATCATCAGAGTTTTCCATCAGCTAAGCTCCGAGCGGGAGTCGCAATACCTGTTTCTTCAAACCATTGTGGAGCATGTGAGGGTGGCCCTTGTTGTAGCCGACCCAAAAGGCGAAGTGCTGATCTATAACCGTTCTTTTACTGAGCTCACGGGCAAGAAGTTCATTAGAAATATAGGCTCGCTCCGCAATGTGGACGAACGCTTTTACGACACCATCGCCGCTTTGGAACCGGGTCAGCGAATCCTCACAAAGCTCTTGCACAAGGAGCTTTACAACCTATCGGTTCAATGCTCTTCCATTACGGTGAAGAACACCCAATACCGCATTATCTCCTTTCAGGACATTAGGAATGAGTTGGAAGAAAGGGAACTCGACTCATGGCAAAAGCTGATCAGGGTGCTGACACATGAAATTATGAATTCGGCCATTCCTATTTCCACGCTTACGTCTGTGATAAGAGAGATGCTCGAGGACGAGGCTGGTCAGCCGCTGCCCCTTTCAGACCTGGACGACGAGTCGGCGAAGGACGTTGTCGATAGCCTGAAAACGATAGAAAACCGCAGCAAAGGCCTCGTCAGGTTTGTTGAGGCCTACCGCAGTTTGACAAACATTCAGCCTCCTAAATTTGAAAAAGTAAAAGTATCAACACTGTTTAGCGAGGTTGAAAAACTCTTTTTGAAGGACTTCGACAAAAAGAAGATCAAGCTGGAGACAGAGACCTTGCCAGCCGGGCTGGAAATCACCATCGACAAAGACCTGTTTGAGCAGGTGCTGATCAACCTCGTAAAAAACGCTGGTGAAGCAGTGGAAGCCACCGCTTCTCCCCTTATCAAAATGAGCGCAACGCAAGATAACGGGAATGTTATCATCTCAATCTCAGACAATGGCCCTGGTATTCCAGCCGACATCCTGGACAACATTTTCGTCCCTTTCTACACAACAAAAAAGCAGGGTTCAGGCATTGGACTCAGCCTCAGCCGGCAGATCATCAGGCTGCATAAAGGAACGCTTACTGTCAATACGGAGATTGGAACAGGGACGAGTTTCGTAGTGAGGGTGTGAGGCTATGCATTGTCTGACAAATGGTTTGTATATTTACTTGACTAAGCAACGAAAATGAAGCTTTCATCGCACCATATCCTTGAGTTCATCACAACTCATCAGCCAGAAATTGAGCGGTTTGGGGTGAGTAAACTCGGCCTCTTCGGCTCGTTTGTCAGAAATGAGCAAACCCCGGAAAGTGATATTGACATTCTTGTAGAGTATAAGCCAGGTACCAAGTCCTTTGATAACTTCATTGGACTGATCGATTACCTTGAAAGCTCTCTCGGACGAAACATAGAATTGGTTACACCAGAATCTCTTAGCCCTCTCATTAGACCCTATATTGAAAAGGAAATTCAGTATGTCCAATTTTAGCTGGATTCAATTTCTAAAGCATATTCTGATCGAGACGGAGTTTATCCTGAAAAGTAGTGAAGGGAAGTCTTTTGACGACTTACAATCCGATGAGGTGTGGCAGCGGGCAATAGTCCGAAGCATCGAAATTATTGGGGAAGCTTCAAAGAAAGTAGATCTTGAACACCGAGCAAAGTACCCTCAGGTGGAGTGGAAAAGAATGGCTCAAATGAGAGATAAATTGATCCATGATTATTTCGGCGTAGACTATGAAATCGTTTGGGACGTCATCATAAACAGGATACCTGAACTGAACGACCACTTGAAACAAATAGTCGACTCAGAACCGGACAATTGAGCATCTCAGATTAAAGGCCATTTAATCTCTTTCCCCTCTTTCATTGAGCGGTAGATGGCCGTGAATATCTCGACAGTTTTTCTACCCTCTTTTCCATCTACCATCGGCGGCCTGTCATTGATGATCGCATCCACGAAGTCCTGGTTCTGGGCCCTTATGAAGTATTCAATGGGATCCTCTCTGTGAAACAAGTCGACGTCTTCTTTTTCCCACTGCGCCACCAGGCCTTCTTCCCCTGGCACGGTCCAAAGGTCGGTTTTGGGCGGCTCTTGTACTTTTGAGATACCTGCAATGAACATCGCTCCTCCGTCGGTTTGCACACCTACAGATGCGCCATTGGAGCCGTGGATATGTACTTTTCCGTAAAGCCCCGGCTTCTGAGAGTTGCTCAAAATGAGGTTGGCGATACCACCTCCTTTGAACTTAATGATCGCCACCGCAGTGTCGTCCACTTCAATGTAGGGGTGATTGATATTGTTCCATACGCCATACAAAGATTCCATTTCTCCACCCATATACCATTGCAGCAGATCGATTTGGTGCGGGGCTTGGTTCACCAGCACACCGCCTCCTTCGTGCTCCCAGCTACCTCGCCAGGGGTCGCTTTTATAGTAGTCTTCTCCACGCCAGCCAAGCAGCTGGGCTATTCCCAGCGCAGGGCTGCCAACCTTCCCGGCGTCAATCGCCTTTCTAATCCTTTGCGAAGCTGGCAAAATACGCCGCTGGCTTACCATGCCCAGCTTCTTTCCGTATTTCTTTGAGGCGGCAATCATGGCGTCGCAGTCTTCCAGCGTGGAGGCCAGAGGTTTTTCCACCAGCACGTGCGCACCCTGGCTCATAGCCGCTTCCACCGCCTCAAGGTGGTTAGGATGGGGTGAACAGACCGTAACCATATCCAGCTTTTCAGCCGAAACCATGTCGGCAATATCCTGATAGGCCTTGGCCCCATACTTCCCGGCAAAAGCCTCTCCTCTTTCCTTGCTTCGGCTTTGCACCGCCACGAGACTGGCATTTTTGATATTGACAATGCCATCGGCATGCATGCCTGCGGCTTTTCCACTTCCAACTACTCCTACTCTAATTTTCTCCATTTTTTCTTAAGGCTTTAGCATCACTTTCATGAGGCCTTTTTCTTTGTTATACAATCGATCAAACCAGGCGGCACCTTCGGATAACGGTACCTCCGCCGACAAAATACTTGTTACGTCCAGGCGACCGGTTGCAATCAAATCCAGCACCGCAGGATATTCGCCATTAATGGCGCACGATCCCTGCACTCTTATTTCCCGGGTAACTACCGACTGCACAGGAAAATTGATCGTTGGAGTTACATTGCCAATCAATGTCACTTTGCCTCCTTTGCGAACAGCAGAGATACAGGTATTCACACTGTCCTCCTCTCCCACCACCTCAAACACTACATCAGCCCCACGTCCGTCGGTCAAGGCTTTCACCGTCTCCATCAACTTCGGGTCGTCCGGCAGAAAGGCGTGGTCGGCACCCAGCTTTCTGGCAAGGTCCAGCTTAAAGTCGTCGATGTCCACGGCAATCACTTTCCGGCAGCCTCTGATTTTTAGTAGCTGAAGCACAAACGAGCCCACCATGCCTACTCCCACCACCACCACAATATCCGTCATGGAGGGTTGGGTAATTTCAATGCCATGAAGCGCTACCCCCGCTGGTTCCACAAAAGCGGCCTGTGTGTAAGAAATGGCATCTGGAAGCTTATAAAGAATGTGCTCGGGCAATACCACATATTCTGCAAAGGCACCATCTTTTCGGAAGTCCGGTGTAGACACGCCCACCACCATTTTACCATCACTGAGCTGGTAATGACCTTGTCGTGTAAACCAGTCATCTTTCTTAAAAATGGTAGAATCGAAAGTAACCCTGTCCCCCGCCTTCCAGTTGGCCACATTGCTCCCCACTGCTGCTATTTCACCGGCAGCCTCATGCCCCATAATAACGGGTGGAAGCCTTCTACCGGAGCTGCCATCCATACCATGAACATCGCTGCCGCATATCCCGGCGGCTTTAACTCTCACCAGCACTTCGTTGTCGGCGATCTTCGGGTCGGGCACTTCCTTATACGTAAATTGATTGTAGGCTTCCAGCACAAGGGCTTTCATGGCAAAAGGGTGTTTAATGAGCTCATAAGATAAGGCAAATACCTATCAAGAGGCAATCCATGTGTCACATTTTGCCCCGTCGATGGCTCAAGTATATGCAATAGTTATATCTTTATTATTACCAGCCAAAACAAGCCTCCTGATTAGACCTTATTTAAATATCCCATACAGAGAATCACTTTGCCAAATTCTCAAAAAAAGATTTAGATTTAAGGATTAGCTTAAAAATGACCCTATGAAGAAGATATCTACTTGCTTAAACTTACTATTTCTACTTTTATTCGCTGCGTCAACGGCGATAGCTCAAACCAGCATTTCGGGCAAAATAACTGATGCTGCCAATGGCGACGGACTTGCCGGAGTCAACATCCTTGTGAAGGGCAAGGTGTTGGGTACTGTAACCGACATCAATGGGAACTTCAAACTCAGCGTCAGCGATGCGCCTCCTTTCACGCTTCAAATATCCTACATAGGGTATACCACACAGGAGTTTGTGGTGAGCAATGCCGCCATGAGCAATATTGACATCAAGATGCAGGAGCAAACGATGCTCGGGCAGGAGGTAGTCATTTCAGCCTCCAGGGTGGAAGAGAGTATCCTTGAGTCGCCGGTATCTATCGAGAAGATGGACATCCTGGCAGTGCAGTCCACCGCTGCTGACAATTACTACAAAGGCATTGCGTCACTAAAGGGAGTCGACGTTACCAGCAGTAGTATCAACTTCCAAATCATCAATACCAGAGGGTTTGCCAACACCGGCAACACCAGATTTGTGCAGCTTACAGACGGGATGGATACGCAGGCTCCTGCTCTCAATTTTCCAATTGGCAACTTAAATGGCCCATCAGAACTGGATGTAGAAAGTGTGGAACTGATTCCGGGTGCTTCGTCTGCACTATATGGCCCCAATGCTTTTAACGGGATTCTACTGGTTAACAGTAAAAGTCCCTTTGAATACCAGGGCGTGAGTGCCTTCTCAAAAGTGGGTATTAACCATGTGGGAGGCGGAGAAAAATCAGGTCATGATGCCGCTCCCCTTTACGAAGGCGCCCTTCGTTACGCCAAGTCATTCAATAACAAGTTCGCCTTCAAAGTAAACCTCGCCTACAGCAAGGCTGAGGACTGGCACGGCACCAGCGATGTAGACCGGGAAATAGCCAGGACGCCTGAAGGTTTCAGCTCTAACCCAGGGTCGGACAGGCTGCACTATATGGGCGATGAGGCTTCCATCAACCTCGCTATTTTCCCTCTCAGCGCCAACTGGAATGTGCTGGCCAGAAACGCCGTATTTGAGCCGGGTGTTTCCGCCCAGACCTACGCCGCCGCTGGCGATCTTCCGAGCAACGTAGTTTCAGTCACCCCATACAAGGAGGTTGATCTCATTGATTACGGCGCTGAAAACAAGAAAGCAAGCGTGGGGCTTTTTTATCGCCCCAACGATAGAATGGAATTGAGTTACCTCTTCAACGGAGGTTGGGGCACTAGTATCTACACCGGCGCTCAAAGGTATTCTCTAAACAACTTCGGCATTATGCAACACCGGCTGCAGCTGAGAGGTGATAATTTCTATGTGCGTGCTTACACAACCAGAGAGAACTCAGGAGATTCATATATCACGGAGTTTTTGGCCAAGAGGGTCAACGACCTGGCCGCTGCAAGGGTCAATCCTAACTTTGACGTTTCGAGCGCTTTGGGCAATTACGGTATAGAATACCTTAGATATCTGTACAATTCGGGTTACGCTCCGGGCGACGTCAATGCACTATCTGATGCCGAAAGAATTCAGGTGCAGCAGGCGGGCCATGCCTACGCAAGAGGTGTTTTCAATGACCTGTTTGTACTTGACCCCAATTCGAAGGAATTTCAGGACATAAAGAAAAGGGCTTTAGTTGGTGTGGTTCCAAAAGGTCCGGGATTCAACGACCGTACAAACTTGTATCATGCAGAAGGTCAGTACGACTTCAAAAATGAGATCGACTTCATGGAACTGCAAGTTGGAGCCAGCTACAGGTTGTATGAGCTCAACTCCGGCGGAACGATTTTTGACGATGCAGATGCGCCCATCACCATTGCAGAACAGGGTATCTACACACAGTTTGGCAAGTGGATAGGCGACCGCAAAGTGAAACTATCAGGCTCTGTTCGCTACGATAAAAACCAGAACTTCAAAGGACGGGTGAACCCAAGGCTTTCAGCGGTTTGGAAGGTCAAAGAAAACCACAACCTGCGGGCGTCGTTCCAAACCGGATTTAGAATACCCACCACACAAGGCCAGCACATCGACCTTAGCATCATCAGTGCCAGGCTGCTGGGGGGGCTTCCAAGATATGCTGAGAAGTACAACCTTACCGAAGTGTCAAGCACTGGAGTTCCACTGGGTTATGAAGGCTTTTCAGTTCAGAACTACGGCACAGCGGTATTCAATCAGGGGGCGACTCCGGCAGCAATCTTCAACCCGGCCAACATTGCCCTGCTGACGCCCGTAACGACTTTCAATCCAGTGAAACCAGAGCAGGTGAAGTCGTTCGAAATCGGCTATAAAACATTGATCCAAAACAAACTCCTGATCGATGCTGGCTATTATTATAATATCTATGATGATTTTATTTCTCAAATCAGAATAAGAAAAGCGACAGAGTATACCTCTGCCACTGCTCCCAGCCCTGAACTGGTAGGCACACCCAACTACGCCACAATTCTGAACGGAACTGATCTGAATACTTTCCAGATTTACACCAACATTGATCAGACCGTAACATCGCAAGGCACTGCTATTGGGCTTACCTACAATTTAAGCAGGGGATATACCATTTCGGCCAACCATAGCTGGAACGTGCTGAACGATGTGCCGGAAAACTTCCTGGCTGAATACAACACACCTGAGCACAAAGTGAATGTGTCGTTTGCCAACCGAAAACTGACGGACATTATTGGTTTCAACGTGGCCATGAGATGGCAAACTGAGTTCGAATGGCAGTCGTCTTTCGTAGCACCAGCGTTTGGAATGGTGCCAGCTTACACCACGGTGGATGCGCAAATGAGCTTTAAGTTGCCCAATATCAAATCGATGCTGAAAGTTGGCGGTTCCAACATTCTCAATACCTATTATATCCAGAGCTTAGGCGGCCCCAATATTGGCGCTATCTACTATGTGTCGCTCACTTTTGATGAACTAATGAATTAATCTAACAACAATTTGCCCTTAAAGGCTGTCTTTGATACGACAGCCTTTTTTATTTAAGCCCATGACTATGAAAAAGAATTATCTGCTCAGTTTCCTGTTTATTCTACTACTCGGCATCACCTCGTGCCAAAAAGACGACGACGGCGGGCCTTCGGTAAAGTACAACAACCTAACGGAGGCCAATCTATTTCTTGACCGTCCTGCCGGAGAGTTGAAAGGTTTTATAGCTTTTTCGGGCATAGACATCCCTTCAGAGGCCATAAAATACAATACAGAACTCTATAAGGTTACCTACGTAACCGAATACAAGGGCCAGGAGATTACTGCTTCAGGGCTAATAGTAATACCCACGACGGTGGAACCTGTCGGCATGATAAGCTTCCAGCACGGCACCATTGCTTCCCACTCGGAAGCGCCTTCGGCTTCTTCGGTACAAAACAGTTCTCTTATCCTCTATGCTGCCTTGGCCAGTACTGGGTTCATTACGGTAGTTCCAGATTTTATAGGCTTCGGTAGTTCTAAGGACATTCTTCACCCCTACTATGTGAAAGAAGCTACATCAACTCCCATCATTGACAATTTAAAAGCGGCACATCAGTTGGCCCAGGAGCATAACCTCAACTTCAATGAACACCTATTCCTGGCTGGCTATTCTCAGGGAGGTTATGCGACCATGGCAACACAACAGGCGATTGAAAATGATCCATTGGATGGCTTCGAATTGCTGGCGTCATTTCCATCTTCTGGTGGGTATGACGTGAAGGGTATGCAGGAGTACTTTTTCGGGCTGGAAACGTACGACAATCCGTTTTTTCTTGCCTACGTAGCCCTTGCTTATCAAACGTACTATGGCTGGACTGAACCACTTTCCAATTTCTTTGTGGAAGCCTACGCAGAGAAAATCCCAAACCTATTCGACGGGAGCAAAAGCGGCGGACAAATCAACGAGGAATTAAGCTATACTATTTCTGAATTGGTACAGCCTGATTTACTTGAAAACATTGATACCAACCCAGATTACCAATACCTGGTAGATGGGTTTAACGACAACGGACTGACTGACTGGACGCCTACCACCAAAACCTATATGTTTCATGGCACGGCAGATGTAACAGTACCCTATCAAAACTCTGTGGACAGTTACAATAAACTGATAGAAAATGGAACGCCAACGTCTGTCCTGACCCTCACTCCTTTAGAAGGATTCACCCATTATACAGGTGTGGTGCCCTATGTGGAGGCTTTTGTCCCACTGTTGTTGGAATATCAATAAGAGAAAATAAAAAAGGCCGGATGATCCGGCCTTTTTTATTTGTGCTAATGTTGATTCAAGTTTTATAACGGTGATAACACTCCTGCAATTACGTGAATCACTCCGTTACTATTTTCTGCTGCGTTCGGCAAAGCCACCTCTGCATCGAAAGTAGTATACGTTGACTGAACGTTAAGGTCTACTGAACCGTTGCCGTCCAAATAGATTCCGACACCGTTTTTAGGAGGTATAGCAGCAGTATTATTAAATACAAGAATTTTCCCTCCTGCAGCAGTATTGAAAGACTTTCCAGTCGTCAAATCCGCTGGTGCAATAGTTTGGCCAAGTACCACGTGATTCGCAATAATGCCATACCACTGCTCACCGGTAAATGTGTTAGCAGTAATTTGTCCGGCAGTAAAAGTCGCATTGGTGGGTGCAAAAACTGTGTGAACAGTGCTTCCAGCCAGAATAGACGTCAATGTTGGCTTACTGTTCGCTGCAGCATATGCATCGCCAAGCTTAATACCAGCTGCCAAAGTGGTGAAAGGTGCCCCAAGCAGGATGGTTCCTGCATTAGTTCCCAAAATAGGAGTTAACGACGTGCCAACAGATGGTGGAATTAATACCGTAGCCACTAAATGCACCACACCATTGGTAGCCTTCAAGTCAGCCGAGACGATCTCAATAGCCTGGTTGGTTGAGCCTGTTTTCAGAGTACCGTCGGCATTCACAACAATTGCCTCTGTTTCTGCTGTGGTCACTGAGGTGCCTGCAGTCAAATCAGCTTTCAGCTTGGTGCCGGACACAACATGGTAAGACAATACACCTTTTACAATTTCAGGGTTAATGTCAGTAATGTCTTCTGGAAACCCTGGCGTAGCAAGAAGGCTTTTGAAAGCAGAGTTACTTGGTGCAAAAAGCGTGTATTCAGTAGAGCCGCCCAGCAACTCAACCAGATCAGGATATACACCCAGATACTTTACAAGAGAATCTAGCGACTCCCCTTCAGCAGCCCCGGAAGCTTGCTTGTATTTATCAGAGCTAATAAGCTCTACAATGTCCATTGTTGGTACTTCTTCCTCATCATCGCCACCGCAACCGGTGAAAACAAGGAGACCAAGCGCCATGGCTGGCAGGCTAAATATCTTCGCCCATTTAATAAAGTTCATTTTCATAACGTGTAGTTTATTTGGTTCAAATCGAGAACGAAATATAGCAAGATTATTCAAACAAACGTTTGAAATGTGATAAAATAGTATGCATGACGAGTAGTTTGATCGTTCCACTCCACAATAACCATCACTTCACGCATTTGTTCACCAGGCCACCAGCCTGAACAACACAAAATATATCAGTTTCGAGCAGAAGTCACTTTCCTTAAAAGTAAGTATTCCCCAGGCGTTGCATATTCCTTACCTTGAGCAGAAACTAACACTAATCATTATGTCAACTATTAAGCTTTACGCAAAAAAGGATGATTTCACATCGCTGCCCCCCAAGTCAACTGCTATTTCTGTTACTGAATCCACATCAATGATCCCAGCTTACGACATCCACGAGTACAACCTGGCTGGGCTGTCGGTATATGGTTTTTCTTATCAGGTAAACTGCGTTGATTCCAATTTTGCTCTCGCTTCAATGACCATACCTGCCTACTTTGAAGAGGCTCGTGTTGTCAACGGAAAACGAGTCGACATGCACGGCCTCTTTCTTGTGAACATGGGCGACAGCGCTGGCTACCTGAAAGAGTTTTTTGAGGACAAGCGGATTTTCGGGCCTTTTGGTTGCCCAAAACGAGTGCTGGCAAAAGCAGGCAATGGAGCGGGGGTATCCAAAGAATACTTTACTTTCAATAACATGCGCTTCTATCCATTCATACTACCCGACTTCACTATTGGCTACTATGTATGCGATGGTGCTGTACCTCCCCGGGGTGGGGAACCAAGAGGCGCATGGCGGGCTTATGACCCTGCAGAAGACGGCGTCGCACTGGATGCCCCGGTCACCTACGATCCCACACTTGGCCTTTACATTACCAGGGCTGCGCACATCGAACCCAGGTAGGGAAATTTTGCTACTGCCCCTGGCAAACAAGCCCAGACCAAAAATGCGGATGAGCCATAAGCTCGTCCGCTTCTTTCAGGTATTGTCGCTTGGCAAGTGAAAGGCTGGTTGAAGCGCTTTTTCCCTGACTCAGTGCGTTGTAAAAGCTTCCAACCAATGTAGAAGTGGTGCCGTCGGAAAGGTTCCACAAAGACGCTACCACATTGCTCACTCCTGCCTGCTTAAATGCCCTGGCCAGGCTATAGGTGCCTTCTCCTTCCACCACGGGCCCAAACGCTGACTGACAGGCCGTGAGCACTACCGTATGCGCCCTGATCGACAAGGGTGCAATTTCGTACCCATACAGGGCATCCTGATCGAGGCCTGAGGAAGAATAGCAGGCAATCTTATTCTCCAATTTATCGGCCAAACTGGACGATGCATGTAAACCCAGGTGCATAATATCTCCAGCCGACACCAGATCATCTATCAACCTTTGTCGGGTTATTTCTTCGTTTGTTCTCAGCAGGATGTCACTCTCCGAAAATATTTTATCCAGGAGCGCCACTTCCTTTTTTGTACCAGGCAGGGCATAAAGTTCACCCAGGCTTTTGGTAAATGAGTAAGCAACAACTTCATCTGTTCGGCTTGTCTGCATATGCTGACTCAGGGAATAAATTTGCAAACTCGGTGCATAGTTTACCTCACAGGTCCTGATCAGATAAGGTGCATCCCGAAATGACACGGCCACCTCCTTTGTAAGCACTTCAAACGGGAGATAAGCCAACACCCCGTCTGGAATGACCAGTAGAGACTTTTGGATCTTGCCCAACGGCCTTATTAACTTGTCGTACAGCTGCGCTGAGGATTCCATAAAGGCCTTTTTTGCCTCCACATCCTGTCGATTGGGCAGCTTCGAAAGCTGCGTGCCCACCACCTTGAGAGCAGTGGTAACAGACGTATCCATCTCTACCCGTTCAAATCGGCCCTCACCGCCGTAACTTAGGGAATAAACATAATCGTCGTCCACAAAATACTGCACAAAGGTGGCTTCACGGGCGTCTGCCATGCCAGCATAATGAGCATACGAATCTGAATTAATCTGATATTTGGCTTTGTAATAGTCCGGGTATTTGTCCTGCATATCAGCATAGTAGTCATCGGCTTTTCGCAGTAGCATAGTCATTTCCCTTGAATCGTAAGCATAGCTTCGCTTCATTGCGGCTATCTGAGCTTTCAGTTGAAGTTCCTTTGCTCTGAACTCCTCCGGCACTTCCGAAAAGTATTCATTGTTCCTGGCCAGCAAGTCCTGATAGGTAATAAGCCCTTTGCTCCTTTCCATATACAAATGCGCCCGGTTCAGGTAAGCTGTGTCCTGGGTAAGCTGATGCAAATGAAAGCTCGCTTCAATAGCCCCGGAATAAACCATGCGGCCAATACGCAAAAACATCAGCAGGGCGTCTTCTTCCACTGCTCTTATTTGTCGGAACATCAGTGAATCAATGAGCTGGTATATTTCAAATGAACGGTTTAGGTTTTGCCGGTCTCCTGGGTCGTCCCTGAACCGTTGTAGCTCTATTTCAGCCAGCTGCTGATAGTTAACGAAATTGAAGCTCCAGTTGGCTACCTCTGGAGAAACAAGAACTTCCCAGGAAAAAGGAGTGTTTTTGTAGGGTGAAAAATAGACGATCGCTGCGAAAATATTCTTTTCCGCCTTTTCGTACTCCCCAATCTGCCTGTACAGGTAAGCAAGTACCCAATAAGCCTCTGTTGTCTGCACAATATCAGGAAGCTTTTGTTTGGAAAAATGCGCCACGGCCCTCTCATAGGCATCGATACTTGCCTGAGCATCTCCTCTTAAAAAGTGATAGAAGCCGTACAAACGATCGGTGCTTACCGAGGCATTGTTTGCAAAGTGCGCAGGCAAACTTTCCAGACGCATCATTTGGAAGCGGAACAATGAGTCGTTATTCACAATCATTTCATGCAGGGCTCTTTCTCTCAAAAGCTTGGCCAAGCTGGACGTGTCTCCACTCAATTGGATCTTCTCGTCGGCAAGCTGGTAGTAATAATTCGCCGAATCGAACTTCTCTAATCTCCGCAGGAGCGTTGCCTTCAGGGTCAGCAACTCATGCAAGTCTCTGTTCGCTGGCTGGTAGCGTAGGCCCTGTTCGGTATACCCAAGGGCGGCGACCATATCCCTGTTGGTAATGGCCACTTCCGAAAGTTGCACGAGAAGTCGTGGAATGAAGGGCGATAGGACTTCAAAATCGCCCGCCATATCCAGCGCTTTTTTGTAATAGAAATAAGATGAATCAGTTTCGCCGTGCACCATCTGATGACACCAACCCAGGTGCTCCAGCACTACGAAGTATTCAAAACTAGCCTCAAAGCCGGTTCTCCTAAGCGTGGCACTCGCCTCATGCAGCGTTTTTAATGCAGACCGCCCATTCCTGATGTCGACAACGCTCTTGAGAAGCTTGCCGGAAACAGTTTGTTGGGCCAAGACTGAATCACTAAGTTGATCCTGACTCACGGTGGTCAGCGTATCGGTGGTCAGCAGACGGCACATCTCCCGATTAATGACCAGGTATATTTCTTGTTCCTTCGTAAGCGACGCTGCTGCAAGTAAACTGTCATAGTGCTGAACAGCCGAAGCAAACTCTCCAGCATTTCTCTTGTGGTCGGCAGATTTGATAAATGCAGGGATATCTATAACAGATGCCAGCTCTTTCTTCTGCACTTTTTCGTCAGCTGACCGGCAGGCTGTCAACATCCAGAGCATCGATAGCCAGCGCATGGTCAGCTTCAGCAGCTGGAGATGGCCTATTGACAAAAAACTGCTCCGAAAAAAGAATTCATGTGTGCTTGGCCGCTGGCCAGGATTTATCATAAAGGGGGTCTCCGCAAATGTTAGTTAGATACAAAAGCCTGTGGCTTGGCTCAAAGTAAAATTTCCGGTCGGAGAAAGCAAAGGGCAACGAATCGAAAAATGTACCGTTGCCGGCATTTATGATAAAAAAGGCGTCCAAAAATCGTTAACTTTCTCCACACAATAAAGGCACATGGGATCATTCCGAAGAACATTTATTAAAAACTCAGTGGCGGCCTCGGTCGTCAGCATGTTGCCATTTGAATTACCTACGTTTACTATGCCTCTCCAAGACTCAATCTACACCAGCCATCAGGCCAGTCAGCGCAAAAAACTGCTTGGGCTGTTGGGAGACTTACCCACCCAGTATATACCCAAGCCTCCGCAACTGGTTAAAAAAGAAAAGCGCAACGGCTACACCCTGGAGCACCTGGAGTTCGACTTCAATGGGTTGGAGAAGGTACATGGCATCCTACTCGTACCCGACAACCTGAAAGGTAAAGCCCCTTGCATGCTCTACTGTCATGCCCACTTTGGCACCTATGAAATAGGGAAAGAAGAACTGCTCAACGGGCGAACTGTGATGCCGGCCTATGCCGAGGTGTATGCAAAAAAAGGCATTATGACCCTGGCCATTGACAGCTGGTGCTTTGGCGAAAGGAACCGGTTGAAAAATGGAGCGTTTGGCGAAGCCGACACCTTCAAAGAAATGCTGTGGAAAGGGCAAACCCTTTTTGGCATGATGCTGTGGGACGAAATGAAAGCCCTCGACTACCTGTTGGCCAGGCCGGAAGCCGACACCAGCCGGGTGGGCGTGTTCGGGCTTTCTATGGGCGCTACCAAAGCCTGGTGGCTGGCGGCGCTCGACACCCGCATCACCACCTGCCTCGACCTTTGCTGCCTAACCGACTTTGATGAGCTGATGAAGATTGGCAACCTCAGCGGCCATGGCATCTACTACTATGTGCCTTCGTTGCTCCGGCATTTTTCTACCAGCACCATCAACGAACTGATCGTTCCTCGCCCTCACCTCAGCCTCAATGGCCAGCAGGACCTGCTGACACCACCCGCTGGAGTGGAAAAGGTGAGAGATTACCTGCTGCCGCTGTATAAGCAGCACGGCCGGGAAGAAGATTGCCTCATCGAGCTGTTTGATTGTCCGCACGAAGAGCTGCCTGAGATGCGGAAGCTGGTGGTGGGGTGGTTGGATAAGTATTTGGTGAAGGGGTGAACAAGCTCAAATTCTTCGGTAATTGCGAGTCACTAGTCCAAATTTCACGTCAGCAGATTGTTTTTGTGACGTGGCAATCTGTCAGCGGTGACTGCTAACTCGAACAGATTGCCACGGCTGTTGGTGTTAGGTTATTTATGTAATATTTATCGGCAGCCTCGCAATTACCGCTTGTGGAGAATGATTTGAAGAACAACCTCAGCAATGCCCCTAATCCTCCTCCCTGAACTCCAAAATATCCCCTGGCTGGCATTCCAGTATTTGACAGATAGCCTCCAGCGTAGAAAATCGCACTGCTTTGGCCTTGCCTGTCTTCAGTATCGACAGGTTGGCTTCGGTGATGCCCAGCCTGTCGGCCAGGTCTTTGGAACGGATCTTCCGCTTCGCCATCATTACATCGAGGTTGACTATAATCGGCATCAGATAGTGAGTTCGCTTTCTTCCTGTAATTTTTGACCTTGCTCGAAAGCAATTCCCAGCACAATGATCAGCAGCCCCACAATAGAAATGGAAATACCATAGTCGGCATTTGAGGTTAGCGTCATCCCTTCAAAAGTGAGTTTACTACTTATCCATGTCATAAATACCATCCGTAACACCCACTCAAAAACAGGTGCCAGCATAACCAAAGCTCCTGTCAGCTTTACCCTGCCAATATTGCCTACACTAAAAGAATTATTATCCTCCACCGACTTAACGATTCTCTTGAGCAATTCGAGCACCCACAAAATATAAGCTGTAGCCAGCACAAAAATAACAGCGACCAAAGCCTTGAAACTACCGTCTACTTTCAAACTAAGATCGGCCGTGCTGATGGAAGTGAGCACTGGCTCTCCCCTTACCGGCGGCCGGGACTGAAACAGTGCATCGTAAAGTGTGTTCTTTACTTGCTCCGAAGTAATGTGAAGGTGCGGGTCGCTAACCGGAACGAAAACGCCGTTTTTAGTTGTCACCAAAAAGAACGCAATGACAACCAGCCCTACAAAAAGCCCAACCTTAGCAACTAAAATAAATTCTCTGATGAGTTTGAGTTTTTTCATTTCACAATCCTATTTGAATGAGCGTTTAATTTAGATAGTAAGTTCATTCTCCTCCCTGATTTTTCTACCCTGCTCAAAAGCTACACCCAACACCATGATAATGAGGCCCATTAGAAACACGGTAAAGTCAAAAGATGAGTCCGAAACAACCTTTACCCCATCAAACAGGTAATTGTATTCAAGCCACCACACCATGGCCTTCGCCACCAGCCAATTGACAAATGGGGCAATAACAATCAGCAAACCGAGCAATTTCACTCTTTGTATATTGTCCCTATTGAAAGAATTGCTTCTTCTCACGTCGTTGATAATGCTTTTGAAAACAAAGAGCACATAGGTCAGGTATCCAACGGACATGTACACAATCGAAAGTAGTAGTACTTTTAAGCCTCCGTCAATGGGTTGGCTTAATTTCATAGTGTCTACCCTGATTTTGAACGATTCGGGAATGCTGTTCGCCAGGGTTTCGCCAAGGCTTTTCTGCAATTCATCCGACTGCACCCTGAGATGGGGTTCGCCTATCTCGTAATACCTGCCTTCCTTCATAGTCACCAGAGAAACAGTACCTACAGCCACGCCCAGCCACAGCAACAATATAAGGAAGGTGATGACCCCCTGAGCGATATTGAGTTTTTTCATATCATCAATTTTACAACTACCAGCTATTTAAGAATTGAACAGAACAGTCTCGAAAGTGCGCTTCCTAAATTGTCAGTTCGTTTTCCTCCTGTATTTTCTGGCCCTGCTCGAAGGCTACGCCGAGCACCACAATCAGAAGCCCAAGTATGAACACCGGCCAGCCCAGATTGGCGTCTGTTTCCAGGATCATTCCTTCGAAATGAAATCGATTATCGATCCAAAGCGAGAAAAAGACATTGAGTATCCACTCGCCCAAAGGAGCAAGCACAACCAGCGTACCGATAAGCTTCACTCTCTTGCTACTGCTCAGGTTGAACGGTGTGCCCTTCATCACATCATGAATGATTGTTGCTATGAGCCAGAGTATCCAGAGCATATAGCCCGACACCATAAACATCATTGCGATTACAATCAACCGTAGATTGAGATGCACCGGCAGCCTCATTTCCAGCGTTTCGACAGAGAGCAGCATGGGCTTATCCGGAACAGGCAGCTGCGACCTCAGCACTTCCTGCAATTGATCCGATTTGATTACCCAATGCGGCTGCTCAATCTCGATAAACACCCCTTCCTTCATCGACGCAAAGAAGATGGTAACGAACACCATCCCTAAAATCAGCAAGCCCATGCTGGCTTTAACAATGATGCGAATGATGCGAAGCTTATTCATGTTATGCGGAAATTAATTATTGATAAACAATAATAATATATCTTTTATTAATGTCAAATAATATTGAAGAAATTCATACTTCGCCAAATGCGGTGTAAGGGATTCAAATGAAAACTGCATTCCAGGGAAACAAAAAAAGGCCTGCCCCAAAGAGCAGACCTGAAACCATAAATCGAGTGAA